>NZ_JACIFT010000002.1:0-367561 GCF_014197575.1 Rhizobium sp. BK538
AATATCGACCGCGAAGACGACACTGCTCCCGGCAAACGACAGCTTCGATGTTCAAAAAAGGGCTTGCATTTTACCGCGCGATTAGACGACAGCCTTGACGCAAGATCGCTCCATCCAGGATAACGCAGTTTGCGCCAATCCAGACATCATCCTCGACAATGATACCTCCCCGGCTCGGCAGAAATCCCTGCTCCCGAATCAGTTTCCCGCTATCCTTATAGGCATGGTTGACGGGCGCAAACGTGCAGTTAGCGGCAATAAGAACATTGTCTGAAATCGAGATGCCGTTACCGGTGTAGAACACGCAACCGCTGTTGACGTAGGAGAAACGTCCGATCTGGAGATCTCCCGTTCCACCGGCCGGCTTGATCTTGACGAAGCTGTCGATCATGGATCCTTCACCGATGGAAATCGAAGTTCCTCGTGTTGAATCCTCGATATCGGCCAAGGCACTTATCCGTGCCGTGGGATGGATAATGATCACAGCGTTTCTCGTTCTCGATTCGCGCAGGGGACTGCTCGCTTATACAGATGTGCGTAGCCAACTCAATGGCCTGAGGCGAACTTGGTGTACGTCTTGAATTGCCGGCGCTATGGAGTATGACGCTAGATAGCGTGCTTGCTTCTCGGTCGCGAACAGATGTCCCGTTTCACCCGCATCCCCACTGCCCTCAGCAACCTCGTCGTCATCGAGCGTCAGCGCCTCGGCGATGAGCGCGGCTTCTTCTCGCGTTTCTTCTGCACTAAGGAGCTTTCCGATTTCGGCGTCGGCTGCATCGCGCAGATCAATCACACGATGACACAGGCAAAGGGGGCCATTCGCGGGATGCATTTCCAGCAGGCCCCGCACGACGAGGCGAAATTCGTCTCCTGCCTCGCCGGAGCCGTGTTCGATGTGGCTGTCGATCTGAGGCCGGGTTCGCCGACCTATCGCCAATGGCATGGTGAGGTTCTCTCCGGCGAGAACGCTCGTTCGATGATGATCCCGCCTGGTTTTGCCCATGGCTTCCAGACGCTGACCGAAAACTGCGAGCTGATCTATCTGCACGACAAGCCTTACGCGCCGGGGGCCGAAGGCGGGGTCAACGCGCTCGACCCCAGGATCGCGATAGCCTGGCCGTTGCCCGTCGCGCAGATGTCCGAGCGGGATCGCAACTTCCCGATGCTCTAGGAAGCGCTGCGGCTGTCGGTACGTTTGCCGTTCGCGGCTGTTAGGTTTGACGCCGGACTGCCTGCCGCTAGATTGAGCATGACGAATGGAGGACGTGATGAGCGAAGTCATTCTGCCTTGGGAGGGCGGCTGCCGATGCGGCCGCGTGCGACTGAAGATCAGCGCCAAGCCGCTGCTGACCATGGCCTGCCATTGCACGGGTTGCCAGAAGATGTCGTCGAGCGCCTATTCGCTGAGCGCCGCGATTCCGGCGGAAGGTTTTGCGATCACGGAAGGGGAGCCCGTGATCGGCGGTCTGCACGGTGCCGAGGCGCATCACTATTTCTGTGGCCACTGCATGACGTGGATGTTCACACGGTCGGAGGGAATGGATTGGTTCGTGAACCTTCGTCCGACGATGCTGGACGATCCGCGCTGGTTCAAACCGTTTATCGAAACCTGGACGCGCGAAAAGTTGCCCTTTGCCGAAACCGGCGCCGTCCGCAGCTATGAGGCGCTGCCCGAGATGGACGCCTATGAAGGATTGGTGAAGGAGTACATGGCCTGCAACTGAGGCAAGGCGGGATCATGTAGCAGCCCGGCCATGCGTCGCGCCGGCCGGGCTGAAAATGGTTCCTTACTCGTCGCCCATCTTGAGCGCAGCGATAAAGGCTTCCTGCGGGATCTCAACCTTGCCGAACTGGCGCATGCGCTTCTTACCTTCCTTCTGTTTTTCCAGAAGCTTGCGCTTGCGGGTGGCGTCGCCGCCGTAGCACTTCGCCGTCACGTCCTTGCGCAGCGCCGAGATGGTCTCGCGGGCAATGACGTTGCCGCCGATCGCTGCCTGGATCGGAATCTTGAACATGTGCTTTGGGATCAGCTCCTTCAGCCGCTCGCACATGTCGCGGCCACGCTTTTCGGCGGCGGCGCGGTGTACCAGCATCGAGAGAGCGTCGACCGGCTCGCCGTTGACGAGGATCGACATCTTTACGAGGTTGCCGGCGCGATAGCCTTCGAGGTGATAGTCGAAGGACGCGTAGCCCTTCGAAATCGACTTCAGACGGTCGTAGAAGTCGAAGACGACTTCGTTGAGCGGCAGTTCGTAGGTCACCATCGCGCGGGTGCCGACATAAGTGAGTTCGGTCTGGATGCCGCGGCGGTCCTGGCAGAGCTTGAGGATGCCGCCGAGATAGTCGTCGGGCGTCATGATCGTCGCCTTGATCCAGGGTTCGCGAATCTCGTCAATCTTGACGACATCGGGCATGTCGGCCGGGTTGTGCAGCTCGCGCTCGCTGCCGTCCGTCATCGTCAGCTGGTAAACGACCGAAGGCGCGGTGGCAATCAGGTCGAGATTGAATTCACGTTCAAGGCGTTCCTGGATGATTTCGAGGTGCAGCAGGCCGAGGAAGCCGCAGCGGAAACCGAAGCCGAGGGCAGCCGACGATTCCATCTCGAAAGAGAAGGACGCATCGTTGAGGCGAAGCTTGCCCATGGCCGCGCGCAGGTCTTCGAAATCGGCCGCATCGACCGGGAAGAGGCCGCAGAAAACCACAGGCTGGGCCGGCTTGAAGCCGGGCAGGGCTTCGGCGGTCGGGCGCTTGTCCTCGGTGATTGTATCGCCGACGCGGGTATCGGCGACTTCCTTGATCGAGGCGGTGATGAAGCCGATCTCGCCGGGGCCGAGGCTGTCGGCATTGACCATCTTCGGCGTCAGTACGCCGACGCGCTCCACCTGGTACTTGGCATCCGTGCCCATCATGCGGATCGTCTGACCCTTGGTCAGCACGCCGTCGATGACACGGACAAGAACCATGACGCCGAGATAGGTGTCGTACCAACTGTCGACGAGCAGTGCCTTCAGCGGCGCCTTTTCGCCGCCGGGGCTCGTTGGCGCCGGCAGCTTCTGCACGATCGCTTCCAAAACGTCGGGGATGCCGAGGCCGGTCTTTGCCGAAATAAGCACTGCTTCGGAGGCATCGATGCCGATCACTTCCTCGATCTGTTCCTTGATGCGGTCAGGCTCGGCCGCCGGCAGGTCGATCTTGTTGAGGACAGTGACCAGCTCGTGGTTGTTGTCGATTGCCTGATAAACGTTTGCAAGCGTCTGCGCCTCGACCCCTTGGCTGGCATCGACGACGAGCAGCGAGCCTTCGCAGGCAGAGAGTGAACGGGAGACTTCGTAGGCGAAGTCGACGTGGCCGGGCGTGTCGATCAGGTTCAGGATATAGGTTTCGCCATCCTTGGCCTTGTAGTGCAGGCGCACCGTCTGGGCCTTGATGGTGATGCCGCGCTCGCGCTCGATATCCATGTTGTCAAGCACCTGCTCGGACATCTCGCGCTCGGCCAGGCCGCCGGTCGATTGGATCAGGCGGTCGGCAAGCGTGGATTTGCCGTGGTCGATGTGGGCCACGATCGAGAAGTTGCGGATATGGGAAAGCGGAGTCGTCGGATTGGTGCTCATGCGCGCCATATAGCAGCGCCGCCCCTTGCCGCAAAGCGGAAAAGCAGGAGTTCGTTTACGATAAATGACTGTTTCTCGGACGGAAACGCAGCGCTTGATTCCATCATCAGACTATGCATTTCTATTATAGTGGAGAAAGTGGATTCGGTGATGGATCAGGGATTGGAAATGGCGATCGGCGTTCGCATCCGCAAGCTGCGAGTGCAGAAGAAGCTGACGCTGGATGATCTCGCCAACGAGTCGGGCGTCAGCCGCGCAATGATCTCGCGTATCGAGCGCGGCGAGGCGAGCCCGACCGCGTCGCTGCTGGCGCGGGTCTGCGCAGCACTCGGTCTATCGCTTTCCGCCTTCTTTGCAGAGGAGGGCGAGGTTTCGCCGCTGTCGCGCCAGCAGGAACAGCAGGTCTGGCGGGATCCGGAGACGGGTTATGTCAGACGCTCCGTCTCGCCGCCGGGAACCGCCTCGGACGTCGATATCGTCGACGTCGAATTCCCAGCCGGTGCCCGCGTCAGTTTCCCGCCGCATGCGGCCAGCAGCGGCATGATGCAGCATATCTGGCTGTTTGATGGCGAAATGGAGATGACGACAGGCGAAACGGTCTACCGTCTCCTGCCTGGCGACTGCCTGTTCATGCCGGTCAGCGAAGGCCATGTTTTTCACAACCCCGGCAACACTCCCGCCCGCTATTGCGTCGTGCTCGACAGGCGCGGGCGCTAATTCATTTCATTGGAGAAAATGATGACAGCAATAATTCGCCTGCTTGATGCGGCAGAAGCCCGAACGGCGATTCCTGACCTTTGCGAGGTGCTGACCGATTGCGTGAATGGCGGCGCCTCGGTCGGCTTCATGCAACCCTACACCAACGCCGATGCCGAACCTTATTGGCAGGGCGTCGCCGATGCCGTTGCGTCAGGCGCGACGCTGCTCCTCGTGGCCGAGATCGACGGCAGGGCCGTCGGCACGGTGCAGGTCGGGGCGGCGCAGATGCCGAACCAGCCGCATCGTGGCGATCTGAAGAAGCTGCTGGTGCATCGCTCCGCTCGCGGCAAGGGACTGGCGCGCCTGCTGATGGATGCCGCGGAACGCGAAGCCGCCGGGCGCGGCAAGACGCTGCTCGTGCTCGACACGGCAACCGGCAGTAACGCCGAGGCGATCTATCTGCGGCTTGGCTGGCAGCGGGTCGGTGTCATCCCGGATTATGCTCTGTGGCCGGAAGGCGGCCTCTGCGCTACGACGCTTTTCTACAAACGTGTTGCTTGAAATCGCCTAGGCGGGCTTGCGCTGCGGGTCGTCGAGCGCGGGATTGTAGAACAGCGATAGCGTCAGGCTCCTAGCGATCCGTTCGGCGGTCGCCATGAACCAGGCTTTGGCATCCAGGCTCGGGGCGATATCGCTAAGCGTCTCGGAAAACAGCGCCAGCCATTGCGGGAAGAGATCGGGTGACATGTTCGCAACACCGGTATGCGCCTGAACCGGCTTGCCGCCATAGGCGCCACTGCGGAACGCGACAGACGACCAGAAGCTCTTCATCTTCTGCATATGCTCGGGCCAACGGCCGGAAAGCCGGGCGTCGAACACCGGTCCAAGCGTCGGATGCTGCAGCACGCGGCCATAGAACGTCTCGACCAGCCGATCAATGAACGCTTCGTCGATGCCCATCGCTTTCATTTCGGCTTCGGCGCGCTCGCGAATGGCGGCCACATGCGCTGCACGGCCCTGTATTTCGGTACCCATCATGAACTCCGGCACGTCGCAACCGCGACCTCGCTCATATAGGCGGCTGACGCATGAAGATGAAGGCACTGCGACGCAAGGCAGCATTGCGCGTCAATAGCCGCTTCTGTTTTCGCTTCTGGGATCGTCGACCATCTTCTCGCGATAGATGTCGCCCTGCCGCGCCCTCAGCCGCCATGGCTGGGCCCCCTGAAGCGGAATGTCGTAGAGAGGGTCATCGCAATTGAGCACGGCGATGGCCAAGCTTGGTTCGGGAGCGGCGGACACTGCGTCACCCATTTTCCACCCGGGCCGATGACGCCGGCCGGCCCTTTGGCAGCCTTCTGCGCCGGCGTCGCACCGCCTGTCCAGATGCAGTTCAGCCCCGCATGTGCGCGGAGCGCAATCCGGAAATACTCGGCAATGCCCTACGAGGAGAAGAGCACGGCATCGACACCGAGATTCGCATATTCCTGGAACACCTCAGGAAACGTAGATTCGATGCAGATAGCGCAACCGAATCGATAGCCGTCAACATCGAAGGTGATCGGTGCGGTGCCAGGAGAATACCACCCGCCAAGTTCGCTATTCGACAAGAACCTCTTGTCGTAGCGGGTGAGAAGTGTCCCGGTGTCGGAGAAGAGATAAAGGCTATTGTGCGGCGGGTGGCTTCGGCCAACCGATGTGCGTCACCGACGACCGCAAAGATGCGAAGATCGCTGCACAGATCCGCGACCGCTCTCAGTTCCGCCTCTTGCTTGTGCCAATCGAAGCTCCTCCAGTCGTCGGGATCCAGCATCTGGAACTTCGAATATCCCGCAAGCGAGCCTTCACAGAAGTTGATGACACGCACGCCGCTGGCGGGCGCGGCTGCTATCATGCTTCGGACTGCGCTGCCATTCGCCGTGATGTCGGGAGAAACCGAGGTCTGTGCTGCGGCGATCTTCAACGGCGCACCTCTCGTGATTCGCTCCGCATCTTTCGCCGATTTCACGCTGCGTGGAAGCGAGGTTAGGGTGTGGCAACGCCGCGTAGCACGCCGACCAGCGCTTTCCCATCGGTGAAATAGGGATCGCCGCCACCGTTGCGGCCGGTCTTCGTGGCGCCTATGCCCGCGATCTCGTAGGTCGACGACAATTGCCCGGCTGTCTGAAGATCACCGATGGTCAGATCCCGTTCGGCGTCGACATCGGGTGCAATGTGATGGGTGATCTGGCCGGTGTCGTGGCTGAAACCGACCCCGCGGTCAAAGCTCGCCGAGCCGAGCCACAGTGGGCGCCCACCTTCACCGGTACTCTTCGTTTCCCAGAAACGGACGTGGTTGCGCTCGTCGGCGCTCTTGCCCACGGCCTTTTCAAACGCCAGATCCTGCTTGCGGCCCTCGAACAGCAATGGGCTCACGGGAGCGTCGAGGTCGGGTCGATCGAGCACGACGCTCAAGCCGATTTCGGCCGATGTTCGCAGCGTGATCTTGTCGGCTGGATCCCATCCTGCCGCTGCGAATGCTCGAAGCACTTCCTCCCTCGAGCCGACAAGCCCCACATTGATTGGGTCGCCGGGAATGTCCTGTTCGGTGGTTGTCACCATTGGACCGAATTCCGCGACGCGGCCGGCATCGCGATGGATCCATATTTCAGGAATGAAGAAATAGGCAACAACCAGATACGCAACCAACAGGGCCGCTACACCGCCAATCGCTGTCCGCGTTCTCGTCAAACGTCTCATCACACCCCCACCCGGTCTCGACATTATCATACGATCCTCCGGAGATGCACCATCTATCGCGTCCGCATGTGCGCTCATGCGCACATCGGCATCGCTACTGCGTCCCGCACCCTTGCCATCCGCCCCCGTTGCGCTTAGCTCTCGGGCATCACGAATCCGGATGTCGAATGCCGCGCAAGGTCTCCCTGTCCCGTCTCAAGCTGACCGACTTTCGCAACTACGCGTCGGTCTCGCTGTCGCTCGACGGTCGGCATGTGGTGTTGACAGGAGACAATGGCGCCGGCAAAACCAATCTGATGGAAGCCGTTTCCCTCCTGTCGCCGGGCCGCGGTTTGCGCCGTGCTACCTATGGCGACATTACCCGCGTCGGCGCGAATGGCGGCTTTTCGATTTTCGCTGAACTCGACGGCATGGAAGGCGAGGTGGAGATCGGTACCGGCGTCGACACCACCGACGATAGCGCCTCCCGGCGGTTGCGTATCAATGCCACGCCGGCAAAGTCGGCCGACGAACTGACCGACCATTTGCGCCTCCTGTGGCTGACGCCCTCGATGGATGGCCTCTTCACCGGCGGCTCGTCCGAGCGCCGCCGTTTTCTCGATCGCTTGGTGCTCTCGCTTGATCCTGCTCACGGCCGTCGCGCCAGCGATTTCGAGCGCGCCATGCGCAGCCGCAACAAGCTGCTCGACGAGCGCCGCTTCGATCCCGCTTGGCTTTCCGGCATCGAACAGCAAATGGCGAGCCTTGGTATTGCCATGGCGATGGCGCGCCAGGAGATGCTCGGCCTTCTCGCCCGCCTCATAGAGGAAACGCACGATACCTCCCCATTTCCGGCTGCGGCGCTCGAACTCGCTGGCTTTATGGACGGCCAGTTCTCGCGGCCCGCTGTCGATCTCGAGGACGAGTACGCCGCCATGCTTGCCGAAAGCCGTTATCGCGATAGCGGCGCCGGCCGCACGCTCGACGGCCCGCATCGCGGCGATCTCATCGTCCGCCACCGGCAAAAGCAGATGGAAGCGGCGCGCTGTTCGACCGGCGAGCAAAAGGCGCTATTGGTGGGGTTGATTCTCGCCCATGCCCGGCTGGTTGCCAATCTCACCGGCCACGCGCCGATCTTGCTGCTCGACGAGATCGCCGCGCATCTTGACGAAGGCAGGCGTGCTGCCCTTTTCGACCTCATCGACGCACTGGGCGGTCAGGCCTTCATGACGGGTACAGACCGCGCGATGTTTTCCGCCCTCGGTGAGCGTGCGCAATTCTTCACCGTTGCCGACGGAAAGGTTTTCGAATGACCGATGTCGCTTCCCCCTCAGCCAAAGGCCGTGTTAGCATCGCGCTTATGGAACCCCTCAGCCCGGAAGAAATCGCGCGATATCAGCGTCATATCCTGCTTCCCGAGATCGGTGGCGCAGGCCAGCAGAAACTGAAAGCCGCCCGTGTGCTGGTCGTCGGCGCCGGTGGGCTGGGAGCGCCGGTCCTGCAATATCTCGCCGCCGCCGGTATCGGCACGCTCGGCATTGCCGATGACGATCGGGTTTCGCTTTCCAACCTGCAACGGCAGGTGATCCACGATTCCGGCACGATCGGTGAGCTGAAGACGGAAAGTGCGGCCTTCGCGATCGCCCGATTGAACCCGCACGTCAATGTGATCCGCTTCGAGGAGCGCTTTTCACCGGACTCTGCCCGCCGCCATCTCTCGGGTTTCGACCTCCTGATCGATGGCTCGGACAATTTCGATACCCGCTATACTGCAGCCGACGCCGCCGAGACGGCACAAATCCCGTTGGTGACGGGTGCCGTCGGACGCTTCGACGGCTCCGTTACAGTGCTCAAACCCTATGAGACGGCGGAGGATGGCACGCCGAACCCGACCTATCGCGATCTCTTTCCGGAGAAGCCACCGGCTGGTCTGATCCCGGCCTGTGCGGAAACCGGCATCATCGGCGCGCTGACCGGCGTGATTGGCACGCTGATGGCGATGGAGGCAATCAAATTGATTACCGGCACCGGTGAACCGCTAATCGGCCGGCTACTGCTCTACGACGCGCTTGCTGCGCGCTTCGACACGATCCGCTATAAGCGGCGGCGCCCGAGGCAGAGCCAAGCGTCATGAAGATCGTCCGCATCGACGAAGGCTTTCAGCGATGGGACGAGCTGCTGGCACTGATCCTGTCGTCGTTCGCCTATATGAACGATCGCATCGATCCGCCATCCTCTGCCTTGAAGCTCACGCCGGCGACGCTTGCCGACAAGGCGTGCGCCGAAATCGCCTATGCGGCGATGCAAGGCGACACCTTGAGCGGTTGTATCTTCCTGCGGCCGGAGGAGGATTGCCTTTACATCGGTAAGCTGGCGATCGCGCCGGAGTCGCAAGGCCGGGGCGTCGGCCGTCGGCTGCTGGCGGTGGCAGAACAGGCGGCGCAGGACCGCGGTCTCGCGTCGCTGCGGCTCGAGACACGCATCGAGCTCGTCGAAAATCACGACGTCTTCTCGCGCTGGGGATTTGAGAAAGTCGCCGAAAACGCACATCCCGGCTTCACCAGGACCACCTCGATCGAGATGCGCAAGCGGGTCTCGGCCTAAAGCAATTCCAGGAAAAGTGCGGTGCGGTTTCTGTCCGGAATTGCGTAAAAACAATAGGATAAGCAGATCAGGGATTCCGCGAAGCACTGAACTGCTTTAGCGGCCTGGCAGCACGCGGTTCGGCGGACGATGGCCGTCGATGAAAGTGCGGATATTGATGATCACCTTGTCGCCCATGTCGATGCGGCCTTCGATCGTCGCCGAACTCATGTGCGGCAGAAGTACGACCTTGCCTTCATTGGCCAGCTTGATCAGCTTCGGATTGACCGCCGGCTCGTTCTCGAACACGTCGAGACCAGCGCCTGCCAGCTTGCCCTCCCGCAGGCTCTTGATCAGCGCCGCCTCATCGATCACGTCGCCACGGGCGGTGTTGACAAGATAGGCCGTCGGCTGCAGCAGCGCCAGACGACGCGCCGACAGCAGATGAAAGGTCGCCGGTGTCGACGGGCAGTTGACCGAGACGATGTCGACACGTGCCAGCATCTGGTCGAGGCTCTCCCAATAGGTTGCCTCCAACTCGTCTTCCGTTGCCGGGTTGACCCGCTTGCGGTTGTGGTAGTGGATTGAGAGTCCGAAAGCCTTGGCGCGGCGGGCGACGGCGGTGCCGATCCGGCCCATGCCGACGATGCCAATGCGTTTGCCGTGGATGCGCCGCCCGAGCATCCATGTCGGTGACCATCCAGCCCATTCACCCGGCCGATCGGTCAGCACGCGCGCACCTTCCCCCAGCCGGCGCGGCACGGCGAGGATGAGCGCCATGGTCATGTCGGCCGTGTCCTCGGTCAGCACGTTCGGCGTGTTGGTAACCGTGATACCCTTGCGAGCTGCCGCCTCCACGTCGATGTGGTCGGTGCCGTTCGAGAAGCTGGCAATCAGCTTCAGCTGTGGTCCGGCCTCCTCGATCAGGGCCGCGTCGATTCGGTCTGTGACCGTCGGAACCAGTACATCGGCGCTTCTGACGGCGGCAATCAGCTCGGCTTTGGAGCGCGGCGCATCGTCGATATTGAGTTCCGCGTCGAAGAGTTCGCGCATACGCGTTTCGACCGCATCGGGCAGCTTCCGCGTGATGTAGACCTTCGGTTTTTTCTTCGTCGTCATGTGCGCTGGCGCTAACTTGTTCAGAGGTCCTTAACCAAGACGCGGGATAATTTTCCCGTTCCGGGCAATTTCTACCAGACCCGCGCGCGAAGACAAACAAAACTCGTCCAGCGTGCGTAGGAATGTCGAATTCCCGGAATCAGGCAGCAGTCCTGCCCTCCTCTGAGCAAACGGAAGCCCCATGCATAGCAAAGTCCTGAAATCTTGCCTCGCCCTTGCGATCGGTTTCGTACTTTCGGCGGGAACTGCTGAAATGGCCACCGCACAGGCGGCAAAGGGACCGAGCGGCCTGCCGCTGCCGCGTTTCGTCACGCTCAAGTCCAAGCGCGTCAACCTGCGCATTGGCCCCGGCACGGACTATGCCGCCTCGTGGATGTATCTGAAGGCCGGCCTGCCCGTCGAGATTATCCAGGAATACGATAACTGGCGTCAGATCCGCGATGCGGACGGCACCGAGGGTTGGGTCAACCAATCGTTGCTGTCGGGTTCGCGTGCGGCGATCGCTGCCCCGTGGATGAAAGGTAAGGGCAAGTCCGTTTACGTCAACATGCGCCGCGACGCCCTGCCGTCGGCAAGCGTCGTTGCCAAGCTGGAGCCCGGCGTCATGATGAACATCGGTGAATGCAATGGCGACTGGTGCTTCGCCAAAACCGACGGCGCCGAAGGCTGGGTGGCGCAGTCGGAAATCTGGGGCGCTTATCCGGGCGAAGCCTTTAAATAAGGTTCGCCTGCTTGCCGGCCTCGGCTAGCGACTTCATCGGACGCGGGCCGATCTGCTGGATCACGATGCCGGCCGCAAGGCAGCCGAGCTTGCCGCACTCTTCCAGCGTCCGGCCCTGCGTGTAGCCATAGAGGAAGCCGGCGGCGAACAAATCGCCCGCGCCGGTCGTATCCACCAATTCCTTGATCTTGATCGCATCCACATAGAAGCGATCGTTGCCCTTCAGGATCACCGCGCCGTTCTCGCTCATCGTCACGGCTGCGATCTTGCAGTCCTTGGCGATGCTGTTCAGCGCTTCTTCGAAGTCGTCGGTTTCGTAGAGCGCCAGCGCTTCCTGGCGATTGGCGAAGACGATATCGATGGTGCCGGAGCGCATCAGGTCGAGGAATTCGCCGCGATAGCGATCAACGCAGAAGCTGTCGGAGAGCGTCATCGACATCTCGCGGCCGTTCTCATGAGCGATGCGAGCGCATTCACGGATCGCTTCCTTGGCGCGCGGCGGATCCCAGAGGTATCCTTCGAAATAGGTGACCTTGGACTGGGCAACCACCTCGGCCTCGACGTCCTCAGGCCCGAGTTCGACGCAGGCGCCGAGGTAGGTGTTCATCGAGCGCTCGCCGTCGTCGGTGACGAAGATCATCGAGCGCGCGGTCGGCGGGAACGTCCCCTTCGGCTGCGTCTGATAGTGAACGCCCTGTGCGCGGATATCGTGGGCGAAGATCTCGCCGAGCTGGTCTTCCGCGACCTTGCCGAAATAGGCCGCTTTGCCACCGAAGCTCGCGACGCCTGCTGCCGTGTTGCCAGCGCTGCCGCCGGAGGCTTCCACTGCCGGTCCCATGCGCGCATAGAGAAGTTCGGCGCGCTCGGCGTCGATGAGATTCATTGCCGCCTTGGTGATCTCGTTGTTAATGAGGAACTGGTCGTCGCAACGCGCGATGATATCGACGATGGCGTTGCCGACAGTCAGAACATCGAATTTGGTCATGAAAGGGAAGGTCCCGGTTTTGGTGATAGCCGGTGACCGGTCTTAGCGAATTTTTGCCGCATGGGAAGCGGAAATGCCGCTTCGAGCGTCCATCCTGTCACAAAAATCCGCTCCTGCCGATGCAACGAGCCCTCCGTGGCATTGTAGTGGTCCGGCGAGAGGCTATTCAGGCGACCGCTGCATAGATGAGGTCGGGGACCACAAGCCACTCGTTCTTGCGCAAGGCGGACACATCGAGCCTGCCACGTCGATCGCGGCGGACAACGCCGACGAAGCGATAGCGGCTGCCTCGAATGTCGATCACGCGAGCGGGGATCGGCTTGCCGTCGATATGGCCGATAACCGGTCCGTCGGACCGCAAGCCGTCGAGGAAAAAATACTCATGAGGGAGGCTCCTGCTTACCATCCTAATTGCCTTTCGTCGTTTGGTCGCGCGCCCGGTACAAACTCGTTGGGGGACGCGCTTCACATCGTCGAGGTTGGCCTTCTCCAAAGGAACGTCGCTTTTTGATGGCGGCCTGGGAAAAAGCCGGCGTGTTTTCTTGATCTCCACGACAAATGGCTTCCTTTGGCGACGCATGTACGGTTCCTGCCGGTTGGCAAACGGCGATGTGAAGATGCCGTCGACCGTTGACCGACGTTCGCCACGTCTCGTCATAAGGATGGGGACAAAGCCATAGTCATGCCATTCGGACGCCGGGCACCCGGAATTAAAATCTCATATAACCTGAAACGGCCGCATGGCCTGTGGCGGGCGATCTAGTGCTCGATCTGCTGCTCTGCCACAGCGCTGGCGATAATCTGATCGGAGCCCTTTGCATAGAGCGGAAGTGTCAAGGTGATCGCTTCGCTGCGCCCGTTGATGGTGGCGGTATAACGCTTATAGACGCGATCCTGTCCTTGCTCTTGACCTGCCGAGATAGCGTTCGCCTTCTCGACCAAGGCCGCCTCGAAGACGGCTGCGTCGACGTCGCCCAATGCGACCGTGCAGCCTTCGACGATCTTGCCGCCGACCTCCGCCCGTGAGATCACGAGCGCTCGAAAGCTCTCAGCTTCGCCACCACTGACGATCCATCCTTCCAGCGTCTTCGGGTTTTCCATCGGCGTGAAAGTCAGCGCCAGGTCCTGTGCCATTGAAGGCCATTCCTCTGCCTTCGCGCGCTCGGACGTGCGCTCGAAATCTGGACCGGAGGAAACGCAGCTGTCGTAGAAAAACGCAAGTTTGGAGCTCGCATCATCGGCAAATGACGGTCCGGTAGCCGCAAGCATGAAGAGGCCGACAGTAAAGCTACGCTTCATATTGTCTCCGCACGTCAAAGCCAGTGCGGCCTTTCGGCCGCACTGATCATTTCAAAGCTGCCGGATATTATCGGCAGAGGTTCTGCCGGTCCGACGATCCTGCGCCACTTCGAACGCTATGTTCATGCCTTCCTTCACGGCGTCGATTCCGCCTCTTTGAGCGGCCGTGATGTGCAAGAAAATATCGGTGCCTCCGTCATCCGGCGTGATGAACCCAAAGCCCTTGTCCTGGTTGAACCACTTGACTTTACCTGTTGGCAAAACTTACCCCCATGTTGGTCTCCCCAGCCGATATGGGACATCGCACGATTTTGCCGGCCGGCACAAGAGCGTTGACAACAGGGATGTTGTGGCCGGCCGCGCCGGCGACATTTCATGCGTCGATCAGCGTTGTGCCTTTGGTGGGAAGCAGTCGCTTTGCGCCGCCGACTTCTTCGCAAAAAAATGCCGTCCTGATGTCATCCCCGCGTCATTTTCCGTCCCTATAAAATCCTCAACGAGATTGGCATGAGCGGCTTGCGGGCCGCAGCCAATGAAGAAGGGATGATGCCCTTCGACGAGACCGGAGCGACGCTGACCACGGATGGACTGGCAGTATCGCGAACCGGCTGTCCGGCAAGGCCGGATGCGAAAAGCGGGCGAGGCCCGCTTTTTTTGTTTTTGTGACCAGCGTGTTTGTCATCCCGTCCGATTTGCTGCTACGCATAATCATCTCTCGCAAGGCAGCCGCATTGAATGACAGCCATCATCTTCGACGTCCTTCCCATCTTCATCATGATCCTTATCGGTTGGTTGACCGTGAAATTGCGGCTGATGAAAGCGGAGATCGGCGATGCGCTGAGCGAATTCGTCTTCAAGATCGCCGTGCCGCTATTGTTGTTCCGCACGATCGCCGAGGCCGATTTTCACGGTGCTTCGCCGTTCCGCCTCTGGATCGCCTACTTCGCCGGTGTTGCAGTGACATGGGTCGCGGCCCATATCGCCGCGACGCGTTTCTTCGGGCGCGATGACCGCATTGGCGTGCTCGCCGGCGTGTCGTCAGCCTTCGCCAACACAATCTTCATCGGCCTACCGCTTGTCCAGCGAACGGTAGGCGACAAGGGCCTCGTGCCGCTCTCCATCTTGATCGCGGTCCATCTGCCTGTGATGATGATCATCGGGACCATCATGATGGAGCGCGCCGAACACAAGATCGCCGGCAAACAGGAGCGCAGCATCGCCAAAGTGGTGCGCCAGATCGCTCAGAATCTCCTCAGAAACCCGCTGGTGATCGGCCTAGCCGGGGGTGCTGCGATGCATCTTGTAGGCCTCACCATGCCGGGGCCCGTGGAATCCATCGTTGATCAGATTGCCGGCGTCGCCGGGCCGGTTGCGCTGATCTCACTCGGCATGGCGCTCGAAAAATACGGACTATCCGGCAACGCGGGCATCGCCAGCGTCACCTCTGCCTTCAAGCTGCTGCTGTTGCCCGCCTGCGTCTGGACGACCAGCCATCTGGTCGGGCTCGCCAGCGACTGGACGGCCGCCCTTGTACTGATCTCGTCCGTTCCGACGGGCGTCAACGCATGGCTGATCGCCAATCGTTTCGGCGTCGGCCACAGCCTAGCGGCATCGACGATCACGCTGACGACGGCGCTTGGTGCCATCTCCGTATCGTTCTGGGCGCTCTTGCTCGGCGCCTAGCGCAAAGAAAAAGCCCGGCTTGGGGCCGGGCTGCAATGTTCCTTCTGGAACCGAGTAGCACTTACTGCGTCGCGCTATCCGGTGCGTTTGCATCGGGAAGCGGAACCGGCGAATCGGCCAGAGTGTGAAGGTAGAGGATGACGTTGGCGCGATCCGTGTCCTTCGGAAGCCCCGCAAAGCCCATTGCCGTGCCGGCAACATACTTCTTCGGCGCTGTGAGGAAGTGGTTCAGACGGTCGAAAGTCCACTTCTCGCTGCCGCCCTTGGAGAAGTCCTTCATAGCTGACGAATAGGCAAAGCCCTCGTGTGTGCCGATTGGACGATCGACGAGACCATAGAGGCCCGGGCCAACTTTGTTTGGCCCCCCCTTGGTCGCGTCATGACAGGCCTGACACTTCTTGAATACAGTCTCACCGGCCTTGGCGTCCGCCTTTGCAAGCAGCTGCGCGATCGGAACGGCTGCAGCCGGTGCGGCCTCGCCGCCACCAGAGGCGGGGACCTCTTCGGCGACGATCGCGAAACCTTCCTTCTCGGGCGTCTCCGAATGAAAGATCCCCTCCGACGCGATGGAGATAGACATCAGGACGAAAACCGTCCCGAGCAGTGCCCCCACCGCCGTATTCACGTATGAATTCATCTGCAATGCTCCCCTTGCAGCCGGCAGACATAAAACCGGACCATCTTGAAATCGCGCGGAACCTATGTCTTTTGGCTATTCGTTGCAACAGTCTAAATGGGCTGCTGCGTGAGACTTTTTGACACCTTTCCGCCCGGATTAGAAGGCCTGAACAATGACCAGTCCAAATTTAGATGACGTGCTCGTGCTGATCCCGGCCCGCATGGCGTCGACCCGTCTTCCGGGCAAACCGCTTGCCGATATTTGCGGCCTACCGATGATTGTTCAGGTGGCCCTGCGTGCCAGGGAGTCTGCGATCGGTCGTGTTGTCGTCGCGGTTGATGATCAGCAGGTCTACAATGTCGTCGCCGAGGCGGGCTTCGAAGTCATCATGACAAGCAAGGATCATCAGTCCGGTTCGGATCGTATCTATGAGGCTCTCATAAAGGTGGATCCGGAAGGGAAGGCCAAGTTCGTCGTCAACGTGCAGGGCGACTTGCCGACTATCGAATCGGAAACCGTTCGTGCCGCACTGCGCCCGCTGGAGGACCCGAGCGTCGACATCGCAACACTCACGATCGCGATCGATAACGAGGCGGACAAGACCGCGCCGCATATCGTCAAGGTCGTCGGTTCACCGCTCTCCGAAAGCCGTCTGAAGGCTCTCTACTTCACGCGCGCGACAGCACCCTACGGCGACGGACCACTCTATCACCATATCGGCCTCTATGCTTACCGCCGGTCGGCCCTGGAGCGTTTCGTCACGCTTGGACCATCGGCGCTGGAAAAGCGCGAGTCGCTCGAACAGCTGCGTGCTCTGGAGGCTGGAATGCGCATCGATGTCGAGATCGTTGACACGGTTCCGCTCGGTGTCGATACTCCCGCCGACCTTGAAAAGGCGCGGCGCATTCTCTCCGCAAGATCGAAGTGACGGATTTTCCATGAATATCAAGACCAACAGGATCGCCTTTCAGGGTGAATTCGGCGCGAACTCGGACATGGCGTGCCGCGACATGTTTCCGACCATGGAACCGCTGCCATGCCAGACGTTCGAGGATGCATTCGTGGCGGTTGAGAATGGCGATGCCGATATCGGGATGATCCCGATCGAGAACACGATCGCTGGTCGCGTTGCCGACATCCATCACCTTCTGCCGGAGTCCCGCCTGCACATCATCGGCGAGTATTTCATGCCGATCCGCTTCCAGCTGATGGTGCTTCCCGGCGTCACCAAGGATGAGATCCGCACGGTTCACAGTCATATCCATGCGCTCGGCCAGTGCCGCAAGATCGTTCGCTCGCACGGCTGGAAGCCAGTGATCGCCGGCGACACCGCGGGCGCCGCAAAGCTCGTCCAGGAGACCGGAGACCGCTCGATGGCGGCGCTTGCGCCGCGTCTTGCTGCGGATCTCTATGGCCTCGACATCGTGGCCGAGAACGTCGAGGACACCGAAAACAATGTCACCCGCTTCGTCGTCCTCTCGCGCGACGAGGAATGGGCGCATCGCAACTCGGACGAAGAGAAGCTTGTCACCACGTTCGTCTTCAACGTCCGCAACATCCCGGCCGCGCTCTACAAGGCGCTCGGCGGCTTTGCGACGAACAACATCAACATGACCAAACTGGAGAGCTATCAGCTCGGTGGCAAGTTTGTCGCGACGCAGTTCTATGCCGACATCGAAGGACATCCGAACGATCCAAACGTCCGGCGCGCACTGGAGGAACTGCGCTTTTTCTCCGAGAAGGTCCGCATCCTGGGCGTCTACAGGGGCCATCCGATGCGGGGCCAGCTACAAAAATGAAAGGGCGCCTCCGGGCGCCCTTTTTTGTTTACTTATCTGGCTCACACACACGCAAGCGATGGCCGTCCGGGTCGAGAACGACGAAGGTCGGACCGAAATCCATGTCTGTTAGATCCTGCGCGATGGGCAGCTGGCGTTTGCGCCAGTCCTCGTAAAGCGTTGACACGCCGTTCTCTCCGGGAACCATGAAGGCGATCTCGGCGCGGCTGCCGGTGGCGGACGGCTGCGGCGTAACCTTGCTCAGGCGCCAGAGGCCGAGCGTAAAGCCGCCGTCGAGTGCGAAAGCGACGAAGTTCGGGGCTTCGGCCACCGGCTCGCGGTTGAGCAGGGACTTGTAGAAACTAGCGCTTTCGGCGGGGTCCTTGACGTAGAGAATGATAAGGTTCGGGCTATTCATCGGGTGATCCTCGTCGTGAGATGATGGCAGGCGAAGAAATGCCGCTGCACTCATCGGCAGCGGCGGCGGTCGGTTATGCGTCTTGGGAGTTCGTTCTTGCAGTCTATCCTTCGTGGCAGGGGCGACCCCAGTCCACAAAGCCGAGATCGCGTTTCATCGTCTCGGACAACGCTTCCGGATCGAGCCGTGGATACTTGCTCCGTGCCATCTGGCGCGACGCGTTCAGCATCATGCGAAGGAGCGTGGATTGCGGGTATCCTGCATGGTCGGGGCTGTCCTCGACCGGATCAATTCCACGCGTCGATCGGGAGAGTTTCAAGCTCGTCATCATCGGTCCTCCTGTTGGATTGGTACCGATAGTAGCGCTGACCACTGTCAGTTTATGGCAGTAGCATCGAGATCAGTGCGCAATTTCCTGCTGGTCCCGCCATTCCTTCAGAAGCACCGCGCGTCGGCGCGGATAACGCCCGTCCTGCGGGATCATCTCGACGATTCGGTCGGTGCGGAAGTGACGGTAATCCTGACGCAATTCGCACCAGGCGACAACAACGCGCACCTGTTCGAAATAGCTCAGCGCGAAAGGCCAGATATTGCGGACGGAGACGGTGCCGCTCTCGTCGGAATAAGTCAGCGTGAGGATGCGTTCACTGCGGATTGCCTTGCGAATGGCGCCGAGGTCGGCCTTGTCGGCGACGGGCGGCTTTAGGTGGACGAGCAGCGTCGATGTTTCGATTTCGTCGCGCATCTCTTGCGGTAGCACATCCCCGATCTTGGCCAGCGCGTCTGCACCGGCAGCGGCAAGCCGCGGATCTGCGGCACGCGCGACCCATCGCGAACCGAGAACGAGCGCCTCGATCTCGTCTTGTGAAAACATCATCGGCGGCAGCATGAAGCCCGGCTTAAGTACATAGCCGAGGCCCGGCTCTCCTTCGATCAAAGCGCCCTGCGCCTGCAGGCTCGAAATGTCCCGGTAAAGTGTGCGGATGCTGACGCCGGTCTCCGTTGCGAGCACGGCACCACTGACCGGGCGGCGATAGCGTCGCAGGGTTTGCAGCAGCGTCAAAAGGCGTTCGGAGCGCGCCATGTCATTGGCCTTATTCTATCTGGCCTTATTGCCTTTTCCACTCTACCCAATCACGCATCAGCCGATGGGCGATTGCCCCCTTGGGAGGCGGTGCCTTGCCGGTTGCGCTCGGGCGCTCGAGCATCTCCAGCGTTTCCTCGCACGTGAACCAACGGCAGTCTTCCAGCTCCTGGCTGTCGAACTTGACGTCCTTGGACTTGGCTTCGGCGTAGCAGCCGATCATCAGTGTATGCGGCATCGGCCAAGGCTGCGAGGCGTGATAGCGGATTCTTCCCGTATGAATTCCGGATTCTTCCAGTGTCTCGCGTCGCACGGCGTTCTCGATCGTCTCTCCCGGCTCCACGAAACCGGCGAGACAGGAATACATGCCCGGCGCAAAATGAGGGCTGCGGCCAAGAAGGCAGAGATCGCGCTCCTCGTCGATGACAAGCATGATCACGACGGGATCGGTGCGCGGGAAGATTTCGTGTCCGCAGGCAGCGCACACGCGCTTGTAGCCGCCGATATGGATCTCCATGGTCGAGCCGCAGCGCCCGCAGAACTTGTTGTCCCGATTCCAGCGGATGAGGCTTGCTCCCTGGGCGAACTCCCCGAGCAGGACTTCGTCGATCAGCATTTCGCGGAACAGCGAACGCCCATCTGAGGGCTTGTAATGGCTGGCGAGTTCCTCTTCCGGCACACCCACCGGCACGGCGAGACGCGGCTCCCCGGTCTTGCGATAGCCGAGCAGCACTGTTTCGTCCCAGTTCGGCTGCAGGTCCTTCAGTTCATAGCGTGCAAACAGCGGATCGAGCACCTGCCCGTCATGTTTGAGGACCAGCTTGTCGCCGGCGAAGGCGAAGATATGCGTCCCTTCCTTGGCCAGGGCCTTGTCGACTGACGTCTCGTCGCGATGTTCGGAATCGCGGATCAGGTCGTTGGCAGCAAAGGCAGTCAGGCTGCTGGGTTCCGGATGTGGAACATCCGAATCGAAAAGCGAACGGCTCATGATGAAAGGGCTTCCCGCAACTTCTCTATAAGGTCATCTCTCTTATCCGCCGCATAAGGTTCCGCCTTGCCAAAGCCCCAAACCGGATTTGGCCAATTGGCATCGCCTTCGAAGCGGGCAATGACATGAACATGAAGCTGGCGGACGATGTTGCCAAGAGCCCCGATATTGATTTTTGTGGCGCCGGTCGTCTTCTTCAGCGCGGCGGCGACCATCTCGGTCTCGAACGTCAGCAACACCTGATCGAGTGGGGTCAACTCGAACACTTCGGTGACCTCGGACCTCCGCGGCACGAGGATCAGCCACGGCCAGCGGGCATCCTTCGACAGCCGGAGATCGCACAGCCCCGTCTGCATGACGCTGTCGCTGTCGCTTTCCAACCGACGGTCGAGCTTGAAATCATCCAACAGGCATTCCTCCATGTTTTCTTGAGGCTAGCAGTTTTTTTTGAGCTTGGCTTGCTTTTGATGGCGATATTGCCGATATGTGCATCCGGGAGGTTGGTGGTGGACGAGCCACTCGCCAACCGGGTCAGGTCCGGAAGGAAGCAGCCCTAACGAGCCCGGCACGGGTCATCGTGCCAGCCTCCCACCCTTCTCTCCATCCTTTGCCCGATTAGTCCGGGCGCTAAGCAGGGCGATGAGCGACACCGAGCGACAGTCAAAAGATGCCGCCTCGACGGGCACCGGATACCGGGTGCTGGCACGCAAATACCGCCCCAAGGATTTCACGGATCTGATGGTCGGCCAGGAGCCGATGGTCCAGACCCTGACCAACGCCTTCGAGACCGGCCGTATCGCGCAGGCCTACATGCTGACCGGCGTTCGCGGGGTCGGTAAGACGACGACTGCCCGCATCCTTGCTCGCGCCCTGAACTACAAGACGGGCGAGATCGACAAGCCGACGATCGATCTGCGCATCCCCGGCGAGCATTGCCAGGCGATCATGGAAGGCCGGCATGTCGACGTCATCGAGATGGACGCCGCCTCTCATACCGGTATCGATGACATCCGCGAGATCATTGAGCAGGTGCGTTACCGCCCGGTTTCGGCGCGCTACAAGGTCTACATCATCGACGAAGTGCATATGCTCTCGACGCAGGCCTTTAACGGCCTGCTGAAGACGCTCGAAGAGCCGCCGGAGCATGTGAAGTTCATCTTCGCCACCACCGAGATCCGCAAGGTTCCGATCACGGTCCTGTCGCGCTGTCAGCGCTTCGACCTGCGCCGCATCAGCGCCTCTGATCTCGTCGGCCTTTTCACCACGATCGCATTGAAGGAAGGCATCGAGGCTGAGCCCGATGCGCTGGCGATGATTGCCCGTGCCGCCGAGGGCTCGGCGCGTGATGGCCTATCGCTGCTCGATCAGGCAATCGCCCATGGTAGTGGCGCGGTGTTGGCTGAAACGGTGCGTGGCATGCTCGGCCTTGCCGACCGCGCCCGCATCGTCGATCTCTTTCATCACATCGTCAAAGGCGATGTCGCAGCAGCGCTCAGCGAATTCGAGAGCCAGTACGAAGCCGGCGCCAACCCGGTTGCGGTGCTGACCGACCTTGCCGATTTCACGCATCTGGTCACCCGGCTGAAATATGTGCCGGATGCGGCGAACGATCCTTCGCTGAGTGAAATCGAACGCACCAAGGCTGCGGAATTCGCACAGGGCGTGGCAGTGACCGCGTTGTCGCGCATCTGGCAGATGCTGCTGAAAGGCATTCCGGAGGCCGAAGGCTCCTCGCGCCCGGCCGGAGCCGCTGAGATGGTACTGATCCGACTGGCGCACGCCGCGCATCTGCCGGCGCCTGAGGATGCTGCTCGTCGTCTCGCCGAGTTTTCCGAGACGAACGGTGACCGGCGTCCGTCCGCCCCATCGGGCAATGGCGGTGGCGGCGCAACGGTGAACTATCAGGGCAATCTGGCGGCACGATCGACGGAGTCGATCCCGCGTCCGCAGCCCGCCGGCCCGACCGCCATGCTGCGTGCGGTGCCCAATCCGGATCCCCAGAGCATGCCGGTCGGTCGCGTTGAGACAAAGCCCACCGAGGCGCCGAAGCCATCGGTGCCGGTCAATTCCATCTCTGATATCGCCAATCTGGCCGGCGAAAAGCGCGACGCCAAGATCAAGGCACTGGTGCGCAACTTCGTTCGCCCTGTTCGCATTGAGCCCGGCCGCCTCGACGTCAATTTGACGGAAGGCGCCCCTGGTACGCTGTTGAATGAACTGGCGGTCAAGCTCAAGGAGTGGACTGGCATCCATTGGATTGTCAGCCTCAGCCGCGAGGCGGGGCAGCCGACGATTGTCGAGGCCGAAGCCAGCGCCAAGGCGCAGCAGGTCAGCGACGCCCGCCAGGATCCGGATGTGGCGGCGATCCTCGCACAGTTTCCGGGCGCCAAGATCATCGACGTTCGCGTGCGGGCGCCGGAGCCCGATGAGGAAGAGGAGGTTAAAGCGCCCGCCGCTGCCGAATCCGACGAGGGCGATATCCTACCAGGCGACGACATAATTTTCTAAAGTATCGAGAAGGAGCGAGACGATGCGCGACATCATGGGAATGATGGGCAAAGTCAAGGAAATGCAGGCCAAGATGGAGAAGATGCAGGCGGAGATCGCCGCACTCCATGCGGAAGGCAAATCGGGTGGCGGTCTCGTCACCGTGATTCTCAACGGCAAGGGCGAGATGCAGAGCCTGAAGATCGACCCGTCGCTGTTCAAGGAAGACGATGTCGAGATTCTCGAAGACCTGATTGTTGCCGCGCACAAGGATGCCAAGGACAAGGCGGAAGCTGCTGCTGCTGAAAAGACCAAGGCGCTGACCGCCGGCCTGCCGATTCCTCCCGGCTTCAAGATGCCGTTCTGACCCCGCCAGTGGATCAAAAAGGGCGGCGTCGGTTGCGCTGGCATCGCTTCCATCACGCAATAAGGAGGATTGCAGATGACGTTGACCAGTCTGTTTGTCTTTGCCTGCGCGTTGTTCGTGGCGGCCGGCTCTCCGGGCCCGAGCGTCGCTGCGCTCGTTGCCCGTGTCATCTCCAAGGGCGCGCGCGACGTTCTTCCCTTCTTGGCGGCCATGTGGCTTGGCGAGGCGATCTGGTTGACCTGCGCCGTCGCCGGTCTCGCCGCAATTGCCGAAACCTTCCATTATGCTTTTGTGGCCATCAAGTGGCTCGGCGTCTGCTATCTGCTTTATCTCGCCTGGAAGATGTGGTTCGCCTCGCCGGATAGTGACGGTGAAACGCTGCCTGATGCGCAATCACCCTTGAAGCTTTTCCTTGCCGGCATGACGGTGACGCTCGGCAACCCGAAGATCATGATGTTCTACATGGCGCTGCTGCCGTCGATCATCGATATCCGCGCTGTGACCATTGTCGGCTGGGCCGAACTCGTGGTGACGATGTTTCTGGTGCTGATCGTCATCGATATCAGCTGGGCACTGCTTGCAGCCAAGGCGAGGGGGTTCCTGAAGAGCCGCCGCGCCGTGCGTATGGCCAATCGCGCCAGCGCCGGCACGATGGCCGGCGCTGCAATGGCAATCGCGATGCGCTAGGCTATCTCTGTGAGATGTGCCGCTTGGGGGCCGGTGGCGGTGGTGCCGGCGGTACCCAGGTCAGGATCATATTGGCAACGCCGGCCGCAATATTGAGCCCGGATGTACCCTCCGCCGAGACCGGTTGCAGAGCGATCGAGCCTTCGAAGCCGCCGATAAGGACATTGGCTCCGACACCGAGGCCGACCGTCGCGTTGGCCGCAACGCCGGAGTAACTGCCCTGCAGAGCCCCGTCGATCCGGTTGGTCGGTGCATAGACGAGCCAAATCATTCCTCCGCCGGCGAGAGTGCCAATATCGATGCCGAGTTTGGTGATGGTACCAGTATAGCGTTCGCTCGGCCGTCCCGGTGAAGATGGAGTGAAGATGCAGTTGAGCGTCCGTTTCGAACCGATGATGACGCCGAATCCAGGAGAAATGTCACAGCCCAGCGAGCCGACCTTGACGCGGGCTGCCGCCGGCGTTGCTGATAGGAAGGTCGTGGCTGTTGCGGCGATAACTGCAGCCGCGATAAATCGTGCGATGGACATGCGAGCCTCCTTCGATTTACACCCCGTGCGTGAAAATCTAGGACCCTCGGCCTCGTCAACAAGTGGCAGTGGTCGAAATCACGTTAGAGGTAGTGTCGCGCCAGTTTCACCAGTTCGCGGCCGATCGGCTTCATCGGTTCGCCGCGCAATACGAGGGAGGTCGTGACCGCGCCATAACGCGCGATGCTGTCGACGATGATTTCAAGCTCGGATGGTGAAGGGACCAGAGCCTTGAGCACGAAGCAATCCTCGCCTGTCAGTCTGAGAACCTCGACAATCTGTGGCATTTCCGAGAATTGCTTAAGACAGGCGCGGATATGTTCGTGGGTGGTACGCAGCCGAATGACTGCCATCATGCCCAGCCCGAGTGCCGCAGCATTGACGCGGGCGCCATAACCCTCGATGATTCCCCGTTCTTCCAGACGCTTCAGCCGCTCGGACGCGGCCGGCTGCGAAAGACCGACCTTGCGCCCCAGTTCGGAAACGGAAATGCGCCCGTCTGCCTGCATGATCTCGATGATCAGCATGTCAGTCGGGTCGAGTTGTCGGTTCACGAAATCGGCCATCTTTATTCGCCTTTAATTCATCGGTTGAACGATGGTTTCTCCGATGATTTCCTATGTCGTTTGCCGACTATCTCACGCAGCTTATGCGCGGAGCAACAGGAAGGAAGCGATGAAAGATATCATCATGGTGCCTGGCATTGGCGGATCTGGCGAAACACATTGGCAGTCGCGATGGGAGGCGACCGACCCGCGCATGCGTCGTTTTTCGCCCTCGAGTTGGGATCTGCCGGATCTTGACGATTGGATTGCTGCGCTGGACCGGGCTGTCGGCCGATCGAAGGCCGAACCGCTTCTCGTCGCCCATAGTCTTTCCTGCCTGCTGGTTGCGCACTGGGCACAGCGTACCACGCATGGCGCCGGCGGTGCCTTGCTGGTTGCGCCGCCGGACCCGCGCTCGGCGGCTTTCCCCCCGGAGGCTGCCGGCTTTGCCGATCCTCCTGTCGCGGCCCTTCCATTCCCGTCGCTTGTCATCGCCAGCAGCAACGATCCTTTCGGCTCGATCGACTACGCGCGAGCAAAGGCTGATGATTGGGGCAGCCAATTCGTCGATATCGGCGCCCGCGGTCACATCAACGGGGCGAGTGGGCTGGGCGATTGGCCCGAGGGGAGGGCAGCTTTGGCGGAGTTTGAGACACACTTGCGCTAGGCGCCAGACTGTGCCTCCAGAATATTGCGCAGCTTGTAGTGAATCGGAGCCGAAAGATAGCGGCTGCGATCTTGCGCTGTGAGCATCCTACCAAAGGTGGCGATCATCTCCGGCATCGTGACCTTCTCGCCGTTATAGGGCAGATAATCGACCGTCATTCCGGCCGCGACCGGGCCACCGTGAAGAACGCGGCAATAGACGCCTGGCCGCGCTGCCTGCGTATAGCGCTTGATGAACCGGGGGTCGCCCATGCGAGTGGCAAATGTAGAGCAAGGAATGCGCGCGCTGGTGACCTCCAGAACAAGATCGCCGGCTATGAATCGATCGCCGACAGACACGATGCGGTTATCGAGACCGTCGATCACCATGTTCTCGCCGAAAGTGCCCGGCTCGATCGGTCGCCCAAGCTCCTTCGTCCACCAGTCAAGGGTCAGCGATCCCTCGAGATAGACGGCCTGGTCGACACCGCCATGGTGCTTCCGATTACAGATGGCGTCGCCCACAAGCCCCTCGGCGTCGACAAGCACTCTGCCGCCGACCCGATGCTTGCAGATGCCCGTCTTGTAGCTCTTGCCGGGCAGCCGCTCGGCATTGCCGATGCAGACGGCGAGGATTTTCATCGAGCGGCGCTCCCAACATGTTTCCGTTTTTGCAGCATATGGGCTAATAACCGCTCATGGCAAAGCGAGTCACCGGCCCCGAAATCGAAAAACTGATCCAGCTTCTGGCAAAGGTGCCCGGCCTCGGGCCGCGCTCCGCGCGCAGGGCTGCGCTTCACCTCATCAAGAAGAAGGACCAACTCCTCGGCCCTTTGTCGAATGCGATGGGTGAGGCCTATGACAAGGTCAAGATCTGCTCCCATTGTGGCAATGTAGATACGGTTGATCCCTGCACGGTCTGCACGGACGACCGGCGCGACCAGTCCGTCATCATCGTCGTTGAAGATGTCTCCGATCTCTGGGCGCTGGAGCGCGCGGGCGCCTTGAACGCGGCCTATCATGTCCTCGGCGGCACCCTGTCGCCATTGGATGGCGTTGGGCCCGACGACCTCAACATCCGCGGCCTGATCGAGCGCGTCAGCGCCGGCGGCATCCGAGAGCTGATCATTGCCGTCAATGCGACCGTCGAGGGACAGACAACAGCACACTATATAACCGACCAGCTGAGCGGCCTGGACGTGAAGATCACGCGCCTCGCCCACGGCGTCCCGGTCGGCGGCGAACTCGACTATCTCGATGAAGGGACGCTCCAGGCGGCGCTCAGGGCACGCACGGCAATCTAGGGGGAAGCATGAACAAGCGCATTTTCGGGCGCCTTTTGATCGCAACGGCGGCGCTGCTGCCGCTGCTGTGCTCGCCGGCGCTCTCTGCATCCAAAGCCGATGTCGAGGCGCAGTTTGAAAGATGGGTGCAGACCGATCTTTGGCCGGAGGCGCAGAAGAATGGAATTTCCGAGAAGGCGTTTCGCGCAGCCTTTGCGGGCGTCGAACTGAATTGGGGCCTCACCGATCTCGCTCCTCCTGGCTTCCCGCCGCCGAAGCAGCAGAAGCAGACGCAGGCCGAATTTTCTTCCCCGGCACCGTATTTCAACGAGGATCGGCTGAAGCGGCTGGCCGCTACCGGTCGTAGTTTTGCTTCGCAATATGCCTCGACGCTGAAGAAGATCGAAAGAACCTACGGAGTTCCCGGTTCGATCGTGTTGGCCGTCTGGGGGCGTGAAACAGGCTTCGGGGCCGCCAAGATCCCGAACTCTGCGATTGAGGTGCTGGCGACGAAGGCCTTCATGTCGACGCGCAAGGAAATGTTCCGCACCGAACTGCTCGCCGCCCTGCACATCATCGATCGCGGTGATGCGACGCCAGCTGAATTCAAAGGATCATCGGCCGGCGCGCTCGGCCAACCGCAGTTCATGCCGACCAGCTATCTGAAGTATGCCGTCGATTTCGACGGCGACGGCCATCCCAATATCTGGACCTCGGTGCCCGACACGCTTGCCTCGATCGCCAATTTCCTCGTCCAGAAGGGGTGGCATCGCGGCCGTGGCTGGGGCTATGAAGTAACGATTCCCGCTCAGGTTTCCTGCGCGCAGGAGGGGCCGGATCTCGCCAAGCCCGTCTCGCACTGGGCCTTGCTCGGTATCGAGCGCATATCAGGCAATGCCTTCCCTTCCGACGAAGGCAAGGCGTCCGGCATGATGCTCGTTCCGGCCGGCCGCGACGGGCCGGAATTCGTCGTTACGCCGAACTTCTACGTGATCAAGGAATACAACAACTCCGACCTCTACGCGCTCTATATAGGCAACCTCGCGGATCGGATTGCGTACGGTTCCGGCGCCTTTCAGGGGCCGTGGGGTGATGTCGGCAGGATGCTGCGCTCCGACGTCGCAGCCATGCAGAAGGCGTTGGAGAAAAAGGGGTACGATGTCGGCGGCTCTGACGGGCTGCCCGGCTACAAGACGCGTCGGTCCATCGGCCAGTGGCAGGAAAAGAACGGCATGAAGCCGACCTGCTATCCGGAGGCGTCGATGATCGGCAAGTTGAAGTAAGTCTATAGGTTGCGCTTCAGGCCTTCGTGGCTCGCGACAAACCCCAGCTTCTCATAGAACCGGATCGAATCCGTCCGTGATTTGTCGGAGGTCAATTGTACTAGACCGCAGCCGCGCTCGGCGCAGCGCGCCATAGCCCATTCGATGAAATCGGAGCCGAGGCCTAAGCCGCGTGCATCTCTGGCAATGCGCACGCTTTCGATCTGCCCGCGCCACATACCTGTCCGCGACAGGCCGGGAATGAACGTCAACTGCAAGCAGCCGATCACGCGATCATGCTGATCCGCCGCGACGGCGAGCAGTTGGTTGGCATCGGATTCGATTGCCTTGAGTGCGGCAGCATACCTGGCATCTGGTGGATCCGAGACAATTTCGCGCGTGGCTCCGAGATCGTCATCTGAAAGCAGGCCGATGATATCAGTCAGATCGGAATGACGGGCAGGGCGGAAGGAATACATGTCTTGCCTCAATGGTGCAGATCGATCGGCGCCTTGTAGAAGACGTCATCATTGGGTGGAATGGCTTGGCGCTCGATCAGCCGGTGCACCTGCGGCAGTTGCTCGCCGCGGTGGAGCGCCCGCAGCCCTTCGATGTTTTCCGCATCAGCCTGCGTGCGGCGCTGATTGTGCCTGATGTATTCGACCCAGGTCGGCGTGTGATAGGTCTCCGTCCATCGGCCCGGCTTTTCGAGATCGCGCATCAGCGCCCAGTTGCGGGCGCCATCGCGAATGCGTATGCGCCGCCGCTCGCCCATTAGCGCCAGAAATTCGCGAACATCCGCATCCGCGATTTCATAATCGATCTGGACGACGATCGGGCCGCTGCGCGGCGTAATATCAAGGCCGAGCGCCGGCTCCGTGAAGCGGTTCAGCGGATCGAGATTGAGCGAGGCGAAGGCCGGCATGGCAAAGCGCAGCCCGACTACGATGCCGAAGAGCATGACAACGGCGGAGGCCAGCAAGGCGTCGGAGACACCATAGCGGTCGGCGGCCACGCCCCAGAGCCAGCTGCCGCCGGCAATGCCGCCAAAGGTCACCGTCTGATAAAGCGACAAGGCGCGACCGACGACCCAGCGCGGCGTCGACAGCTGCACAATCGTATTGAACAGCGACAGCGCCAATACCCAGCACGCGCCCGATATCATCAGTCCGGCACAGGTCAGGACGGCAATCGCACTGAAGGCGGCGATCGCGGCGCTCAGCGCAAAGCCTGCGAAGGAAATCCGCACGATCGTCTCGCTCGAAAAGCGTTCGCGCAGCCGATCATTCAGCATCGCGCCGCCGATTGCGCCGATGCCGAAAGAGCCGAGCATGAGACCGTAGGTCAGCGGCCCGCCGACAACGAGGTTGATCGCCACGATCGGCAGCAGGGCGAGAATCGAGCTGGCGCTGATCCCGAAGATCAGGCCACGCAGGAGCACCTTTTGCAGGTTGGGTGACATCGCCACATAGCGAAGGCCCGCAAACACCGCGCTGCCCAGCGTCTCCCTCGGGAGGGTGGAGGCCGGCAGGCTCGGCTTCCAGCCCATCAGCGCGTAAATCAGCGCGAAGTAGCTCAGGGTGTTGACGGCAAAAGCCGCTGCCGCGCCGGCTGCGGCGACGATGACGCCGCCGATCGCGGGGCCGACGCTGCGAGTGATGTTGAAGCCGACGCTGTTCAACGTGACTGCGCCCGGCAGGTCGGCGCGCGGCACCATGTCGCCGACGGACGCTTGCCACGACGGATTGTTCAGCGCCGTACCGCATCCGATCAGAAACGTGAAGAAAAGGAGCAGCCACGGCGAAAGCCAGCCGAGATAGGCTAAGACGGTGAGTAGCGCAGAAACCGCGAGCATGAAGTATTGCGCCGTCAGCATGACGCGGCGCCGGTCGAAGCTGTCGGCAAGGGCACCCGACACGAGAGAGAAGAGCATGATCGGCAGCGCTGTCGACGTCTGAACCAGCGCGACCATATTCTCGGATGCCGTGATGGTCGTCATCATCCAGGCGGCGCCGACCGCCTGTATCAATCCCCCGAAATTCGAGGCAAGGCTTGCAAACCAGATCGTCCGGTAGGTTTCGTGCCGCAACGGCGCCAGTGTTGACGAAGTGTAAGGCACGATCCCTCCCGATGCCGGTTCCTCAAAGCCAATATATGGCGAAAGATGCCTCTGGCTAGCGCCGGGGCGCATCCGGAAGGTTGGCGACGGAGCTTGCAATTCTAGAAAAATCGGCCTATATGGCTCTCAAATCTTGATCGTTTTGATGAAGAGTGGGCCGCAAGGACCCGCTCTTTTTTATTAGTGCGATCATCCACAATGCATGAAATTGCGAGGAGCGCATCGCTTGTCGGATCCGACGAAAGCAGACAATGAATTTGAGCCGCGGTTGATCACCGAGACCGGTCTCGACCAGCGTCTTGCCGACATTATAGAGCCCGTATTGGTGGATATCGGGTTTCGCCTGACCCGCGTGCGGATGCTCAACCAGAACGGCGCCACGCTACAGATCATGGCCGAGCGCAACGACGGAACGATGACTGTGGAGGACTGCGAGGCGGTCTCGATGGCCATTTCTCCGGTGCTGGATGTGGAAGATCCGATCGATCGGGAGTATCATCTCGAGGTGTCTTCGCCGGGTATCGATCGTCCGCTGGTGCGGAAATCGGATTTCACCCGCTGGCAGGGACACCTTTTGAAGTGCGAAACGTCGATCATGATCGCCAACCGCAAGCGCTTCCGCGGCAAGATCGTGGAGAGCGATGCGGATAGTTTCACGCTCGAGCGTGACCAGGTTGCCTATGGCGAAGAGCAGAAGGTTGTTATCCCCTTCACCGCGCTCAGCGATGCGAAGCTCATTCTGACCGACGATCTGATCCGTGATTCACTGCGCGCCGACAAGCTGGCGAAGGCAGAGGCCGCGAACCAGAACGAAGCGGAAGACGAAGAATAAACCGATCAACTTGTGGCTCCAGGGACGGGAACCCGGGACGCCTAGACGGAGAGAAAAGACAATGGCAGTCAGTGCGAACCGGCTCGAACTCCTGCAGATCGCAGATGCAGTGGCGCGCGAAAAGGTCATCGACCGCGAGATCGTGCTTGCCGCAATGGCAGACGCGATCCAGAAGGCAGCGCGCTCCCGCTATGGCACCGAGTCCAACATCCGCGCCGACATCAACCCGAAGACCGGTGAAATCCGCCTTCAGCGTCTGCTGGAAGTTGTCGACAAGGCCGAGGACTATTCGACCCAGATCCCGCTCGAGCTGGCCCGCGACCGCAACCCGGATGCTGCCCTTGGCGATTTCATTGCCGATCCGCTGCCGCCGATGGATTTCGGCCGGATCGCTGCCCAGTCCGCCAAGCAGGTGATCGTCCAGAAGGTTCGCGAAGCCGAGCGTGATCGCCAGTTCGACGAATTCAAGGATCGCGTCGGCGAGATCGTCAACGGCACGGTCAAGCGCGTCGAGTACGGCAACGTCATTGTCGACCTCGGCCGTGGCGAAGGCATCATCCGCCGCGACGAAATGATCCCGCGCGAAAACGTCCGCTATGGCGATCGCGTCCGTGCGTATGTATATGATGTTCGCAGAGAGCAGCGCGGCCCGCAGATCTTCCTGTCGCGCACGCATCCGCAGTTCATGGTCAAGCTCTTCACCATGGAAGTGCCGGAAATCTACGATGGCATCATCCAGGTGAAATCAGTCGCCCGCGATCCGGGTTCGCGCGCCAAGATCGCTGTGATCTCCAACGACTCGTCGATCGATCCGGTTGGCGCCTGCGTCGGTATGCGCGGCTCGCGCGTTCAGGCCGTCGTTGGCGAGCTTCAGGGCGAAAAGATCGACATTATTCCGTGGTCGCAGGATCCGGCAACCTTCGTCGTCAATGCCCTGCAGCCGGCCGAAGTCGCCAAGGTCGTTCTCGACGAAGATGCAGAGCGCATCGAAGTCGTGGTTCCGGACGAACAGCTGTCGCTGGCCATCGGCCGCCGCGGCCAGAACGTTCGCCTGGCCTCGCAGTTGACCGGCTGGGACATCGACATCATGACGGAAGCCGAAGAGTCCGAGCGCCGTCAGAAGGAATTCAACGAGCGCACCAACCTGTTCATGGATTCGCTCGACGTTGACGAAATGGTCGGCCAGGTTCTGGCGTCGGAAGGCTTTGCGGCCGTCGAAGAGCTTGCCTACGTCGACCTTGACGAAATTGCTTCGATCGACGGTTTCGACGAAGACACGGCACAGGAAATCCAGACGCGCGCCCGCGAATACCTTGAGCGCCTGGAAGCCGAAATGGACGAAAAGCGCAAGGCGCTCGGCGTTTCCGACGAGCTGCGCCAGATCGACGGCATGACCGCCCAGATGATGGTCGCGCTGGGCGAAGACGGCATCAAGACGATCGAGGACTTTGCCGGCTGCGCCGCTGATGATCTCGTCGGCTGGAGCGAACGCAAAAACGGTGAGACCAAGAAGTTCGAAGGCCTGTTCTCCAAATTCGATGTTTCGCGCGTCGAGGCCGAACAGATGGTCGTTCAGGCTCGCCTTGCGGCAGGCTGGATCACCGAAGAAGACCTCGCCAAGGACGCGGAAGCTGAAGAAGCTCCCGAGGCCGAGCAGGAAGTATAATGTCCGCGCGTGAGCCGACCGTTTCTCCTGAGGACGACGATCTTGCAGGATATGACGTGAATGGTCGCATGTGCATCGTGACGCGCGAAAGCGGATCGCCGGATGAGCTGATCCGCTTCGTCGCAGCTCCCGATGGGACTGTCGTCGCCGACCTGAAGCGCCAGCTTCCGGGACGCGGCTGTTGGGTCAAAGTCGACCGTTCGCTGGTCGACAAGGCGGTGGCGAAGAAGCTCTTCGCCCGCGCTTTAAAGGCGGATGTGAAGGCGGCAGCCGATCTCGGCGAAACCGTCGAGACGCTGCTCGGGCAGCAATTGATGCAGATGATGAACATGGCTCGCAAGGCGGGCCAGTTCGTCACAGGCTCCGCGAAAGTGGATGCCGCAGTCAGGAGTGGAGCCGCGATCGCCGTGTTCCACGCAACGAATGCCGCCGAGGATGGCGTGAGAAAAATAGACCAGGCTCGCAAGGCTTGGCATCTCGGAATGGAAACCGAGGAAGAAATACCTTCCTTCCGTCTCTTCTCGGAGGACGAAATGGAAGGGGTGATGGGCCAGAACACTTTTATCCATGCTGCAGTGCTTGCAGGGCAGGCGGGTGAGGGTGTAGTGAAGCGCGCAAAGATGCTCGAACAGTACCGTAGTGGCGGTCAGTCCCGGGCACCGGGCGGCGCTGGCCGGCAAAAACAATGATACGGTCACCGGCATCGGCCGGCTGCTACATCATTGATCGACAGTATTTGAACGACAGGGTCTGATGACGTCATCGCTCCCTGTCCGAAGGAACGGGAACGAATGACCGATAGCAATGACGACAAGACACTGAACGGACCGGGCAAGAAAACTCTGACCCTGAAGCCGTCGGGAATGAGCCAGGGCACCGTGCGCCAGGACATGGGCCGCGGTCGCACCAAGGCGGTCGTTGTCGAGACCCGCAAGCGGCGTCCGATGCGTCCGGAAGACGAACGCCCGATCACGCCCGTAGGCTCCGCCCCGGCTCGCACCGAAGCTGCTCCGAGCACGCACCAGCCGCGCGCACCGCAGGCGCCGCAGCCGCGTATTCATCCGCCGGGTGGCCAGCAGTCACGTCCGCAGCCGCCGTCTTCGCAGCCGCCGCGCCAGCAGGATCGTCCGCGTCCGGTGGTATTGAATCATCTTTCGCCGGAAGAAATGGATGCACGCCGTCGCGCACTTGCCATGGCGCAGGTTCGCGATGCCGAGGATGCGGTCCGCCGCGCCGAGGAAGAAAAACGTCGCGCCGCCGAAGATGCTGCACGCCAGGCCGCGGAAGCGGAAGAGGCCAAGCGCCGCGCTGCCGAAGAGGCTCTGCGCGCTGCCGAAGCGGCTATTGCTCCTGCTCCTGCTCCTGCTCCGGCTGCGGCTGCGGTCGAAGCACGTACGGAAACGCCGCGCGTTCAGCCATCGGTCCCGGTCGCGCGCCGGCCTGATGCTGCGCCAGCCGCGGCTCCGGCAAGGCCTTCTCCGGCCGGAGCCCCTGCACCGGCCGCCGCTCGTGGTCGTCGCGAAAGCGAAGATGATGACCGCGGTGCACCACGTGGTGCCCCGGCTCGTGGCCGCGTCGTTCGTCCCGAACCGGCCAAGCCCGTAACGACCCGTCCGAAGACCGACGAGGAGCGTCGTCGCGGCAAGCTGACGATCAGCACCGCGGGTGTTGACGATGACGGCAGCGCACGCGGCCGTTCGCTCTCGGCCATGCGCCGCCGCCAGGAAAAATTCCGCCGCAGCCAGATGCAGGAAACCCGCGAAAAGGTTGTTCGCGAAGTCATCCTGCCGGAGACAATCACCATTCAGGAACTGTCGCAGCGCATGTCCGAACGTGCCGTCGACGTCATCAAGTACCTGATGAAGGAAGGCCAGATGATGAAGCCGGGCGACGTCATCGACGCCGACCTTGCTGAACTCATTGCCGGCGAATTCGGCCACACCGTCAAGCGCGTCTCCGAATCCGACGTCGAACTCGGCATCTTCAATGTTGCCGACCAGGAAGGCGATCGCGTTTCGCGTCCGCCGGTCGTCACCATCATGGGCCACGTCGACCACGGCAAGACCTCGCTGCTCGACGCTATCCGTCATGCCAACGTGGTTGCCGGCGAAGCCGGTGGTATCACGCAGCATATCGGCGCCTATCAGGTCGAACAGAACGGTCAGAAGATTACCTTCATCGACACCCCCGGCCACGCCGCCTTCACGGCAATGCGTGCCCGCGGTGCGCAGGCGACCGACATTGCGATCCTGGTCGTTGCAGCTGACGACAGTGTCATGCCGCAGACGATTGAATCGATCAACCACGCCAAGGCGGCCGGTGTTCCGATCATCGTGGCGATCAACAAGGTCGACAAGCCGAGCGCCGATCCGCAGAAGGTGCGTACGCAGCTCCTACAGCACGAAGTCTTCGTGGAATCGATGGGCGGTGAAGTTCTCGATGTCGAAGTTTCGGCCAAGACGGGCTTGAACCTCGACAAGCTGCTGGAAGCCATCCTGCTGCAGTCCGAAATCCTCGATCTCAAGGCCAATCCGAACCGCACGGCGGAAGGTACGGTCATCGAAGCCCAGCTCGACCGCGGCCGCGGTTCGGTCGCCACGGTTCTTGTCCAGAACGGTACGTTGAGGCCCGGCCAGATCATCGTCGCTGGCGATGTCTGGGGCCGTGTTCGCGCGCTCGTCACCGACAAGGGCGAACACGTCAAGGAAGCCCCGCCGGCCATGCCGGTCGAGGTGCTCGGCCTTTCCGGTACGCCGCAGGCCGGTGACAAGTTCGCCGTCGTCGAAAACGAAGGCCGCGCCCGCGAGATCTCGGAATACCGCCAACGTCTCGCCCGCGACAAGGCCGCGGCCCGCCATTCGGGCCAGCGTGGCTCGCTGGAACAGATGATGACGCAGCTGCAGTCCGCCGGCGTCAAGGAGTTCCCGCTGGTCATCAAGGGCGACGTGCAGGGTTCGATCGAGGCGATCGCCGGTGCTCTCGAAAAGCTGGGCACGGACGAAGTTCGCGCCCGCATCGTTCACTCCGCCGTCGGCGGGGTCACGGAATCGGATATTTCGCTTGCCGAGGCATCAGGCGCCGCGATCATCGGCTTCAACGTCCGCGCAAACGTGCAGGCTCGCACGCTGGCAGAGCGCCAGGGCATCGAAATCCGCTACTACAACATCATCTACGACCTCGTTGATGACGTGAAGGCGGCGATGTCGGGTCTGCTTTCGCCGGAGCGCCGCGAAACCTTCCTCGGCAATGCCGAGATCCTCGAGGTGTTCAACATCACGAAGGTCGGCAAGGTCGCGGGTTGCCGCGTTACCGAAGGCAAGGTCGAGCGTGGCGTCGGCGTCCGCCTCATCCGCGACAACGTCGTCATCCACGAAGGCAAGCTCAAGACGCTCAAGCGCTTCAAGGACGAAGTCTCGGAAGTGCATTCCGGCCAGGAATGCGGTATGGCTTTCGAGAACTACGAAGACATCCGCGCCGGTGACACGATCGAGTGCTTCCGCGTCGAGCACATCACTCGTACGCTCTGATCGTGTGATATCGGAAATTTGGACGGGCGCCGGATCATGTGAGGCCGGCGCCCGAACCTTTTGAGGCAAAGAAAAATGGCAACAAGACCAACAACCTCCGCACCTTCGCAGCGCATGCTGCGCGTCGGCGAGCAGGTTCGCGCCGCTATCACGCAGGTTCTGCAGCGCGGCGAAGTGCGCGATGACGTGATCGAGAAGACCGTCATTTCAATCTCGGAAGTCCGCATGTCGCCCGACCTGAAGATCGCGACGGCCTATGTGACGCCGCTCGGCGTGACGGATCATGATGCGGTAATTGGCGCGCTGAACCGCAATGCGAAGTTCATCCGCGGCCGGCTCGGCCCGCAGCTGCGGCAGATGAAATACATGCCGGAAGTTCGCTTCCGTGACGATACGAGCTTCGACAATTACAAGAAGATCGACGAGTTGTTGCGCTCGCCAGAGGTGAGCCGCGACCTCGATCACGATACTGAAGACGAATAGTAGAAGAGACTGATGTCCAAACCACGTAAACCGAAAGGCCGCCCGGTCTCGGGTTGGCTGATCCTTGATAAGCCGGTCGATTTCGGCTCAACTGAAGCCGTTTCCAAGATCAAGTGGCTGTTCAAGGCGCAGAAGTGCGGTCACGCCGGTACGCTCGATCCGCTGGCCTCGGGCATGCTGCCGATCGCCCTTGGCGATGCGACGAAGACTGTTCCCTACGTGATGGACGGTCGCAAGATCTATGAGTTCACCGTGACCTGGGGCGAGGAGCGCGCAACCGACGATCTCGAGGGCGATGTGACGGAGAGTTCCGACAAGCGCCCGAGCGAACAGCAGATCCGCGACCTCCTGCCCAAGTATACCGGCGTCATCAGCCAGGTTCCGCCGCAGTTTTCTGCCATCAAGATTGCCGGCGAGCGTGCCTACGATCTGGCGCGCGATGGTGAAGCCGTGGAGATCCCCTCGCGCGAGGTCGAGGTTTTCCGTCTGACGCTGTTGTCCTGCCAGGATGCCAATACCGCGCATTTCGAAGTCGAATGCGGCAAGGGTACCTATGTACGCGCGCTGGCGCGCGATTTTGGTCGTGAACTCGGCTGTTATGGTCATATATCAGGTCTGCGCCGCAGCTTCGTTGCGCCCTTTGCCGAAGAGACCATGGTACCGCTCGCCGATCTCGTCGCGCTTGAGGCGATCGAAGACACGGATGAGCGGCTTGCTGCCCTGGATGCTCTGCTGATCGATACCAGCGAAGCGCTTTCCTCGCTGCCGCATCTCGTTGTCAATGACGACCAAGCGCATCGGTTGAAGATGGGTAATCCGATCCTCGTGCGTGGTCGCGACGCGCCGGTTGCCGAAAGCGAAGCCTACGCCACGTCCCGTGGCAAGCTGATCGCGATCGGCGAGATCGGCCAGGGCGAGTTCCGTCCGAAGCGCGTCTTCGGCTGAGGTTTGATAAACCTCCGGTTTCGGCCCGCTGCAGGCCGACCAATCGGCGAGAACGCCGGTCAAAAACCAACCGAACCCAAGGAAAAGCCGCCAGTTCGAGGCGCCTTGCCCCTTGTGTTCTTTCATTGGAGACAGTCATGCGCAGACTTGCAGCCGGCATCCTGATGTTCTTCGCAGCGGTTTTGATGGCCGCCAACGCTTACGCTGTGGAGCGCTGGGCGACGTTGCCAACCTTTCCGGCAATGCCCACTGCAAAGACTAGTGGCATGGCCCCCGTCAACGACATCAAGATGTATTATGCCGAATACGGCGAGGGTGATCCGATCCTGTTCATTCACGGCGGGCTCGGTAGCGCCGATGTCTGGGGCTATCAGGTGGCTGAGTTTGCGAAGGATCATCGCGTGATCGTGGCCGACAGTCGCGGACACGGTCGTTCGACGCGCAACGGGCAGCCGTTCGACTATGATCTGATGACCTCAGATTATGTCGCTTTGCTCGAATACCTGAAGCTCGACAAGGTGACACTGGTCGGATGGTCGGATGGCGGCATCATCGGCATCGATATGGCGATGAAGAATCCGGAGAAGTTGACGCGCGTGATTGCGCAGGCTGCGAACGTGACGACCGATGGCGTGAAGCCCGACGTTATGACCAATAAGACCTTCAGCGACTACATCAATACGGCCGGCGAGGCTTACAAGAAGCTCTCGCCGACGCCGAACGATTACGATGCTTTCGTCACCCAGATCTCGGCGATGTGGGCGAGCCAGCCGTCGTGGACTGCCGATGACCTCGGCAAGATCAAAGTACCCGTCACTCTGGCGATTGGGGATCATGACGAGGCTGTCAAGCTTGACCACACCGAGATGATGGCCAAACAGATTCCAGGGTCGAATCTGGTCATCCTCAAAGACGCGAGCCACTTCGCCATGCTGCAGGATCCCGAGGGGTACAACGCAATGATACGCGAGGCGATGGCCGGCCGGTGACGAATCGGCCATCTGCGGCATGCCTCTTTCCATTGCAGCGCATTTGGTTTATACGCAGCGCCAGCAATCGGGCTCTGCCCGGATGCATTCGCGGCCGAAGCTGGACGACATCCCGGCTTTTGGCGACCTAATCTCCTCTCATAGAAAGGAACATCCGATGTCGATTACTGCTGAGCGCAAGACGGCTCTCATCAAGGAATACGCAACGTTCGAAGGCGACACCGGTTCTCCGGAAGTTCAGGTTGCCATCCTGACCGAGCGTATCAACAACCTCACGGAACACTTCAAGGGTCACAAGAAGGATAACCATTCCCGCCGTGGCCTGCTGACGATGGTTTCGAGCCGCCGCTCGCTTCTTGACTATCTCAAGAAGAAGGACGAAGGCCGCTATACCAAGCTGATCGGCAGCCTGGGTATCCGCCGCTAAGGCTTCCCGGCGGGCGCTCCTCTTTCGGACGCCCGCCGGATTTTTTCGGGGAGACTTCCCCATCCCGCCACGCGTGGCGGACTGCCCGGCAGACCCGGATGGGCCGGTTCTGCCAAACCAACCGTTGACCTGTCATGGGGCAGGATTGCCGGATGCTTTTGGCCAGAGCTTCACAAGCTTTGGCCCGGTCTCTTCGGAGATCGATGATGCAAAGCCTCCCGTTGTCTTGCCCATGATGCGTCACACCGATTGCAGTTGACCGTGCGCCGTGCCTTGGAAGGCGACGTGCATGTTCCTGCATTGAAGGACAAGACATATGTTCGATACTCATAGTGTGGAAATCGAGTGGGCAGGCCGCCCGCTGAAGCTCGAAACCGGCAAGATCGCCCGCCAGGCTGATGGCGCCGTTCTCGCGACCTACGGCGAAACCGTGGTTCTCGCCACCGTTGTCTCCGCCAAGGCGCCGAAGCCGGGCCAGGACTTCTTCCCGCTGACCGTCAACTACCAGGAAAAGACCTACGCAGCCGGCAAGATCCCCGGCGGCTATTTCAAGCGCGAAGGCCGTCCGAGCGAAAACGAAACCCTCGTTTCCCGCCTCATCGACCGCCCGATCCGCCCGCTCTTCCCGGAAGGCTACAAGAACGACACGCAGGTCGTCGTCACCGTCATCCAGCATGACCTGGAAAACAACCCGGACATCCTGTCGATGGTTGCTGCCTCGGCAGCTTTGACCCTCTCCGGAGTCCCCTTCATGGGCCCGGTCGGCGGCGCTCGCGTCGGCTACATCAACGGTGAATACGTCCTCAACCCGCATCTCGACGAGATGGACGAGTCGATCCTCGACCTCGTCGTTGCTGGCACGCACGATGCTGTTCTGATGGTTGAATCCGAAGCCAAGGAACTCAACGAAGAAGTCATGCTCGGCGCCGTCATGTTCGGCCACCGCGGCTTCCAGCCGGTTCTCGACGCGATCATCAAGCTCGCCGAAGTGGCCGCCAAGGAGCCGCGCGACTTCCAGCCGGAAGACTATTCCGAACTCGAAGGCGAAATGCTGAAGCATTTCGAAGCCGAGCTTCGCATCGCCTACAAGAACACGCAGAAGGCTGAGCGCTACGCTGCCGTCGACGCGGTCAAGGCGAAGGTCAAGGCGCACTTCCTGCCGGAAGAAGGCGAAGCCAAGTACACGGCCGAAGAAGTCGGCGCGATCTTCAAGCACCTGCAGGCAAAGATCGTTCGTTGGAACATCCTCGACACCAAGAGCCGCATCGACGGTCGCGATCTCGAAACCGTTCGCCCGATCGTCTCCGAAGTCGGCCTCCTGCCGCGCACCCACGGCTCGGCGCTCTTCACGCGCGGTGAAACACAGGCGATCGTCGTTGCGACGCTTGGCACTGGCGAAGACGAGCAGTATGTCGACTCGCTCACGGGCATGTACAAGGAGCGCTTCCTGCTCCATTACAACTTCCCTCCCTACTCGGTTGGCGAAACCGGCCGCATGGGCTCCCCGGGCCGCCGCGAAATCGGCCACGGCAAGCTCGCATGGCGCGCTATCCGTCCGATGCTGCCGACTGCTGAGCAATTCCCCTACACGCTGCGTGTCGTTTCCGAGATCACCGAGTCGAACGGCTCGTCCTCGATGGCAACCGTCTGCGGCACCTCGCTTGCTCTGATGGACGCCGGCGTTCCGCTCGCTAAGCCGGTTGCCGGTATTGCCATGGGCCTGATCCTCGAAGGCGACCGCTTTGCGGTCCTCTCCGACATCCTCGGTGACGAAGACCACCTCGGCGACATGGACTTCAAGGTCGCTGGTACGGCCGACGGCATCACTTCGCTGCAGATGGACATCAAGATCGCCGGCATCACCGAAGAGATCATGAAGGTCGCTCTCGGCCAAGCTCAGGGCGGTCGCGCCCACATCCTCGGTGAAATGGCAAAGGCCATCACCGAGAGCCGCGGCCAGCTCGGCGAATTCGCTCCGCGCATCGAAGTCATGAACATCCCGGTCGACAAGATCCGCGAAGTCATCGGCTCCGGCGGCAAGGTCATCCGCGAAATCGTTGAAAAGACGGGCGCAAAGATCAACATCGAAGACGACGGCACGGTCAAGATCGCCTCTTCTTCCGGCAAGGAAATCGAAGCGGCCCGCAAGTGGATCCACTCGATCGTTGCAGAACCGGAAGTCGGCCAGATCTACGAAGGCACGGTCGTCAAGACCGCCGACTTCGGCGCGTTCGTCAACTTCTTCGGCGCCCGCGACGGCCTCGTCCACATCTCGCAGCTTGCTTCCGAGCGTGTTGCCAAGACGCAGGACGTCGTCAAGGAAGGTCAGAAGGTCTGGGTCAAGCTTCTCGGCTTCGACGAACGGGGCAAGGTCCGCCTGTCGATGAAGATTGTCGATCAGGCGACCGGCCAGGAAATCCCTGCCGACAAGAAGAAGGAAGAAGCTGCAGCCGAGTAAGCTGCGCCTTCCCAAGACGTCATGGGCGCGGGGTAATTTCCGCGCCCTTTTTGTATTCGAGGACGAGATAGATCCATGAGCAGCGAGACGCTGAAGACACTGTTCCACCCCTTTGTAAGCGGTACCGTCGAGGCGCCTGGCGAGGGCGAGCACGTGCTTTTCCTCGGTGCCGAGGCGGGCTTCGCGCTGCCGGAAGCCTTTGCCGCCTCGCTGAGCGCGGTACAGGGCCTCCGGCCACTTTACCGGCAGTTGCTCGCCCAGCGCATCGAAACCGCACCTGAGATCGAAGGCGAGGGCTACGACGCCGTTCTGGTGCTGTGCAACAAGCATAAGGGCGAGAACGAGGCGAATATCGCGGCTGCCCTTCAGCGTGTTAAGGTCGACGGCCTCATCGTGATTGCCGGCGGCAAGGAGGATGGCATCCAGTCGCTGCGCAAGCGGATGGAAAGCCTCGGCCTCGAGATCGAGCATATGCCGAAGTATCACGGCGTCGCACTGTGGTTCGCGCGGCCGGCCGATATCAGTGAGATCGTCGGCAAGTTTGCCAAACCGCCGGTTCGTGTCGACGGTCGCTTCGTGGCCGCGGCGGGCATGTTCTCGCACGACCGCATCGATGACGGATCCGAGCTGCTCGCCTCGCGCCTGCCTTCTGATTTCACCGGCGATGTCGCCGATTTCGGCGCCGGTTGGGGTTATCTCTCGGTCGAACTGGCGCAGCGCTCGCCCGGTGTCAGCCGTCTCGACCTCTACGAAGCCAATCACGCCGCTCTGGAGGCCGCCAAGGCAAATCTGGCGGAGAACTGCCCCGAGGTGCCTGCACGCTTCTTCTGGCTTGATCTGGCGGGCGAACTGGTCAAGGACAAGTACGACCTCATCATCATGAACCCGCCCTTCCATGAGGGCCATGCGGCGGAGCCGTCGCTCGGTCAGGCGATGATAAAGACGGCTGCGTCTGCACTGCGCGGCGGCGGCCGCCTGCTGCTGGTTGCCAATCGTGGCTTGCCCTATGAGCCCGTGCTGGCTGCGAACTTTAAGGAAAGCGGCGAGACGTGCCGCAATGCCCGCTTCAAGGTACTTTGGGCGAAGAAGTAAGCTGTCCGCATAGGCAGCCTTGGGAGATCTGCCAGACTTGCTGCAGATGGAGAGACAACGGGCAAGAGGCATGGAGACGGAAGCCAACAAGACGCTCGTGAGGGCGTATGTTGAGGCATTCAATCGCTTCGACATGGCGGCACGGCGAGAGCTGTTTGCCGCCGATGCGCGGGTTTACGGTGTCTTGGGATATGGGGGCCTGGATGACGTCGAACCCATCTGGCGTGAGCTCCATGAGGGTATGAATACAGATCTCGAGATCCTCGATATCGCCGCCGAGGGAAGGAATGTCGTGGTCCGCTTAAAGCGGGCGCTATTCCGGCTTCTTTCGTGGTCTCGTTGGTCATGACCCGACCGGCAAAAGCTACGAGGTCGCTGCGATGGAATGGTTCGTCGTCGAAAACGGAAAGATTACGACCCGCTGGGGCGCCAGGGATTCTGCGGCTATCTTGCGGCAGGTCACGCATCCCTAGAGGATGGGTTTTGAAGGAAAGCCGGGCTCGTCCTCAAGCCCGGCTTTCCGTCTTTATTCCACGTCTGCCCTGCGCAGCGCGTCGAGCGTCGGCATCGAGGTGATGTTGAACCCGGCGTCGACGAAATGGATTTCGCCGGTCACACCAGCGGAAAGGTCTGACAGCAGGTAGAGGGCGGAATTGCCGACCTGATCAATCGTCACCGTCTTGCGCAGCGGCGAGTTGCGCTGGTTCCACGAAAGGATCGCGCGTGCATCGGAAATGCCGGCGCCGGCAAGCGTCCGGATCGGGCCGGCGGAGATCGCGTTGACACGGATGCCGCTCGGGCCGTAGTCCGCAGCCAGATAGCGTACCGACGCCTCGAGAGCGGCCTTCGCAACGCCCATGACATTGTAGTTCGGGATGACGCGCGTCGAGCCGTTGTAGGTCAGCGTCAACATAGAACCGCCCTCATTCATCAGCGGTGCGCAGCGCTTGGCGATTTCCGTGAAGGAGAAACAGGATATCACCATCGTGCGGCTGAAGTTGTTGCGTGTCGTGTCCGCGTAAAGTCCCTTCAACTCGTTTTTGTCGGAGAAACCGATGGCATGAACGATGAAATCGAGGCTGCCCCAGCGCTCCTTGATAGCATCGACGGTGGCATCGACAGAGGCGATGTCCTCGACGTCGCAAGGCAGAACGAATTCGGATCCGACTTCAGCGGCCAGCGGCTTGACCCGCTTGCCGAGAGCGTCACCTTGATAGGTGAAGGCGAGTTCGGCGCCCTGCGCTGCCAGAGCCTTCGAAATTCCCCACGCGATGGAATGGTTGTTCGCGACGCCCATGATGAGGCCGCGCTTACCCTGCATAATTCCCGTCATACTATTATCCGTTGTAGCGCTGGAAGACGAGCGTGGCGTTAGTGCCGCCAAAGCCGAAAGAGTTGGAAAGGGCGATGTCGATCTTGGCATCGTCGATGCGCTTGCGAACAATCGGAACGCCGTCGAATTCCGGGTCGAGCTCGGTGATATGCGCGCTTTCGCCGATAAAGCCGGCCTGCATCATCAGCAAGGAGTAGATCGATTCCTGCACGCCCGCTGCGCCCAGCGAGTGGCCCGTCAGCGACTTGGTCGACTGGATGTGAGGAATCTTGTCGCCGAAGACTTCGCGGATCGCGCCGATCTCCTTGCTGTCACCAACAGGGGTCGAGGTGCCGTGCGTATTGATATAGTCGACATCGCCCTTAACGGTCGCGAGCGCCTGGCGCATGCAGCGGATCGCGCCTTCACCCGACGGAGCGACCATATCGTAGCCGTCGGAGGTCGCGCCGTAGCCGACGATTTCGGCGTAGATCTTCGCCCCACGCGCCTTGGCACGCTCTAGCTCTTCCAGGACGAGGACGCCCGCGCCGCCGGCAATGACAAAGCCGTCGCGGCTCACATCATAGGCGCGCGAAGCCGTATCAGGCGTGTCGTTGTACTTGGAAGACATGGCGCCCATGGCGTCGAAGAGATTCGACATCGTCCAGTCGAGGTCTTCGTGGCCGCCAGCGAACATGACGTCCTGCTTGCCCCACTGGATCATTTCCGCGGCGTTGCCGATGCAGTGCGCCGAGGTCGAGCAGGCCGACGAGATCGAGTAGTTGACGCCATGGATCTTGAACCAGGTGGCAAGCGTCGCCGATGCCGTCGAGGACATCGCCTTCGGCACGGCAAACGGACCGATGCGCTTCGGGCTGTTGTTTTTGATGGTGATGTCGGCCGCTTCGATCAGCGTGCGCGTCGACGGGCCGCCGGAGCCCATGATGATGCCAGTGCGTTCGTTGTTGCTGATATCGCCTTCTTCCAGACCGGAATCCGCGATCGCCTGCTTCATGGCGACATGGTTCCAGGCGCCGCCCTGCGACAGGAATCGCATGGCGCGGCGATCGACCAGATCGGTCGGATCCAGCGTCGGGCGACCCCATACCTGGCATTTGAAGCCGTGTTCAGCAAAATCGTTGGAGAAGGAAATGCCGGACTTGGCATCGCGCAGCGAGGCAGTGACCTCGGCAGCATCATTGCCGATCGAGGAAACAACGCCCAGACCCGTGACAACTACCCGTCTCATGTGTTTCGACCTTTTCGTTTTTTCTAACTTGGAAACCGGGCATGTATGCCCGGTGCAATCAGGCTTCTTTGTCCTTGGACAGGCCGACGCGCAGGTCGGTGGCCTGGTAGATGGTTTCGCCGTCGGCCTTCAGCCAGCCATCGGCGGTGCCGAGAACCAGGCGGCCGCGCATGACGCGCTTGAAATCGATGCCGTACTCAAGGAGCTTCGTTGTCGGGCGGATCATGCCCTTGAACTTCACTTCGCCTGTTGAAAGCGCCATGCCGCGCCCGGGCTCACCCAGCCAGCCCAGGAAGAAGCCGGTCAGCTGCCACATGCCGTCAAGGCCAAGGCAGCCCGGCATGATCGGGTTGCCCTGGAAGTGGCAGGGAAAATACCAGTCGTCAGGCTTCACGTCGTATTCAGCGCGAATGTAGCCCTTGTCGAAGGTGCCGCCGGTTTCGGAAATGTCGGTAATGCGATGAACCATCAACATCGGGGGGAGGGGAAGCTGCGCGTTGCCCGGACCGAACAGTTCGCCGCGGCCGCAGGCCAGAATTTCCTCGTAGTTGAAGCTGGATTGTTTCGTCGCCATGAAAACTCTAATTCCCCCCGCAACTATGCCGATGGATGTGAACGTTTAGTCCAACTTCAGCGGAAAATGAAGCATAAGCATGACTGAGCTTCACCCACCTTGGGAGGACCGGCTGCGCGCCTTATTTGGTGGTCGCATACAGGAAGGCCAAGCCCCCGGCCAGCACTAATTGCGTCAAAAGCCCGATTTTACGGCGCTTTAGCACTCTTTGTCCCCATTGAAACTATTGAAACGCTTTTGCGCAAAAGTTATATGGCTAATGAAACCTGATTGCTTGACGCTAGATTAACCGGAGTTCGTTGGATGGTGGCAGAGGCCCCGCTTACCATTGAGGCACGGCTGAGGCACGCCGGCCTACGTCCGACGCGCCAGCGCGTCGCGCTCGGCGACCTGCTCTTTGCTAAGGGCGATCGGCATTTGACGGTTGAAGAACTCCATGAGGAGGCTGTGCAGGCGGGCGTGCCGGTGTCGCTGGCGACCGTCTACAACACGCTGCACCAGTTCACCGAGGCCGGCATGATCCGGGTTCTTGCGGTCGAAAGCGCCAAGACCTACTTCGATACCAACATCTCCGACCATCACCACTTCTTCATCGAAGGCGAAAACGATGTGCTCGATATTCCGGTCAGCAACCTGACCATCGGCAATCTGCCGGAGCCGCCGGAAGGCCTCGAAATCGCGCATGTCGACGTGGTGATCCGCCTGCGCCAGAAGCGGCGCTGATTCACATCACATCATCAGGGTGCCGGCCGGGCTTGGCTTTGTAGGTTGGGAAGGTCCAGCCGAAATACAGCGCGCCGCCGCGCACGGAGAAGGCTGCGATGACACCGACCGCGGAGGCTGCATAAAGCGGTAGGTCGAGCGCGTTCGCAGCTGTAAACAGGCCGGCGCCGACGAGTGCTGCCGTGATATAGATTTCCGGCCGCAATAATACTGACGGCTCATTGGCCAGAAGATCGCGCAAGATCCCGCCGAAGGTTGCCGTCAGTGTTCCGGTGACGATGCCGATCGTTGGCGAGCCGGTGGCCGCGAGGCCCTTTGCCGCACCCATCACACAATAGGCGGAGAGCCCGATGGCATCCAACCAGATCAGCAAGCGATAGCGCGACTCGACCAGGTGGGCGGTAAAGAACACCAGGATGCCGACGGCGCAGCAGACGATGACATAGGTCGGGTTCAGAACCCAGAATACCGGCACGCGGCCAAGGACAATGTCGCGCACCGTGCCGCCGCCAGTGCCGGTAACGATCGCAAAGAAGAGAAAGCCGATCAGGTCGAGCTGCTTGCGCGAAGCCGCGAGCGCGCCTGTTGCCGCAAAGAGCGCAACGCCGGCATAATCCACGTAGACGAACAGCGGCATGCAGTCCTCCAGAACCGACGTGTATCTTTGCGAAATGAATCACGGCGGCAAGGGCGGCGCAAGGCGGATCAAGCAAACTGCGCGGCCAACAGCGTCCTTATCCGACCAAAAGAGAAGCCCTTCGTGAAAACGCTCCTGATCGCTCTGAACATTGCCGCGTTGCTCGCCGCCCCGGTTGCGGCCTTCGCCCAACAGTCGCTTATCTCGGACCCGGAGATCTATGAGAAGAAGCACTTTCGGGAGCAGTGCACCAAGGCCGAGTTTTCGGATGGCTACGTCATCCGCCAGGATATCAACAACGACGGCCTGATAGACGCCGTCGTCAACGAGGGCGAGCTGACTTGCGACGGAGAGAAGGGGCCGCAGTGCAATGACGACGGCTGCACCTACAATTTCTATCTGCAGGTCGCCGAGGGCGGCTATTTCATGATCGCGACCGCCCAGATCTACGGCTATGATTTTGTGAAGCGCTTCGGCAACATGGTGCTGGCGATGAAAATGCACCCGCGCTTCTGCGATCGCCCGGATGTCGACAAGGAGAAGGAGCCCTGTATCGTCACGGCCCGTGTGCGCGGCACCAAGTTCGTGACGATCTCCAAGAAATAGCGGTTCAGCCGGGATAGAATTCTGAGGTCCGGCCGGCAAGATAGTAGCCGACAAGCCCGAACCATTCGCGGATTGCTGTCGCCAGGTTCTGAGCGTTTCGGCTCGGCTGTGTGAAATCGAGGCTAAGGCTCTCCCGCCCGTCGGTCCGGTAGTCGGTCGGCCAGGGCACGACGTCGATGCCAAGCTTGCGGAAAATGCCGACCGACCGCGGCATATGATAGCCTGAGGTGATCAGCAGGCAATTCGAAAGGCCTTGGCTCGCCAGGAGTTCCTTGGTGTTCATGGCGTTTTCGAACGTCGTCCGCGACGTCGTTTCTTCGACCAGGCGTTCCCCGCCGATACCAAACATCGGGAAGAAGCGCGCCGAAATCACCGCGTCGCCTTCATAGATTCCGGAGATCGATCCATCGCCGCCCGAAATCAAGATTCGCGCCTGCGGATATTTCTGTGCCAGACGCAGCGCCTCGACGAAGCGATCGCCACCGGCATTGAGCTCGATGCCGTGGCGGGCGGTGTTCACCTCGTTCTCGAAAGCGCCGCCGAGCACGATCATGCACTGCAGATTTGCCGGATCCTGCGGTTTAACAAACCGATCCTCCAGACCCTGCAGAAGGTAGTTGCCGGCGGTCGTGTAGAGCGTGACGAACAGGATGAGGCCCGCAATCGCGGAGGAAACGAGGCTTGTCGCGCGCCAGCGGAAAAGACCCCCTACCAGGGCAAACACGACGAAAAGAAAAGCGAGCGACAAAGGTTGCCCGAACACCCAGACGAGCTTTGAAAAGAGAAACAAGGATGCCTTCCTCTAGCGGTTTCCGCGTGCCCTCTATCTGATTCGATGGGGTTTTATTGCGACCGTGACTTCATATGCACTGGCGAACGTGGCGCGGCGTTGAACCGGCGTTGCGTGCGTTTCGGAATTAAAAGGGTGGCGAGCGCAACCAGCATCGCAAAAACGGCAATCAGCCAGAGCGCCGCTGCCCCGGCGATATGTGTCAGCAGCGCCCCAACGATAGCCCCACCCAGCATGCCGACCCAAGGTACGATCTGGATCGTCCAATCCGATCGCCTGTCGCCAACGATCCAGCGTCCGAGACCGCGTCCGAAACGCGAAAGTGCCCCTGTCACATAGGTCAGCCCGATCGGCAGCCCTTCGATCTGCTCCACGGCCGCGTTCACCATCCCCATGGAGGCAACGATGAGATAAAAGCGCGGCATCGCCAGGTTCGCGCCCGCCATGAGGGAGGCCGTTGCCAGCGCGATGCTGACGCATGAAAGCACGGCGAAGGTGCGCCGGTCCGAGAAATGTGCGATCACGATGCCAACGGCATTGCCAAGCACGAAGACCATGATCGCCGAGAGAAGAATGGCTGCATGACGCAAATCCCCATTTCCGAGCGACAGGGCAGCACGGGTCGTGTTTCCCGTCATGAACGACACGAAGTCTCCCGTCAGTGCAAGGCCGGTCGCATCGGTCATACCGGCCAGAAAGGAGATCGCGCCGGCAAGAGTCAGGCCCGTTGCCGTTCTGCGTGTATGGATAAGCCGCCGTCGTCTTTCTCGTGTCATTGAACCAAGGCTCCAGTCCGCCGGAAGTCGGCATGGAAACCATAGCCGCCGTTGCTAAAAATTTGGCAAAGCATCGGCGTGCGAAGCGCCGCGGCAAGCTGTTTCTTCAGTTGATCGTGACTCTGCCCGAATTCGGCGCACTTAACATGTAGTGCTGCTCTATCGGGTCACGGTGGCTCGTCGGCCAAGCCAAACCCGTGAGGGCTGGGAGGTAGGTGTCCAGAAGGAACTTGTCTTCGGTCTCCTTGCGATTCAGCATGCCTACCAATTCGCCGCCTTCTTCAGCGGTCACCATATCCATGACAAACCCGTCGAGCACGGCCTTCTGGCCGGTGACGTCGTCAAACACTGTCCAATAGATGTTGAGGTTCTTGTGCAGGCTGTATCTCTGGGCTTCCATGGGAAAATCCTCCGGCTTTCCACTATCGCCAGGCTTCCGCGCAGAATTGGGTGGTGGCGCAGAACCTTTGAACACCCGGTAAGAAGACCATGATTGCTCCGCGAAATGAATCGCACGCGCGTATAGGCAGCCTATCCATTCGGATAGGATCCTGAGTACAGGGAAACCTAAGCCTGCAGATCATCGGAAAGCTGCTCGGGCAGCGACGCAGAGCGGGACATCATCGGCCGCTTTATGATGAGGGATACAAGCCCTCTCACTAAACGGCTTGCCGCGAAGTTTCGGCAGGGCAACCCTACAGCCTGCTTTGTCGTCATCTCGCCGGAGTATGCCCAAGAGAAGCTTGAATGGGCGAAAACCTATGTTCCGAAGGGACGGACGGAAAAGGCCTTAGCCGCCAATCGAGCACAGAAGGAGCGGAACATCGCCGAAAGCGAACGTCAACTTGCTCTCGCCCGCGAATATCGTGCCGAGACGACCCGCCTACGGATTGCTGCAGGCGTCGATCAGGCGAAGCGGCGTGTCAGCAAGGCTGAGGCCGCGGTTACTGATGCGTGCAGGTACATCTCCGAGGCTGAAGCGTTCACCACGGAGGGGCTTCGCATCAAGGCCGAGGCGATCAAAGCAAGCGGCATCTTCGACGCGTTCAAGGCTTCAAGCGGGATTATGGCCGACATAGCCAGCTTCGTTCAGTCGGTCATTAGCGTCGCATCTCCCGTGGCCGCTGCCGCTTAGGCGCCAGCAGATCACTAGCAGACAGAACCAGAAATTCATTGTGTTAGGAGCGATGTTATGAAGAGCAACAGGCAGACTTCTCAAGCTCAGACCGAGGCAACTGTGGTGGCGAGCGTGGCGACGCTGGCGAGAGTCCAGCTAGAGGCGCTCGCCAATCACAAGGTGGAGACGAGCGATGATCCGATCTCAACCGCTATCGAAGCATTCCGCGCTGGCAATGCAGCGTTTTGCGCGACCAAGGAGGAGGACTGGCCTGCTCATGGCGGCGAAGAAGCAGTAATCGCCAATACCTATGGTCGGCCGCTGGAAGTCCTTGAAAATTGGGACCAGCCCGCGTTGTCGCTGAAAGGGGCTGTAGATGCTCTTCGCTTTGCAAATGAAGAGAATCGAAATTTTGAATCCAATCCCACCGTCGTTGCCATGGTGGGTGCAGCGCTTGCGTATCTCGAAAAGGCAACCGCCGTCTCAATCGGCTCGGGAGAGGTAACTTTAGCAGGCGCAACACCTGGATCTGCGGTACCGACGTTACTCTCCGAGCATCGTTCAGCTTTCGCTGCCGGAAATGAGCATTGGCAGAAGTGCTACGAGGTCCAAGACGGCATCGAGGAGTTGTTACCCAACGTGCGCGTTCGTGTTGGGACGCTTCACGCTTCAGGGGGTAAAGAGGATATCTGGGCGTATAGTGAAAACGACGTGTTAGAAAAAACCGAACGTCATATTCGCGCAGCCCTCAACGAATTCCAGCGCACGGGTTTCATGGCCTTGCGTGACAAGTTCCTCACCGAGATCCGCGACCTCCAACAGAAGGAAAACGAGATCAAGGAAGGCGCCGGCTTGAACGCCTTAGAAGCGACTGGCCGAGAATTGGATGCCGCGCATCGCGATATCTTTTCGAAGCTGATCTCCGAAAGGCCGGCGACCCTAGAAGAGGCTCGCGCAAAGGTGTCCTATATCGCAGATCACCTCGACGAGATGGGTGAGGCGATGGACGAAGAGGAAGCGACCAAGCTTCTCAGAGACCTTCTGTAATCAATTGTCGATGCTCAACCGCGCGGGCCGTCCTTTCTGGGCGGCCTTGCCTGATGAAGTGCGATCCGCTTTGATGTCAGAACATCTCCAGGGGGGCCTTCATCAATGGCATTGTCAGTCAGGTACTATCTGTTCCCGGAGGGCTCTGATCCGTTGCGTCTCTCGCAGCGCCTCGTCGAAGGACTCACGCATGGCAAAGACCCCATGCCGCAATATGCGGACACCAGGCAACGCGTCATGGGTGTTGTCGTTCAGAATGAGGATGGGAAACCTACCCATCTCGATCGCACCTATGGAACGATGTGGACTTTCAACGAGGACGGCGAGATTAGGGAGGGTCTCCAAGAGGCGGTGTTCGAGGCGATGAATTCAGTCGCGGTCCAATCGCCATCGGATACTGTGGTCTCGATCCGTCCACAACTCAGCAAAAAGCGCTTTGCCGAGAAATTCCGATGGGAGCCTTCGGCCGCGGATATTAATCGGGTCATCCAGGACTTATGGCCGAAACAGAAGGCAGATCGCTTGAAGGAGGCGAAAGGTGTCTCTCAACGGAAGCCAGCTCTGACCTTTGAAGCAAAACATACACTGGACAAGATTTCCGCCGGCTTCTGGGAGATATCCCACGCGATTGAGGCATTGAAGGAACCGAGCCTAAGAGGCTTCGCGTTCGAGGCGAGGAAACGCGCAAGCGAGGATCTGGAACATCGGCACCTCTATAATGCTCTTGCCGAGGCGGCCGTCGACCGTTTGGAATTGCTGAAGAGGCAGAAGACTGGGAAGGGCATCTGGTACGCTGTCCTGGAGGTCATCATGACGCGCCCGGAAGGGTTTTCGGAAACTACACAAGTCTACCATGAGCGATGTGATGGACGAGACGCCGCGGTTGTCGCCACACGAAAACTACTCGTTCGGCACGCGGAGCTGTTCAACGACTACACGGATCTGGAAGCGAGCGTGATGACCGATCTGGAATGGGAAGTGATGGCGTACCTGGACTAGGACGCCGCTGTCAGCTCACCGGATGGACGCTGTAAGTTCCGATAATGTAGGTTTTCGGAAGTCAAAAACGTGTCCAGATCAGCCCGGGGCCTCGTTCAAGGAAGCTGCAATGTCCTTAGTCGGCAGAATGAGACGCCGTTCCATGTTCTTCGTTTCTTGGAAGCCGAATTTTTTATAGAAACTCACGGCATCATCATCGAGAGCGTGAATTATCACGGCGCGAAAAGCGACTACTTGCGCGGCGGACACCACACTCATGAGCGCGTTTTTGAGGAGTGCTTTGCCAAGGCCGTTACCTTGATGGTCGGCATCAACGGCAAGTCGGGCTAGAACCGCAATCGGAATCTCGGTTGGAGATTTAGACCCTTTCACCGATCGAGAAACATCGTTTCGGTGTATCATGCCAGCGCAAACCGAATGGTACCCCACCACTCTGAAGTTTTCATCCGCAATTACAAATGTGCGGGCATACCCCTGCTCCTGATTATATAAGGCCATTTCCTTTAGCCATGAATCCAATGAGGGCTTCCCCGATGAGAAGCCCTCAATGATGTGCTGATTGGTAATAGGGCAAGGCTTCCGATACGACAAACGTCAGTCCATCCAATCTAATTTGGTCTGAAAAAGCTTGACCAAGTTGTCTCTGGCCACGCCCGGAGCGGCAAGCTGGTCGCTTACAGCTTCAAACACGTCAGCGGATACGCCTATGAATCGTTGATCTAGCAGCTCTTCTTGCGCGGTATATACTGAGGCCTCGGTCATGAACGCAGTTATGCTCTTTCCACAAACCTCAGCAGCACGTGCAATTAGATCATGCGTTTCCGGTTCAATCCGAAGATTGACGGTTTTGGTTTTCCTAAGAGCGGACATCATACTTCTCCATCAATCGCACAGTTGATTTTTGATTTGTGCGACGTACTCGATGAACGTTCGAATACGACCATGTGTGGTCAATGTAAATACGTTTCTATAATTTTCAATTACCGAAAAAGTTCCATTTCCGCTAATGCGCTGAAACCATTTCTGGATTTTTATCATTGCGTAGGTTGGTGCCGACCTTATGAACGCAGAGGAGGATAACTGATTTCAAAAATAAGCGTTCGTACTTCCCTGGTGCTTCCCCTGGGACGAGGTCAATCTGGGTTAGGGCCAAGGTGGCGCCCTATGCGGTTGTTTTTGCAGGAGAAATTTGGTGGAGCTAAGCGGGATCGAACCGCTGACCTCTTGCATGCCATGCAAGCGCTCTCCCAGCTGAGCTATAGCCCCATCAAGGCGGTCCGGCGAGCCGGTCCTGGGATGCTTCGCGAAGGCTTGCCTCGCGGAGTGGCGGCTTCTTACTTCCGGTTTTTGGAGATAGCAAGCCAAAAAAATCGGCCCGGCGAAATTTTCTCGTCCGGGCCGACACTTAATCGGATCAGACTTCGTCTTCGTCGCCGGTGACGCCGATGATGTCGCTCATGTCGTCGTCATCATCATCTTCGTCGGCTTCAAGGAAGGTGTCGTCGTCATCGCCTTCGATTTCGACATCGTCATCGCCCATATCTGGAATGTCGTCGCCGGATGCGCCTTCATCGGCGTCCTCGAGCGAAACGAGTTCGACTTCCGTGCTTTCGGTATCGACTTCCGCCACTTCCTCTTCATCCTGGGCTTCAGCCGCTGCAGCAGCAGAGGTTTCCTCGAAGAAGGAAAGGGGATAGGACTTGCCGGTGTAAGGAGAAACAATCGGATCCCGGTTCAGGTCGTAGAACTTCTTGCCGGTTTCCGGATCGGTACGCTTCGTTCCAAGTTCAGCTTTCGCCACTGTAAGCCTCATGAGAATGGCCGAATCAAGATTCGACAAATGCCGTGAAAACCGGCGTTCTATTCGGAATTTATAAGCCGGTCCCCATAATCGTTGCAGCACGGCATGTCAAAGCCAAACTTCATGCATCGCTCATGCCCGCCGGATGACCGGCGCCGCCATTTGTGGTAGTGAGCCGGCGATTGTTCGTTTGCAAGGCAGATCGGCGTGTCACCGACTGCCGGAATGGGTGTAAGGCAATGTACCAGCCGCCGCATTTTCGTGAGGAAGACCTAAGCGTCCAGCACGCCTTGATCCGGGCGCATCCGCTCGGCTTGCTGATCACCGCGGGTGCTGCGGGTCTCATGGCGAATTCGGTTCCCTTTCATCTCGATGCGGCAGCTTGCGAGAAGGGCACGCTGCGCCTTCACCTCGCCAAGGCCAATCCGCAGTGGCGCGATATCGGGGCGGGCGCCGACGTGCTTGCAGTGTTCCAGGGTGCCGATGCCTACATCACCCCGTCCTGGTACCAGACGAAGCAGGAGACCGGCAAAGTCGTGCCGACCTGGAACTATGCCATCGTGCAGGTGAGGGGCAGGGCGCGTGTCATCGACGATGCGGCCTGGTTGCTTCAGCAGATCAACGCGATCACCACGCAACAGGAAGGGCCACGTGACAGGCCCTGGGCGGTCGGCGACGCGCCGGATGATTTCATTCGCGCGCAGTTGAAAGGCATTATCGGCGTCGAGATCGAGATTGCCGCGATCGAAGGCAAATGGAAGGTAAGCCAGAACCGACCCGTTGCCGATCGCCAAGGCGTTGCTGCCGGTCTCGGCGAAGAGGCCGGTCAGGCAGACATGGTCGATCTCGTCCGTCGTTACGGCGGACTGGCACAGAAATGAACGGATAGATGAGCTCCAAACAGTTTACGATTGCCATCGATGGACCTGCCGCGGCCGGCAAGGGAACACTCTCGCGCCGCATCGCGGAGACCTACGGATTTCATCATCTCGACACGGGACTGACCTACCGTGCGACTGCCAAGGCTTTGCTGGATGCTGGCCTGACGCTCGACGACGAGGCCGTGGCGGAAAAGATGGCGCGCGAGGTTGAACTGGCCGGACTCGATCGCGATATACTCTCGAAGCACGAGATCGGCGAGGCGGCCTCGAAGATCGCCATCATGCCCGCGGTGCGGCGTGCACTGGTAGAGGCACAGCGGCGGTTTTCGGAAAAGGCGCCCGGAACGGTGCTCGACGGCCGTGATATCGGCACCGTCGTTTGCCCGGCAGCGCCGGTGAAGCTCTATGTGACGGCAAGTCCCGAGGTTCGGGCGAGGCGCCGCTACGACGAAATAAGAGGCAAGGGAGGAATTGCCGATTTCGATGCCATTTTCGACGACGTCAAGCGCCGCGACGAACGCGACATGGGACGGGCCGACAGCCCTTTGAAACCAGCCGAAGACGCGCACTTGCTTGATACGTCGGAAATGAGTATAGAGGCCGCGTTTCAAGCTGCGAAATCGATCATCGATGCAGCTTTGAGCCGAAGTACCTGAATTCGAGCGATTTGCCCAAGCTTTGCCTGGGTCGCTTTTGAAGACTAAGCCTGAAATTCCGTCCAAGCGCCGGATTGCTTCCCGACAGGAGGCGGACTGGGTTCAGGCCCGTTCAACACGAACCAACCGGCGCATACGTATCCGGATTCGGATATGCAGGAGATTACATGTCAGTAGCTACTCCCTCTCGCGAAGATTTCGCGGCCCTTCTCGAAGAGTCCTTTGCCAAGCACGACCTGGCTGAAGGCTATGTCACCAAGGGCATCGTAACGGCAATCGAGAAGGACTCTGCCGTTGTCGACGTCGGCCTGAAGGTCGAAGGTCGCATCCTACTCAAGGAATTCGGCGCCAAGGCCAAGGACGGCTCGCTCAAGGTCGGCGACGAAGTCGAAGTTTACGTTGAGCGCATCGAAAACGCTCTCGGCGAAGCTGTTCTGTCGCGCGAGAAGGCTCGCCGCGAAGAAAGCTGGATCAAGCTCGAAGCCAAGTTCGAAGCTGGCGAGCGCGTTGAAGGCGTCATCTTCAACCAGGTCAAGGGCGGCTTCACGGTCGATCTCGACGGCGCGATCGCCTTCCTGCCGCGTTCGCAGGTCGACATCCGTCCGATCCGCGACGTCACCCCGCTGATGCACAATCCGCAGCCCTTCGAAATCCTCAAGATGGACAAGCGCCGCGGCAACATCGTCGTATCGCGTCGTACGGTTCTGGAAGAATCCCGTGCCGAGCAGCGTTCTGAAATCGTTCAGAACCTCGAAGAAGGCCAGGTTGTTGACGGCGTCGTCAAGAACATCACCGACTACGGTGCGTTCGTTGACCTCGGTGGCATCGACGGCCTGCTGCACGTCACCGACATGGCATGGCGGCGTGTGAACCATCCGTCGGAAATCCTGTCCATTGGCCAGCAGGTCAAGGTTCAGATCATCCGCATCAACCAGGAAACCCACCGCATCTCGCTCGGCATGAAGCAGCTCGAGTCGGATCCGTGGGATGGCATCCAGGCCAAGTATCCGGAAGGCAAGAAGATTTCCGGTACCGTCACGAACATCACCGACTACGGTGCGTTCGTCGAGCTGGAGCCGGGCATCGAAGGCCTGATCCACATCTCGGAAATGTCCTGGACCAAGAAGAACGTACACCCCGGCAAGATCCTGTCCACGAGCCAGGAAGTCGAAGTCGTCGTTCTCGAAGTCGATCCGTCCAAGCGCCGTATTTCGCTCGGCCTCAAGCAGACGCTGGAAAATCCGTGGGCGGCATTCGCTCGCAACCATCCAGCCGGCACTGAAGTCGAAGGCGAAGTCAAGAACAAGACCGAATTCGGCCTGTTCATCGGCCTCGACGGCGATGTTGACGGCATGGTGCACCTCTCCGACCTCGACTGGAACCGTCCGGGCGAGCAGGTCATCGAAGAGTTCAACAAGGGTGACGTCGTCAAGGCTGTCGTTCTCGATGTTGATGTCGAAAAGGAGCGCATCTCGCTCGGCATCAAGCAGCTCGGCAAGGATGCTGTCGGCGAAGCAGCAGCTTCGGGCGACCTGCGCAAGAATGCAGTCGTTTCCTGCGAAGTTATCGCAGTCAACGACGGCGGCATCGAAGTGAAGCTCGTCGACCACGAAGACATCACCTCGTTCATCCGCCGCGCAGACCTGTCGCGCGACCGCGACGAGCAGCGTCCGGAACGCTTCTCGGTTGGCCAGGTTGTTGACGCCCGCGTCACCAACTTCTCCAAGAAGGACCGCAAGATCATGCTGTCCATCAAGGCTCTGGAAATCGCGGAAGAGAAGGAAGCTGTCGCTCAGTTCGGTTCGTCCGATTCCGGCGCTTCGCTCGGCGACATCCTCGGCGCGGCTCTGAAGAACCGCGGCGGCGAATAATCGCCAGCCTCAGGCTTGAAGAATAAAAGAACCCGCCGGAGCGATCCGGTGGGTTCTTTGCATTTCCGCTGCTGATGTAGGGTCGCGGGCTATTCCCAGTCGACCTTGCGCCGATAGCGCGTATAGGCTTCGTCTGCGCTCGCAGCCATTGGCAGGGCCGGTGCCGGACGCTGAGGCGGCGTCCCAGCCTTGATCTGGCTTTCCCGGGCGGCCACGGCAGCGGCGGCTTCGTCGTCGACTGCGACACCCGTCTCGTCCTCGTTCGGCGGCTCGCCTTGCTGGTCCGCATCCCCCTCCGACGGCTCGCCGCCGTTGTGATCTTCGCGGTACATCTCACGGGCGCCGCTATCGTCGGCCTCGTCCTTTGAGAATTCGTAGGGCTGCGTCGCGTAGGGAACGCCCTCGACGATCTTCATCAGCACCGGCACATAGGTTTCGTCGATGGCCTGCTGTACGATCAGGGGTATTGGGATTTCCGGAGCCGGATGTTTCTTCGCTGTTGCGATAGCGGCTTCGCCTGCCGGCTGTTCCGCGAGAAGCGGCGATTGGCGCGCCACGCTTTCCGGCAGGGAGGCGCGATCAGGCAGTGCAGTCAACTCCTCTGGTAGATCGGTCAGGATAGTCTCATCGAGGATGATGTCGATTTCGACTGCCGGATCCGGTTCGGCTGCCTCGAGCAATATTTCTGTTTCCTGGTCCTGAATGATTGTTACGATCAGCTTCGTCGTATCGTCCGAGAGGGATGCAGGTATCGCCGGCCAACTCTTTGGAATAATGGGATCGACCTTGGATGCTGGCCCGTGCGTGTTCGCTTGCACTGCTACGTGCGCCAGCTCGACCTCTTCCTCCAACGCTACACTCTCTTGTAAGTCTTCGCCGAGCTCAGGGAACACTTCTTCGCCGGCTGCCTCGACAGCCGACTTGGCGAGAGGCTCGTCGGCAGGGACAGATCCTTTGATGAGTTGGACCTGTTCGCCGTCTGCATCGAGATAGGCGGCGGCAACGAGCGCCGTCTGCGGCCGCAGAGCTTCCGGCTCCTGCCTCGTTGCGACAGGCGTTCGCGCAGCGCCAGCCAGATTGTCCCGATGGATGCTGATTTCGGTCCGCTGCTCCTGGCGCAGCGGCGAGGCATCATTCTGGCCGTAGGAGCGAACCACGGCGCGCGCCGCGAGATCGCGATCCTTGTAGCGAATGGTTTCGAGATAGGTGGCAATGCGGGCGGCCTCCGGTCCGGCCGGGTTTCGGAGCGCCTCAGCGAGCTGGCGAAGCGGGACGGCATGGCCCTGCATTGCAAGCTGACGCTCTACCTGCTCGATTTTCGCCGGCGGCAACTTCTGTATCGCGGTCGCAAGGCGGGAGGCAAAGGCAAGATCTGTTTCGTCGTCCTCCCGCGGGATTGAAAGCGCCTCGCTGGTCGCATTGAGCACATCAAGAAGGGCATCGACCATGCGTGCACGCACGGCCAGCAGGAGGATGTTGAGTTTGCCGGCAACCGAGGAGTTGAGATCCGCGCCCTGGATCTGGCTGACCGGAGCAACGGCGCTGGCAGCGCGCACCAGGCCGTCGGTGCTGACGACGGTCGTCTGGTTCTGGGTGGATAAACTCGCATTTGACGCTGAACGAACCGGAGTCAACATGCCATGCTCCTTCTTTCGTAAAGTGCGATGAAAGCAGGTTACAAGAAGGCCGCGCTCATCCGGCCCGTCGCATTCCCCGGCAGTTCCTTCCTGCGCGACGTGACGCTCCATCGCGCCGTCGAATGCATAAAAATTGGCAAAGAATTTAACGAAGCGACGGTTAACGAATTGCTAATGGCCGGTGCGCGGATGGCCACGCCCGGTTCTATCTTTGCAAAATCCAGAAATGTCTCAGCTATGCGCGAAGATGTCGGCTTCTTCCCAGCCGAGCAGATCGAGCTTGGCGCGTGTCGGAAGGAATTCGAAGCAGGCATTGGCGTGATCCATGCGGCCGTCGCGCACCAGCCGTTCCGTCAGCTTGTCGCGCAGCGCATGCAGATAGAGCACATCAGAGGCGGCGTATTCCAATTGTGCCTGAGATAGCGTCGCGGCTGCCCAGTCGGACGACTGTTGCGTCTTGGAAATATCGACGTCCAACATTTCCTTGAGGTTGTCCTTGAGGCCGTGCCGATCGGTGTAGGTGCGGATGAGGCGTGAGGCGATCTTCGTGCAGAAGACCGGTTGGGCGGTGACGCCGAAGGTATGAAACAGGACGGCAATATCGAAGCGGCCATAGTGGAAGATCTTCTGACGGGAAGGGTCGGCCAACATTGCAACGAGGTTCGGCGCGTCCTTTTGGCCCGCAGCGATGCGGATTACATCGGCTGAACCGTCGCCCGACGAAAGCTGCACGACGCACAACCGGTCGCGGCGCGGCACAAGCCCGAGCGTTTCAGTGTCGATGGCAATGGCTCCGGTGTAGCGCGCAGCATCCGCCGCGGAAATATCACCTTCATGGTAACGTATGGTGGCTGCCATTGATCTCGTCTCTCACTCAAACTGTCACTTGTGGCGCTATAGCGCAAAGCCATGGCGGGCGATACCGCCAAGGCTCAGAATGTCGGCGGTGTATTGATCCAGATGAGAATGGTTTCGCCGTCGTGACGGTTGCGCCAGGAATGGTAGCGGCGGCTCTCGAAGTAAAGCGAATCGCCAGGCCCGAGGTCGAAAAACTGGTCGGAATCGAGCACGATTTCGAGCCGTCCCGACAGCACGTGCATGAACTCTTCCCCTTCGTGCCGGTAGGCGCCCTCGCTTGTCGCGCCGGGCGCGAGCACGAACCGGTGGCAATCCATCATGGTTCGGCCCTCGGCCAGAAGCTGGACCGAGACACCAGGCGTCGTCTCCGGCCATGTGCGCCAGGCGCCGGCGCGGACGACCACAGGCACGTCGTCGCGTTCTTCGCCGGACAAGCGGGAAACCGTTGTGCCGTAATATTCGGCAAGGTCGTGCAGCGTCTTGAAGCTCACGCCTTGCGAGGTCCGCTCAAGCGTCGACAGCGTCGAGGCGGCAATACCGATATCACCTGCGACATGATCCAACGTCTTTCCCGTGCCATGGCGAAGGCTGCGCAGCCGCCGCCCGAGATCCGACGAGTCCGCTGTGTCTGAGTTTTCCGACGGTTCCTCGCCTTCCAGCGCCTCGCGAATGGCCGCCGGATTGAGGCCACGCTCGGTTCGATACCAGGCTATCTTTTTCAACCTGGCCACGTCTTCGGCGCTGTATTGCCGGTGTCCGGTCTCTGAACGGTCCGGCACGACGAGGCCCTGGCTTTCCCAAAGGCGCAAGGTGGATGCGGAAACGCCCGCTGATTTCGCCGCCTCCGCCACTTTGTAGCGCACGGCCGTCCCATTGCTCATAAGCCAAATATTCCCGGTTCGTTTGTCTTCTGGAGGCCGTCTCCCGGCCCTTCTTTTCTTGGCGACCATCGCCGAAAACAGCAACGGTTTGAAGCGGAAAATGCCACTTGCTTTCTTGCAGGAAAAATGTAGGAATTTTCTACACGTCTTGCCGAAGTTATGCAAGATAGTTCATCCATTCCAGAGCGCAGGAACGCACCGATGACCGCGACCACCCTCACAGACCGGAAGAATGCCGCCATTTCGCGCGGCGTTGGCATGACCACGCAGATCTATGCCGACCGCGCAGAGAATGCCGAAATCTGGGACAAGGAAGGTCGCCGCTATATCGACTTCGCGGCCGGCATCGCCGTTCTCAATACCGGCCATCGCCATCCGCGCGTGATCGCCGCCGTCAAGGATCAACTCGATCACTTCACCCATACCTGCCATCAGGTCGTGCCCTACGAAAACTATGTGCATCTTGCTGAGCGCCTGAATGCGCTGACGCCGGGTAATTTCACCAAGAAGACGATCTTCGTCACGACAGGGGCCGAAGCCGTCGAGAATGCCGTGAAGATCGCGCGTGCCGCAACCGGTCGCTCGGCCGTCATTGCCTTCGGTGGCGGCTTCCACGGCCGCACCTTTATGGGCATGGCGCTCACAGGCAAGGTCGTGCCCTACAAGGTCGGTTTCGGCGCGATGCCGGGCGATGTCTTCCACGTCCCGTTCCCGGTCGAGCTCCATGGCGTGACACCGGATCAGTCGCTGGCCGCGCTGAAGAAGCTGTTTGCCGCCGATGTCGATCCGCAGCGCGTTGCCGCAATCATCATCGAGCCGGTGCAGGGCGAGGGCGGCTTCTACGCGGCGCCGGTTTCGTTCATGAAGGCACTGCGCGAACTCTGCGATCAACATGGTATCCTGTTGATTGCCGATGAGGTCCAGACCGGCTTTGCCCGGACTGGCACGATGTTCGCTATGGATCAGCACGAAGTCGCGCCCGACCTGATGACCATGGCCAAGAGCCTCGCCGGCGGCTTCCCGCTGGCGGCCGTCACCGGCCGTGCCGAGATCATGGATGCGCCTGGACCCGGCGGCCTTGGTGGCACATATGGCGGCAATCCGCTCGGTATCGCGGCTGCTCACGCAGTTCTTGACGTCATCAAGGACGAAGATCTCTGCAACCGCGCCAATCAGCTCGGCAGCCGGTTGAAGCAGCGTCTGGAATCGTTGCGCGAAAGGGCGCCGGAGATTGTCGATATCCGTGGCCCGGGCTTCATGAACGCGGTCGAGTTCAACGACAAGACGACAAAGCTGCCGAGCGCGGAATTCGCCAACAAGGTGCGTCTGATCGCGCTCGATAAGGGCCTGATCCTTTTGACCTGCGGCGTCCACGGAAACGTCATCCGCTTCCTCGCCCCGATCACCATCCAGGACAACGTTTTCGGTGAAGCGCTCGACATTCTGGAAGCCTCGATCCTCGAAGCAAGCGGCAAGTAAGGCGATAGCTTCTTTGCCCGGAGTTACATGACATGGCATTCACGACTGCACTGACAAAATACGTTCCGTTTTCCTCGCCCTTCCTGCGCGACGCCGGTTACATCAACGGTGTCTGGACAGCCGGTGGCGCGACGAAGACCTTCGACGTTCTCAACCCTGCCACGGGCGAGGTTCTCGCCTCGCTGCCCGACATGGGCGGCGCCGAAACGCGAGAAGCGATCGATGCCGCCTATGCCGCGCAGCCGGCCTGGGCCGCGCGTCCTGCCAAGGAACGCGCCGGTATCCTGCGCAAGTGGTTCGACCTTATGGTCGCCCATGCCGATGAGCTGGCCGCCATCCTTACCGCTGAAATGGGCAAGCCCTTCGCGGAGGCCCGTGGCGAAATCCTTTACGCCGCCGCCTATGTTGAATGGTACGCAGAAGAAGCTAAGCGCATCTATGGCGAGACGATCCCCGCGCCGTCGAACGATAAGCGCATGATCGTCATCAAGCAGCCCGTCGGCGTCGTCGGCACGATCACGCCCTGGAATTTCCCAGCCGCTATGATCACCCGCAAGATCGCACCGGCGCTCGCCGTCGGCTGCACCGTCGTTTCCAAGCCGGCCGAGCAGACGCCGCTGTCGGCGCTGGCGCTCGCGGTTCTTGCCGAGCAGGCCGGCATCCCGGCCGGCGTCTTCAACGTCATCGTCGGCGAAGACGGCCCGGCGATCGGCAAGGAACTCTGCGGCAACGACAAGGTGCGCAAGATCAGCTTCACCGGCTCGACCGAGGTTGGCCGCATTCTGATGCGTCAGTGTGCCGATCAGATCAAGAAGATCAGCCTCGAGCTCGGCGGCAATGCACCCTTCATCGTCTTCGACGACGCGGATCTCGATGCAGCCGTCGAGGGCGCTTTGGCGTCGAAGTACCGCAATGCCGGTCAGACCTGCGTCTGCGCCAACCGCCTCTACGTGCAGTCGGGCGTCTATGACGCCTTTGCCGCCAAGCTTGCCGCCAAGGTCGAGACGATGGCGGTCGGGGACGGTTTCAAGGCAGGCGTAAGCATCGGCCCGCTGATCGACGAGCAGGGGCTGGCGAAGGTCGAAAGCCACGTCGCGGATGCGGTGTCGAAAGGGGCCAGGATCCTGACGGGCGGTAAGCGCGTCGAAGGTGCCGGCACCTTCTTCACCCCGACCGTGCTCACCGGCGTCACCCGCGAAATGAAAGTCGCGCGTGAAGAGACGTTCGGTCCCGTTGCCCCGCTGTTCCGCTTCGATACCGTCGCGGATGTGATTGCTCAGGCGAACGACACCGAATTTGGTCTTGCTGCCTATTTCTTTGCTGGCGATCTGAAAAAGGTCTGGCGCGTCGCCGAGGCGCTGGAATACGGCATGGTCGGTATCAACACCGGCCTCATGTCGACGGAAACGGCGCCCTTTGGCGGCATCAAGCAATCCGGCCTCGGTCGCGAAGGCTCGCGTCACGGCGCCGAGGATTATCTCGAGATGAAGTATCTCTGCATGGGCAATATCTGAGCGACATCTGGCTCAGATGCGTTGAGACAACAAGAAAGGGATCGCCGGCAGCGGCGATCCCTTTCTCTTTGGCTGCGTGATGCCTAGGTTTGCGATGCTTGCGTGGCAGGCTGCCAATCCGGCAGTGGGAAGACACGGTCATAGGCCCAGTTGAAGACGAAGGCGTAGACCATGTAGAAAAGCGCGAAGGATACGTCCATCATCAGCGCTTGAACGACACTGATGCCGAGGTACCACGCAATCATCGGCAGCAGCGCCAACAGCAATCCCACCTCGAACATGACAGCATGCAGCACGCGGGTCGCGACACTCTTCTGCGTGCCGCCGGTCAGGCGCTGCATCAGGTGGTCGAAGCCGAGATTATAGATATAGTTCCACATCGTCGCCAGCGTTGCGCCGGCAACGCCGACCACGCCGATATCGGCCATGGGCATGCCGAAGGTCAGCGCACCGAGCGGCGTGACGAGCGCTAATCCAATGAGTTCGAAGCTGATGGCGTGACGGATACGGTCTGCGGTTTTACGCATAGTTACCCCCAACGGGAATGCTCGGGTCGTCCCGAGTTAATGCCCGTACTGGGGGAGGTCGTCCTCACGACCCTTTAATAGGTATTCCGGCCGCCGAAAACAAGGGTCGGGGCTTTGTTCAGTAGTGCGGTGGTCGCGTAATGGCGGGGGCTTCCAGTGATTGCTCCTCGAGCGACAGAAACCGCTCCGTCAGCCTGTCGAGCTTGGCGCGTGTCTGCTCCATCACCTTCCACTGTTCGGCCAGTTGATCGGACAACTCTTCGATCGTCTTCGCCTGATGGGCGACGGTTTCCTCGAGCTTCGTCACGCGGCTCGTCTCTTCGGACATGGAACCTCCTTGCCGCAAGCGGCCAATTCTCATCCGCATCTGAAAAGCGGAAATAGTCCGTGCGGTCAATCATTTCGAGGGTTGGGCAGCGCGATTTGCGAAAGCGAACTGTCTGGTTACTAAAAGCCCTTGCCGCATTCCGACTTGTGGGGTAGGCCGGTAGCCCTTCAGGGAGGAATTCTCATGGATGTTGGAAACGGCTTTCTTCATCCGGACCGGCTCTTTCCGGCCGATCCGACAACACGAACGATCGCGCGGGACCTTTACGAGACGGTTCGCACGTTACCGATCGTAAGCCCGCACGGGCATACGGAACCGTCGTGGTTTGCCGAAGACAAGCCATTCGAGGATGCGTCTTCGCTCCTTGTCATCCCAGATCATTATCTCTTCCGCATGTTGCATAGCGTCGGCGTCAAGCTTGACGATCTCGGCGTACCGCGCCTCGACGGCAAGCCGGTCGCCAAGGGCCGCGACATCTGGCGCGCTTTCGCCACGCAGTACCATCTCTTCCGCGGGACGCCCTCCAGCCTGTGGGTCGATCACGCAATGTCGGCCGTCCTCGGCTGTGAGGAACCGCTGACGCCTGAAAATGCGGATGCGCTCTACGACCATATCAATGCGCAGCTGGCGCTTCCCGCGTTTCGCCCGCGCGCCCTGCACAAACGTTTCGGTATCGAGACGATCGCCACGACCGAAGGCGCGCTTGACCCGCTGGTGCATCACCAGAAGATGGCGGAAGACGGCTGGATCGGCCGCGTCCGCACCACCTACCGGCCGGATAGTGTCACCGACCCGGATGCCGTCGGCTTCCGCGAAAATCTCGTTCGGCTTGGTGAACTGACCGATTGCGACGTGACGAAGTGGGATGGGCTGATCGATGCCCATCGCAAGCGCCGCGCCTATTTCCGCAAATACGGCGCGACCGCTACCGACCATGGCGTGCCGTCGGCCTTCACGGCGGACCTGCCGCTTGCCGACAAGCAACGCCTGCTCGACAAGGCGCATAAGGGTACGCTGAGCGCCGAGGACGCTGAGCTTTTCCGGGGACAGATGCTGACCGAGATGGCCGGACTTTCGGCCGAAGACGGCATGACGATGCAGATCCATGCCGGCTCGCGCCGCAACACCGATCGTGAACTGTTCCAGACCCGTGGTCCGAACATGGGGGCGGACATCCCAACGCCGACCGATTGGGTCGGCGGTCTCTCTGCCATGCTCGCAAAGTACGGCCATGCGCCGGGTCTTCGCGTCCTCCTATTCACCCTCGACGAGACAACCTATGCCCGCGAGCTGGCGCCGATGGCCGGCCATTGGCCGTGCCTGATGATCGGCCCGCCCTGGTGGTTCCACGACAGCCCGAACGGCATTCGCCGCTATCTCGATCAGGTGGTGGAAACGGCCGGTTTCGCCAATCTGGCAGGCTTTAACGACGATACGCGTGCTCTTCTGTCGATCCCGGCTCGCCATGATGTCTGGCGCCGCGAGGTTTGCCGCTTCTTGGCGCAGTTCGTGACGGAACACCGAATGTCCCGCAAGGAAGCCGAGATTGTCGCCGGCGAACTCTCCTACGGAAACGCGAAGAAGGCATACAAGCTGTGATCGAACGTCTGACGAGCCTTTCCGGCCTCGCGCCGACAGCAAAGCTTCCCGGCTATGATCGCAAGGCGCTGAAGCCGGGTATCCTGCATCTCGGTCCGGGCGCATTCTTTCGCGCCCACTTCGCTCCGTTCACCGATGCCGCGATTGCGGTCGCCGGCGGCGACTGGGGCATCGAGGTCGCGAGCCTGCGCACGGCCGATGTCGCCGATCACCTGAACGAGCAGAACGGTCTCTATACCATGCTCGTGCGCGACACGTCGGGCACGACGGCGCATGTCGTCGGCCCGATCCTGCGCGCCCATGTCGCGACCCGCAACCCCGGCGATCTGTTCGCCAGGCTCGAGGATCCTGCCATCCGCATTGTCAGCCTGACGGTGACGGAGAAGGCTTATGGCTTCGACCCCGCCACGGGCGGGCTCGACCTGAAGCATCCCGACATTGACGCCGACCTTGCCAACCGGCATGCACCCCGCGGCGTCATCGGCTATCTCGTGGAAGGTCTTGCGCGCCGCCGCACCAAAGGTATTGCGCCGTTTACTCCACTCAGCTGCGATAATCTGCCGAGCAACGGCGCCGTGCTGAAGCGGCTCGTGCTCGAGTTTGCCGGTCGCATCGATCCGGACCTTCGACAGTGGATCGAAGTCAACGTACCCTTCCCATCGACCATGGTCGATCGCATCACGCCGGCAAGCACGGATGCCACCTATCGCGATGCCGAAAGGCTCACCGGCAGGCTGGATCTGGCGGCGATCGAGACGGAACCCTTCACGCAATGGGTGATCGAGGATCACTTCGCCAACGGCCGCCCGGAATGGGAACAGGCCGGTGCCCTGATGGTCGAGGAAGTCTCCGCTTACGAAAAGATGAAGCTGCGCATGCTGAACGGCGCGCATTCGCTGCTCGCCTATCTCGGTTATATCGCCGGCTATGAACTCATTCGCGACGTCATGGATGATACCGGTCTGGCAGCCCTTGCGCGTCGCCACATGAACGCGGCAGCCGCTACGCTCGATCCCGTTCCCGGCATCGATCTCGAAGCCTATGCCGACGAGTTGATCGCACGCTTTGCAAACAAGGCGATTGCCCACCGCACCTATCAGATCGCCATGGATGGCACGCAGAAACTGCCGCAGCGTCTTCTGGAGCCCGCGACCGAGGCTTTGGCGCATGGCGCCAAGGCTGAGACCTACGCGATCGCCGTGGCAGCCTGGATGCGCTATGCCCTTGGCGTTGACAGGAACGGTAAAAGTTACGAATTGCGCGATCCCCGCGCGGCGGAAATTGCTGCGCTGTTGGCCGACGTGCCGCGCAACGGCGGCGCGGTGTCGAAAGCGCTGTTCGGGCTGCCGGGTCTCTTCCCGGCGGCGCTGTCCGGCAATCTCGCGTGGACGGAGGATGTGGCGAACAAGCTGGAGATCCTGATCCAGGACAACAAGCTGCCGCTGTTTTGAGAAAGGCGCGGCGATGGGCGCGCTCGTCGCAGCATGGTTTTTCCGGGCAGGTTATTGGCGACTGCGCAACCGGGGTGATCGATGGGCGGCTGCCCGCGTTCAGCCCGTCATCCCTGTGCTTGTCACAGGGATCCAGCACGCCCAAGTCCTTGGGCGCGGAAGACTCTTTTCCATAAGTCATTCATCGCGCCGACGCGCGATGGCTGGGTTCCTGTGACAAGCACAGGAATGAAGGCCTAAGGGCTCAGCGCCGATCATCCTTTCACGCGCACCATCTCTGGATCGTAGAGCGGCTTCAGCGCGACCCGGCAGGGCACGCGCTCGCGCGCCACGTCAAGCTCGTAGTAGCCGGACAGTACGAAGTCTTCGCTCACACCTTCCGGGTTGCGGACATAGCCGTAGCCGATCGGCTTGCCGATCGTGTAGCCGAAGCCGCCGCTGGAGAGCCAGCCGACACGCTTGCCGTTGCGATAGATCGTCTCGCGGCCAAGCAGCACGACATCGGGATCCTCTGGCACAAAGCAGGCAAGCATCTTCTTGACGCCCGAAGTCAGTTGCCGTTCGATCACCTCTCGGCCGCGAAACGGCGTGGTCTTTCGAGTCTTCACCGCCCAGCCAAGCCCGGCTTCAACAGGTGTGTGATCCGGACCGATATCAGAGCCCCAGGCGCGATAACCCCTTTCGAGGCGGCAGCTTTCGATCGCGCGATAACCGGCATTGGTAAGCTGCAGCGGACCGCCCGCCGCCATCAGCGCGTCATAGACCGTCGTTGCGTATTCGACCGGTACATGCAACTCGTAGCCGAGTTCCCCGACATAGGTGATGCGTAAAGCCCGAACCGGGCAACCGGCAACGCCGATTGTCTTGACGCGGCCGAAGGGGAACGCGGCGTTGGAAACATCGCTCGTCGTGACCTTCTCGAGCACGGCGCGGGCATTCGGTCCCATCAGGGACAGGACGGAATAAGCGGAAGTGACATCGACGAGTTCGGCATGCATTCCATCGGGAATATTGCGTGCAATCCAGTCGAAATCATGCGTCGCGAAGCCGGTGCCGGTCACGATGTAATACTCGTCTTCAGCCACGCGGGCGCAGGTGAGATCGCACTCGATGCCGCCCTTGTCATTCAGCATCTGTGTGTAAACAAGCGAGCCAACCGGCTTTGCCACGTCGTTGGAGGCGATCCACGACAACGCCGCCTCGACATCGCGCCCTTTCAGCACGAATTTGGCGAAGGACGTCTGATCGAAGATCACGGCGGCCTCGCGCACAGCCTTGTGCTCGCGACCAACGGCTTCGAACCAGTTCTGGCGGCCGTAGGTGTAGATATCCTTCGGCTCCTCGTTGGCGAAGAGATCGGCGAACCAGTTGGGCCGCTCCCATCCGAGCTTTTCGCCGAAGCAAGCGCCCTGTGCTTTCAGCCGGTCGTAGAGCGGCGATTTGCGGCATGGCCGTCCGCTTGAATACTCTTCGAAGGGGAAGGCCAGTGTGTAGTGCTTTCCGTAAGCTTCAAGGGTGCGGGTACGCACCCAATCCGTATCGAAATGCGGGCGCCCGAAGCGGCGGATATCTACCGGCCAGAGGTCATAGGGTGGTTCGCCCTTGGCGACCCATTCGGCGAGTGCCATGCCGGCGCCGCCGCCGGAGGCGATGCCGAAGGCGTTGAAGCCGGCGCCAACGAAGAAGTTCTTCAGCTCCGGCGCTTCCCCGAGAATGAAGTTGCCGTCAGGCGTGAAGCTCTCCGGTCCGTTCAGCAGCTGCTTGACGCCGACATTTTCCAGCGCCGGGACGCGGCCGAGGGCCTGCTCCATGATCTGCTCGAAATGATCGAAGTTGCTGTCGAGCAGCGTTAAGTGGAAACCCTCGGGGATGCCATTCTTTGCCCAGGGGATCGGGTTCGGCTCGTAGCCGCCCATGACGATGCCGCCGACCTCCTCCTTGTAGTAGGTCAGCCGGTCTGGATCGCGCAGTGTCGGCAGGTTCGAGGGAACACCGAAGGATTCGGTGATGATGTACTGGTGCTCGACGGAAACCAGCGGCACATTGACGCCGAAGCGCGCCGCAAAGGCCCGCGTCCATTGCCCGGCGCAGACGACGACGCGTTCACACTCGATGCGTCCATGCTCGGTGATGACCGCGCGAATTCGGCCCTTGTCAATTTCGAGGTCGATAACCTCGGTATCCTCGAAGATCGAGACGCCGGACATGCGGGCGCCTTTGGCCAGCGCTTGGGTAATATCGGAGGGGTTGGCCTGGCCGTCAGTCGGCAGAAAGGCCGCGCCGACGAGATCGTCTATGGTCATCAACGGCCAGAGATCGAACGCCTCCTGTGGTGTCAGCAACTGCATTTCGAGTCCGAAGGATTGCGCGGTCGTCGCCTGCCGCTTGACCTCGGTCCAGCGTTCTTCGTTGCAGGCGAGGCGCAGGCCGCCATTCATCTTCCAGCCCGTCCCGAGCCCCGTTTCGGCCTCCAGTTTCTTGTAGAGATCGACGGAATAGCCGAGCAACTGGGTGATGTTGGCACTGGTGCGCAATTGGCCAACGAGCCCAGCGGCGTGGAAGGTCGTACCCGAGGTCAGCTTCCTGCGCTCGAGCAGCACCGTATCCGTCCAGCCGAGCTTGCCGAGATGATAGGCCGTCGAGCAGCCGATGATCCCGCCGCCGATGACAACCGCCTTGGCGGTCTTTGGCAATTCCTTCGTCATATTATCGATCCTGTTCGAATGCGTCGTAGGCGCGCTCGAAGCGCGCAAGATTCTCGGCCGTATAGCCGGCATAGTCGAAATCGATGGTGGAGTGGATTTCGGACACCATACTCCACAGTGTCTCGCGCAGCAGCGAGGCGCATTTCATGGCGTGATAGCGCCGCCCGAGATCCGCAGTCAGCGGCAGCTGATAGTAGGTCTCGAGCATCGATCGCTCGGTCGCCTCGGAGAACTCGCTGTTGGAGGCGAGGCCGCCCAGATCGAAAAGCGGCGTGTTGAACCCCGCGTAGTCCCAGTCGATCAGCCATAGGCGCTTGCCATCATCGAGAAAGTTGGCGGCCAGCATGTCGTTATGGCCGAAGGCGATCTCGAAGGGGCCACCCGCCGCCTCCAGCTTTTCGGCCTTCGCGAGAAAATCCGGGAAAAGCCCGCGATAGGGGCTGCTGGCGGCCTCCAGATTGGCGATGTAATCGCGGATGACGTGGAAGACCCAGAAGATCGCCGCCGCGCCGCGAAATTCACGGGCGATGTCATGGTGGCAGGCCCGTACCAGCGGGATGACTCGCGCCAATGTCTCGGAGCGTCGCAGATCATCAGGTGAAAGCGCCCTCGACTCGATGTAGTCGAGAACCAGCACGCCTGGCGCATGATAGATGACCGCCGGCGAAAGCCCGGCTGCGTGTGCAGCTTGGCTAGCGGCAAGCTCGTTCTGCCGGCTGATATGGTGAACCGGAATGTCTTCTCCCAGTCGAACCACGCGGCGAACGACGCGATCCCGCACCAGATAGTTCCGGTTGGTGATGCCGCCGGGGATCGGCACAATTTCAATCGGACCCTGCCAGATGCCAAGCGCATGAATCCGATCTTCAGGCGTCACGCTTTTCCCTTTCGTGGCCTATCCTATTGAAATCATGGCCAGAGCGGGATCGGCTGTCAAGCGCGGCTAGATTGCGGCGCCTGATGCGTCGAAGACGTGGCAGCGCGCTGGGTCAAAGGAGGCCTTCACGTTCGTTCCGCGTTCCACTTTCTGTTGTCCGTCGAGCGCGATCGTCATCTGCTGCCCATCCGCCGTCGTCGCGTAGAGCATGGTCGCACCGCCCAGGTTTTCAACGAGGTCAATGTTCACCGTCGCAAGCGTGATGCCGCTGTTCCCAAGAACCGAAAGATGCTCTGGACGGATGCCGAAGGTCACAGTCTGGCCGGCTTCTGCCTTCAGTCGCCGCGGCAGGCGAACAGAGTTGCCGCAGACGTTGATGGTCGTCTCGGCCTCTCCAACCTGCTCAACGCGCGCCTGCAGGAAGTTCATCTTCGGGCTACCGATGAAGCCTGCTACGAAGCGGTTGGTCGGATTGTTGTAGAGATCGAGCGGCGCGCCGATCTGCTCGATGCGGCCGGCGTTCAGCACGACGATCTTGTCGGCCATGGTCATGGCTTCGACCTGGTCGTGGGTGACGTAGATCATCGTATTGCCAAGGCTGCGGTGCAGGCGGGAAATCTCCACGCGCATCTGCACGCGCAATTCCGCGTCGAGGTTGGAGAGCGGTTCGTCAAACAGGAAGATGCGCGGCTCGCGCACGATCGCGCGACCGATCGCCACGCGCTGGCGCTGGCCACCGGAAAGCGCCTTCGGCTTGCGTTCCAGCAGTTTCTCGATCTGCAGGATCTCGGCAGCGCGTTTCACCTTCGGCTGGATCTCGGTCTTCTTGTAGCCGGCCGTCTCAAGCCCGAAGGCAAGGTTCTTGTAGACCGACATATGCGGATAGAGCGCATAGGACTGGAACACCATCGCGATGCCGCGCTTGGCCGGCGCCACTTCGTTCATTCGCTCGTTGTCGAGCAGAAGCGCGCCGCCGGTAATTTCCTCAAGTCCGGCTATCATGCGAAGCAGCGTGGACTTTCCGCACCCGGAGGGGCCGACGAAGACCGCGAACTCGCCGGGATCAATCTTCAGGTCGATGCCGTGGATGACGTCCAGGGCGCCGTAACGCTTCTCGACCTTCTGGAGAACGACGCTTGTTGCCATGATCTCAGGATCCTCCCTGGTCCGTTATTTCGTGTGAGCACGCCAGTCGGCGTACTTCGGGCTGTCCGATCCGATCGGCAAGACGACTTCGCTGCCGGTATCGGACGATTGATAGATGGCGGTGACGAGCTCCAGTGCACGGCGGGCATCCTGGGTCGTCACCGGCAGCGGCCCGTTGCCGCTGAGATAGGCGTGGAAGTGTTCCATCTGTGTGGTGAAGCGCGGTGCGACCGGCTGCCAGTCGCCGATGACGGCATCGATGCGCGCCTGCACGTCGTCATTCGCGGCGATGATCTTCCAAGGGTCCTTGCCCGGCGAATAAGGTTCGTGATTGCTCTCGAAGGTGACGTTCTCGAAGTGCAGCCGCAGGCGGCTGATTTGCTCTTGCGAACCAAGAGTGCAGGAGAGCGACACGAAGGCGCCATTCTGCATCAGCAGGCTTGCCGAGGCGCAGTCTTCGACCTCGATGTCGTTGACGTGGGTCGCAACACGGCCGAATACCTTTGAAACTGGGCCCATCAGGTGCAGCAGCATGTCGTGCAGATGCAGTGCGTGGGTCACGAGCACGCCGCCAAGCTCGGTCGCCCATTTGCCGCGCCACGGCACGGAATAATATTCGGGCGTCCGCAGCCAGAAGGTCTCCACCGAGCCTATGTAAGGCTTGCCGGCGATGCCGGCCTCGATGATCCGCTTCGCCTTCTCGATGCCGTCGCCGTAGCGATACTGGAAAATCGGCATCAACGTGCCTTTGGCCGCCTTTTCCGCCTCCATGATCGTGTCGACGCCCGAGAGCGAGCCAGTCAGCGGCTTTTCGCAGATGACGTGCTTGCCCGCAGCCAGCGCCGCCACCACCTGCTCAAGATGAGTGCCGGGCGGCGTGCAGATATCGACGATGTCGACGCTCCCGTCGGCCAGCACATCGGCAAACGAGGTCGTGCGCTTGGCGATGTCGAACTCGTCGCCGATCTCGCGCAGCCGCTCTTCATTCAGGTCGCAGATCGCCACGACCTTGAACTTGTCGGGATGCGGCAGGTAGCCTTCAACGATGTGGGAACGGCCGATGCCGCAGCCAACGATGGCAACATTCTTGATACTCATTGACCTAAATCCGTAACTGCATCAGCGCTTCATGCCTGTCGTGGCGATGCCTTCGATCAGCAATCGCTGGAAGAACAGGAAGAAGAAGAACACCGGCACCAGCGTCAGCGTGGACATGGCAAACAGACCGCCCCAGTCCGAGGCGCTGGTCGAGTCGACGAAGGTGCGCAGACCGAGCTGGATCGTGTAGGTGTTCATGTCGTTGAGGTAAATCAGCGGGCCGAAGAAGTCGTCCCAGGTCCAGATAAAGGAGAAGATCGCGGCGGTCGCCAGCACTGGCAGCGACAGCGGCAGCATGATCTTCCAGTAGATCCGCCAGGGGCTGCAGCCGTCCATCATGGCGGCTTCATCGAGTTCGCGTGGGATTCCGCGGAAGAACTGCACCATCAGGAAGATGAAGAAGGCATCGCTTGCCAGGAACTTCGGCACGACGAGTGGCAGGATGGTGTTGACCCAGCCGAGATTGAGGAACAGCACATACTGCGGAATGAGCGTCACGTGGTATGGGATCATCAGCGTGCCGAGCATGATCGCGAACCAGAAGTTCCGGCCAGCAAAGTGCAGGCGCGCAAAGGCATAGGCTGCCAGCGAACAGGCAACGACATTGCCGATGACGGTCAGCACCGAGATGACGAGCGAGTTCCAGAAGAAGCGACCGAAGGTGATGTCGAGCCCGGTCCAGCCGCGAAGATAAGATGAAAAGTCGATCGACGACGGAATGAGCGAGGTCGACGAGAAGATCTCGTTTTCCGGGCGGACCGAGGCCGAGACCATCCACAGCAGCGGATAGAGCATCAGCAGCGAGCCAAGGATCAGCAGCGTGTGGATCGCAACAGACGCCGGAAGGCTGCGCTTGGTGATGTCGGATGGCGGTGCCGCAACCGCGGTGGTGATCCCGTTAGTCATCGTAGTGCACCCAGTAACGCGAGGTCAGGAAGGAGAAGGCCGTGAAGATCGCGATGATCAGCACGAGGATCCAGGCGAGCGCCGAGGCGTAGCCCATGCGGAAGTTTCCGAAAGCCTCCTGATAGAGATAGAGCGTGTAGAACAGCGTCGAGTTGATCGGCCCGCCCGTCCCGCCTGAGATAATAAAAGCCGGCGTGAAGGCCTTGAAGGCGTCGATCGTCTGCACGACGGCATTGAAGAAGATGACCGGCGTCAACAGGGGCAGTGTGATCTTGTAGAACTGCCGGAACTTGGATGCGCCGTCGAGGCTGGCGGCCTCGTACATATCGGTCGGAATCTGACGCAAGCCGGCGAGGAAGATGATCATCGGCGAACCGAACTGCCAGACGCTCAGCGCCACCAGCGTATAGATGGAATAGCTCGGGTGCGAGATCCAGCTCGGGCCTTCGATCCCGAAATGGGCGAGCGCCGCATTGACCAGACCATCGCCGGCAAAGAGCTGTCGCCAGAGGACGGCGATCGCCACGCTGCCGCCGAGCAGTGACGGCAGGTAGAAGATTGCGCGGTAGAGCGGCAGGCCGCGAACGCCCTTGTTGAGCGCCATCGCGACCAGGAGTGCGAAGGTCAGCTTGAACGGCACCGACAGCACGACATAGGTCAGCGTGACCGTCATTGCCGCGGCAAATTTCGGGTCGGCGGTTGCGATGCGCACATAGTTCGCCGCTCCAACCCACTCAGCAGACCGGATCATGTCGAAATCCGTGAACGAGAGGTAGAGCGAGATGACCGCCGGTCCGAGCGTCAGCCCGAAAAAGCCGATCAGCCACGGCAGGAGAAAGAGATAGCCTGGAGCATTGGCAGTCCAGAGGCGCTTGAAACGCCCCTGGGCCGCCGCCCCATATTCACTCTTGATGGCGTCCGGGGCGGTCGTGCGCATCACATCACTCATCCGCGTCAGCCTTTGGCGAGCAGGCGGCTGATCTCATCGACCAGTTGCTTGCCACCGTCGCTCGGCGAAAGCTGGCCGAAAGCGACTTGCTCGGCGATGGTGCGCAGCACCACCTGGCCTTCGCCGGCGCCTGAGGGCGGTGGCGGCGGCAGCTTGCCTGCGAGGTCGCCGAGACCGCTGACGTAGTTGAGCGGGACCTTGCCCGTTTCGTCGAGCTTGGCGGCCACGACGTCGCGCATCGCCTTCGATTCCGGAATGCCACGTTCGACGTCGAGCGCGAGAGCAGCATCGGGATTGGTGACGAAGAAATTGACGTAGTCGACCGCCTGGTCAATCACCTTCGACTGCGAGGATACGGAGAAGAACATCGATGGCTTGCGATAGTGGCCGCCCTTCGAATCCGGCTTGATGCGCATGTAGTTGGTCAGCGCCAGCTTGTCTTTGCTGATGGCCTGGAAGCCGACGAACTGGTTGCTGTGCGCGTAATCGGCCGCAGCCTTGCCAAGGGTGAGCGGGCTGGTGTCGATCGTGTCCTTGTAGAGCGCCTGAACGTCGGGCGGTACGCAGGCGCTCGCCTCGCGGAATTTGCTCCACATGTCGAACCATTCGGAAGCCTCTTCGGCGCCGAAAGCGATCTTGGAATCGGCCGTGTAGAGTGCTTTGCCGCGCTGGCGGAGATAGTTTTCCAGTAGCGGTTCGTTGCCGCTACCGTCGGCAAAGCCGTAGAAGCCTTTGCGCTTGCCGGCCTTGGTGATTTCGGCGCCGATCTTGCCGAATTCCTCCCAGGTGGTTGCCTGTGTCGGCAGGTCGACACCGGCTTCCTGGAACGCGGTGGTATTCAAGACCGTTGATGCGGCGTTTGCGCCGAGGCTGACGCCGTAGAAGTGTCCGTCAACACTGCCGCCCTCGATCTGCGCCGGGTCGAAATCGCCAAGATTGAGCTTGGCCGGCATGTAGGATTCGAGCGGGGCGAGCGCGCCGCGCCGCGCATATTCGACGATATAGCGGTAGTCCATCTGGATGACATCGGGCGCATTGCGGCCGGCGACCTGCGTCGCCAGGCGTGGCCAATAGTCCCCCCATCCGAGAAATTCGCCGGTGATCGACGTTCCCGCATTCTTCGTCTGATAGAGCTGCGAAACCTTGTTGGTGCGGTCGGCGCGCGGCTGCGAACCCCACCACAGAAGCCGCAGGCGGGTATCTGCGGCAAATGCCTTCGATCCCAGTGCGGACAACGAAAGAAGCGTTGCTCCCCCCGCCATAAAATTACGTCTGCTTACGCGTAGTGTCATCTGTTCTCCTCCTCCCTTGGGGAACGCCTCCACACGTTCCTTGCTGGTTTCTCTTGCAACAAATAACCAATTGGTTACAAGCTATGGACAAGCTTCGAGCCTGTCAAGCGCTGATGTGATAGTGCTCTTCGCGGTTCTCGTTTTTTACAATTTGCTCACAACGTACTATGAGCGCGTTGGGGAATTAAGAAAGGTGGGTCGATGGACAGCGCCAGCGGAAATAGGGAAAAGAAGACAGCAAGGCGTCGGTCATCCGAGCGGGTCTTGCAAAGAGACCCGGAGCGGACGCGCGCGGCAATCCTCGAAGCAGCGACAAAGGAATTCGCCGAAAACGGCATGGGCGGGGCGCGCGTAGATGCGATCGCCGAGCGAGCCGGCACCAATAAGCGCATGCTCTACCACTATTTCGGCGACAAGGAGCAACTCTATCTGCGGGTGCTTGAGGAGGCCTATGTCGGCATCCGTACGGCGGAGCGCGAGCTTCACATCGGCGATCGCACGCCGCAGGAAGGGATTGGCGAACTGGCGCTGTTCACCTGGCGCTATTTCCTGAAACACCCCGAATTCCTCAGCCTGCTCGGCACCGAAAACCTTCATCGCGCGCGCTGGCTGCGCCAATCCGTTCGGCTCAAGGAACTGCATTCGCATCTAATCGGAGAACTTGCCGAGGTGCTGGAGCGCGGCAAGAAGGCTGGCGTCTTTGCTGCCAGCGCTGATCCGCTGAATGTCTACCTGACGATCGCCTCGCTCGGGTACTTCTACCTCTCCAACCAGTATACGCTTTCGACGATCTTCGGTCGTGACCTGGTCGAACCGGGCAATCTCGACGCCTGGGAACGGCACATCGTCCATGTGACGCTCGCGTCGATTTCCGCCTGATCCGCGAAATTCGCAATCGCCTATTGACAGTGGACGGCGTCTGTCATCAGGTAACTAGTTAGTTACAGCCTGATATGGTCCGCAGATTGGGGAGCCGCGACTTGTTGGGCACCAGACCAATTTTCGTTTCATGACAAATGAAGGAGGATCATAGGATGGAGAAACGTCGCTTTGCCTTGATTGGAACGGGAAACCGCGGCACCACCATGTGGGGCAAGGAACTGCTTGCCGGCTGGCGCGAGCATGTGGATCTCGTCGCGATCGTCGACACCAATTCGCTGCGTGCCGAGCGGGCCCGCACGATGATCGGCAGCAATGCGCCGATCTATGAGAACATCGACGCCATGCTCGCCGAACAGCAGGTCGACCTCGTGATCGTCTGCACGCCCGACTATACGCATGACGATATCGTCGTCCGTGCGCTGGAAGCCGGCATCGACGTCATCACAGAAAAACCGATGACCACCGCTGTCGACAAGATCCGCCGTATCCTCGATGCCGAAAAGCGCACAGGCAAGCGCGTCGACGTCTCCTTCAACTATCGCTATGCGCCGACAGCCGCCAAGATCAAGGAACTGCTGAACGCCGGCGAGATCGGCCGCGTGACCTCGGTCGACTTCCACTGGTATCTCGACACCAAGCATGGCGCAGACTATTTCCGTCGCTGGCACGCCTATACGGAAAATTCCGGCAGCCTTTTCGTCCACAAGGCGACGCACCACTTCGATCTCTTGAATTGGTACCTGGACAGCGACCCGGATGCAGTCACGTCTTTTGCCGATTTGCAGAATTATGGCCGCAAGGGGCCGTTCCGCGGCCCGCGCTGCAAGCTCTGTCCGCATACCGGCGAGTGCGACTACTATCTCGATCTCGAGGCCGATCCCTTCCTCGATTCTCTGTACGAGGATCCGTCGAAGATCGACGGCTACTTCCGCGACGGCTGCGTCTATCGCGAGGATATCGACATCCCCGACACGATGGTCGTCAGCATCCGCTACAAGAACAATGTCCACGTCTCCTATTCACTGAACACCTTCCAGCCGATCGAAGGCCATCACATCGCTTTCAACGGCACGCAAGGGCGCATTGAGTTGAGGCAATACGAGAAGCAGCCGTGGGAAACACCCGATGAGGACACCATCCTGCTCGTGCGCAACTTTCCGAAGGGCAAGGATGCCGTCGAGCGAATCGTCGTGCCGCACTCTCCTGGCGGCCATTACGGCGGCGACGACCGGATGCGCAACATGATCTTCAAGCAGGGCATGGACGACAAGCTCGGTCAGCGCGCCGGGACGCGCGCCGGCGCCATGTCGGTGCTCTGCGGCATTGCCGCTCTGAGCAGCTCGCGCACCGGCAAGGTCGTAAAGATCTCCGACCTGATGCCGGACATAGTCGCGGCCGGTGTGCCGGGCAATCTGAAAGCTGGCTAAGCAATCAGTGCCAGATCACGGCGCTGGATCTGATAGCGGAGCGGTTCGCCTTTGACGAACCGCTCTATTTCATCAGCGGCCATGTCACCGAGGCGTCCGCGTTCCAGCCCCACGGCGCCGGCGATGTGTGGCGTCAAGAAGACATTCGGCAGGTCATAGAAGCCGGATGCCTTCTCCGGTATCTCAGGATCGGTCACGTCGATGATGGCGTCGATCCGGCCGGTGTGAAGCGTCGCCAGCAGTGCGGCTTCATCGATCAAGGCGCCGCGCGCCGTGTTGATCAGCGTGGCGCCGTCTTTCATCAGCGACAGTTCTCGGCTTCCGATCATATGACGCGTCGATGGCAGCGAGGGTGCGTGCAGGGAGACGATGTCGGACTGCTGCAGGAGCGTCGGCAGATCCACCTTCTCGGTTCCGAGGCTTTTTGCCTCGGTGGCATCGAGGGTCGGGTCGAAGAGAAGCGCGCGGTACTCGAATGGTCGCAGCAGCTCGATAACCCTTCGACCGATGCGGGAGGCGCCGACAATGCCGACCGTGCGACGATAGTTGCCGATTGCCAACCGTTGCATCGCATGCGTCCGGTCGCGATTGCGTTCAGTGACGTAGAGGTCGCGGAAGCGAAACACGTGCTTGCCGGCAAAGATGATCGCCGCAAGCGTAAACTCCGCGACGGGGATGGAATTTGCTTCCGCGGCGTGCGTCACGGCTATACCGGCATCGAAGACCTGCTCGTCGACAATCCCCTTCACAGTTCCGGCCGCATGCGCGATCAGCCGCAGCCGTGGAGCAGCCGCAAGCACCTCGCGCCCGACGTAAGGGGACCCCCAACCCGTGATAAGAATCTCGGTCTCTGCGAGAACGCGCCGGGCGCGATCATCATCAAAGCGCTGCAGGGGTTGGGTATCAAGCAGGTCGCCAAGCTCGCTGAGCCGGCGCAGTGTCGCAGCGGGCAGGACATGCTCCGTCCGCGAAGGCTGCATCGCAAGCGCGATGGAGGGGTGCTTCATGGCATCTGCCCCGGCGCCTCGATGGCACTGACCCTGATGCCCTCTTTCGCGACAAGCGCTTCGAGTTCGGCAATATCAGGGACCTTCGGTGGGGTGGTCCAGGCACCGGTCACGGTACCTGTGTCGTTTGCGGCAAGAACGGCTGTCATCAGGATCGTCCGGCCAGCCGGTACTTCTCCGCGCAACTGCGGCACCAGCGTCTTGGCGACGATCAAGTTGGTATTCGGAGGCGCCTTCTGCGTCAGGCCCGTGCGTGGCACCTCAGAACCGATGTCGAGAATGCCGCTGAAATCCTCTTCGCCGATCGCGTAGGCGCTCGAGCCCTCCGCGACCAGCGTATCGAGCTCGAAATCGCGGCGCGCGATCGCAAAGCCTCCTTCCGCCGTCTGCAGCGGCCGTGGCGTGTTGATGCGGTGAACGCGGATGTGCCAGGGCGCTGCCGGCACCAGCCAGGTTTCGACCTCCACGTCCCGGAATGGTGACCACTTTGAGTAGAGAACGTTGCCCGCAAGCTTGGCTTCCTGATTGTTCTCCCGAACCCGGTAGTGCAAGCCGTCATCGCTGAAGGCGAGGGTCGAATCGAGGGCCGCGCCAGCGAAGTTGCGCTCGTCGGATTCCACACTGAAGCCGTAGCGGCTGGAATAGGCGAATTTCGCGTATTTCTCCGTGCCGAACCGCATCTGCAGGTTCTCCTGGCCGGAGGAGAGCGCCACCACGTCGCCGGCATTGCGCATCATCACCATGCCGGGATGGCGTTGCGGCAGGACACTCGCCGTCTGCTGAGGCGGCGTTTCCTCGATCGTCCAGAAGGGATGATCTTCTGCGAGGGCAAGCGGCAGAAACGCCTTGAAGGCCCAGTAGGGCGAACCGGCGGAATTGTAGTTCTCCGACATCAGCAGGTTGGGATAACCGAAACCGATCGACAGAATGCCGTTACGGTTCGTCATTGGCTTGTCCTTCCACCAGCGCAGATGCTGAAGGCACAGGCTCTTGATCTCGCCCCAAGGCAGCGCTTCAAGATCGGCAAAGGCAAGGGCTGACCAGAAGCCTGCACACGCGAAACGGTAGGTCAGGCTGCGGCCGAACGGAATCGTCGCCCCATCCGATCCGAACCAGTGCTTGAAGTCGTTTGCGAAGAGGAGAGCGCGCTCGCGATAGCGCTTTGCGTAATCGTCATCGATGAGCTTGGAATAGATCAGGCCGTAGAAATGCATGGCGAACGGGATGTAGTGGTCGATGCGGCGCACATTGCCGTCACGGTACCATCCGTCGCCGATGTAGAAGCCCTCCAGCTCCTCGAGATATTGCTTGGTCAAGGTGCGGTCGAAATTGGCGCCCACGCGGTCGAGTGCGATGTCGACGAAAATGCGAAAGAATTTCCAGTTGTTGTCGGCATAATCGAACTGCCGCGCGTGCTTGAGGTAGGCGACGACGTTGTCGCGTGCCCGGCCGCCAAGCGGCTCCCAGACCTTCTCCGGCACGAGCGCCAAGGCAAAACCCAGCGCCGCAAGCTCGACCATGCGCTGGTCGCGGCCGTTGACGGTTCCCCAATATTCGGGGTGTTTCGGGTCGGTGCCATTGGCGATACCTTCGGTAAAGCGATGCCACTCCGTAAATTCGCCGCCGCCGGCTCCTAGCGGCGCCAATCCCCAGAGCGGTCGCGCAAAGCCTTCGAGATCCGCTGCAGCGCGGTCGAAATGCGCAGCCGCTCCGTCGAGCCGCACGCGCGCATTGCCTGCCGAGAAATAGGACAGCAGCGGATCGAAGAGGTCGCGAAGTGCGCGCGACATATCTTCGCGCGTTTTCAGCGGGTTGTTGGCGAGCGGATTTGCACTGGCAGGGTCATAGGTCATCGGCATTGCTCTTTGAGGAGTGCGGGACGGTGCCGCCGGCAATCGGCACGACGGCATGGCAAATCTGGCGGGCGGGGGCGGTGCGGTCCTTGAAGCGCGCAACCATGAGACCGGCCGCCTCCCTGCCTAGCGTCACGCGATCCACACGCATGGTCGACAGCGGCGGGTTGGTCATCAGCGCGCAGGGAAGGTCGTCGAAGCCGACAATGGCGAAGTCATCAGGCACGCGTAGCCCGGCCTCGGTTACGGCCTCGAGAACGCCGACGGCGATGAAGTCGTTCATGCAGAAGGCGGCGGTGAAACCAGCATTCTCGCCGAGCACGGCGGCCGTCAGTTCATGCGCCTCATGGCTGGCGCTCCCCTGGAAGGTCATCGACACGAGACGCCCTTCGGCGCCTTCGACCTCGGCGATCGCAGCCTTGAAACCCCGCACGCGTTCGCGAATGGTGTGACGATGCGAGCCGGTCAGATGTAGGATCCGGCGGTGGCCGGCGTTCAGCAGGCGCGCCGTCGCTTCATATGCGCCGAAGAAATTCGATGGTGAAACGCCATCGAGCCGCAGCCGCGGATCGGTGCCGTTGACAAGCACTGTCGGAATTGCCGCGTCCTCCAACCAGGCGCGCAACTCGGCGCTCGGATCGATCCCGACCAGGAACAGCCCACCGGCGCTTGCCGTCCGCATGTATTCGTGAACGACATCGGGCGTCGCCCGGTTCTCGCGGATCAGCCGCACCTCGAAGGGTATGCCGGCGTCAAGTGCGCCGGCGCGCAATCCCTCGACGATCCCTTCGTAAAAGACGCTCAGCCCGCCGGTTACGCCGTCGCTTGCAATCAGCGCCAGGCCGCCGCGCAGCGGCCCGGTCACGGCGCGGGCCGAATAGCCGTTTTCGGCCGCCACTTTGAGAATATGCTGGCGCACGCTCTCGCTGATGCCGGGCTCGTTGGCGAGCACGCGGGACACGGTGGATACGGACACGCCCGCCATTGCGGCGATATCGGCCTGCCTCAGTCGCTTGGTCTTGATCTCGTTCATGACAACGAAATTATGCAAATAATGCAAATTTGCAAGAAAAAGATAATTTGTTGCATAGGAGATTTTTTTGCGTAATCTACGCTGCATGGCCCGTTCAGCTGTTGGAGGATGGCGGGGCGATGAAAGAGGAGGATGAAACATGCAGGTCAATCGCCGTTCATTTCTGATGGGCTCGGCAGGTGTCGCTGCCGGGCTGGCCTTCGGGGCCGGAAGCGCAATTCCGGCCTTTGCGGACGACGCCAAATTGCGTGCCATGTGGTGGGGATCGAACGATCGTGCCAAGCGCACGCTCGATGTCGCCAAGCTCTACGAAAGCAAGAATCCCGGCGTCTCGATCGTCGGCGAATCGCTGAGCGGCGACGGCTACTGGACGAAGCTCTCCACGCAGATGGCCGGCCGCGCCATCGCCGACGTCTTCCAGCTAGAGCCGGGAACAATCTCGGACTATTCCAAGCGCGGCGCATGCCTGCCGCTGGACGAATTCGTCCCCTCGACATTGAAAGTCGATTCCTTCGGCAAGGATATACTGAAGCTGACGACGGTGGACGACAAGCTCTACGGCATCGGTCTCGGTCTCAACTCCTTCGCACTGTTCTTTGACCAGACAGCCTTTGAAAAGGCAGGCATTCCGGTGCCGACGGCGGATCTGACCTGGGATGAGTACGCCAAGCTCGCGGTCGAACTCACGAAAGCCGGCGGCAAGGATAACTACTGGGGCGGCCCTTATGGCGCGCGCTACGCCTACGTCTTCGATGCTTGGCTGCGCCAGCGCGGCAAGAGCCTCTATGCCGACGGCAAGCTCGGCTTCAATGTTGATGACGCAACGGCCTGGTTCACCTATTGGGAAGATCTACGCAAGAAGGGTGGCACGGTTGCGGCCGACGTGCAGACGCTCGATCAGAATACGATCGACACCAACTGCCTGGCGCTCGGCAAGTCGGCGATGGGTATGGCCTATTCCAACCAGCTTGTCGGCTATCAGCTGATTTCCAAGAACAAGCTCGCGATCACGCTCCTGCCGCGTGAAAAGAAGGGTGGTCCGTCCGGCCACTACTATCGCCCGGCGTTGATCTGGAGCGTTGGCGGAACCACGAAGAACGGCGAGGCTGCGGCCAAGTTCATCGATTTCTTCGTCAATGATGTCGAGGCTGGCAAGATCCTTGGCGTGGAGCGTGGCGTGCCCCTATCGCCTTCCGTGCGCGAGGCGATCCTGCCCAACCTTAATCCGACCGAGCAGGCCACCGTGAAGTATATCAACCTGCTGAAAGATCAGGTCGGCGAATATCCGGCGCCTGCGCCGCTCGGTTCGACCCAATTCGATCAACGCGTCTTCCGCCCGATCGCCGACGAGCTCGCGTTCGAGCGGACGAAACCTGCCGAAGCGGCGGCACGCCTCCTGGAAGAAGGTAAGGCGACGATCAAGGGCTGATCGCACGCCACATCGGCTAAGCTTTGGATCGCGGCGGCCATTGGTCTGCCGCGTTTTTCTGTGTCTCCAAATGCTTTGATGACAATCGTATGATTTTTGCCTGAGAAAACCTTTTCTCACTTGACGCAAAAGGTGGGAAAAGCTTTTCTCATGCTTAAATGAGGAGAAAGCGCGGTGAACATCGCGGGAGGAAAAAGAGGCCGGATCACCATCCACGACGTCGCGGCGGCGGCGGGGGTCAGCATTTCGACCGCCTCGAAGGCTCTGAACGAGACCGGTCGCATGAGTGCGGAAACCCGCGAGCGCGTAAAGCGCATTGCCGGCGAAGTTGGTTTCCGCCCGAATGCGCTCGCCCGGGGCCTCTTGAGCAAGCGCAGTTTCACGATCGGCCTGCTGACCAATGATACCTACGGGCGCTTCACGCTGCCTGTGATGGCCGGCATTTCAGAGGCGCTCGTCGATCACGGCGTATCGGTTTTTCTCTGTGCGATCGAAGATGATCCGGCGCTTGGCCAGATTCATGTCGACGCAATGCTCGAAAAGCAGGTCGATGGCATCATTGCCACCGGCAAGCGATTGGATCGGCAGCTTCCGGTCGATCTGTCGAACCTGCATGTCCCTGTCGTCTACGCGTTCACAGAGGGGACGCCGGCAAGCGTCACCTTCCGCTCCGACGACGCGCAGGGTGCGCAATTGGCGGTGGAGTGGTTGGTCAAAATGGGCCGTCGGCGGATTGCCCATGTGACTGGGCCGGAGAGCTTTTTTTCCGTCCGCGAACGCGCGGATGCCTATCGCGATGTCATTGGCGGTGAGGGCCTCGTCATGTTCGGCCATTGGGCGGAGGCCTGGGGGCACGAAGCCGTTGCAGAGATCTGGAACGGAGAGAGCGAAAAACCGGACGCCATCTTCTGCGGCAACGATCAGATCGCCCGTGGCGCTGTGGATGCGCTCCGCGAGCGCGGTGTTCGCGTGCCGGAGGATGTTTCCGTGGTCGGCTTCGACAATTGGGAGATTGTCGCCGGCCAGACGCGACCCCCGCTTACCTCCGTCGATATGGAGTTGAAGGAGCTGGGGCGCCAGGCCGGATTGACGGTTCTGGCGCTGGCGGAGGGACGCCCGGTGGAACCAGGCGTCAGGAAATTGCCGTGCCGTCTCGTGGTGCGGCAGTCATGCGGGGCCCAAAACCCCAGGAGATGAAGAGCCGGCGCGGAGGAGATGCGCCAATTTGGGAGGAAGTGCCATGATTAAGCGTCTGCTGGCTGCGACAAGCGTTGCCACCCTATGCCTGGTGTCCGGAGCATCGGCCGCCGAAAAGGTCGAAATGTGGGTCCGCACGGGTATCGGCGAGTCCTTCAAGAAGGTCGTCGAAGCCTACAACTCCAGCCACGAGAACCAGGTTGTTGCGACGGAGGTTCCGTTCTCGGAACTTGTCCAGAAATACGCAACGGCGATCGCCGGCGGCCAGGCGCCGGACGCCTTGTCGATGGACCTTATCTACAACCCGGCCTTTGCCGCTGCGGGACAGCTGGAAGACTTGACGGATTGGGCAAAGAAATTGCCCTATTTCAATTCGCTATCGCCATCGCATGTTCGCCTCGGCACCTATCAGGATCGCGTCTACGGCCTGCCGCTTTCTGTCGAAACGTCGGTCTTCGCCTGGAACAAAGACCTTTACAAGAAGGCTGGTCTCGACCCTGAAAAGGCGCCCGCGACCTGGGAGGAAATCACAACCAACGCCGAGAAGATCCGCAAGCTCGGTGACGATACCTACGGCTTCTATTTCTCCGGCGGTGGTTGCGGCGGCTGCATGATCTTTACGTTCACGCCGCTCACCTGGGGTGCAGGTGCTGATATCCTGTCGGCCGATGGCAAGACGGCGACGCTTGACACCCCGCAGATGCGCAAGGCCGTCGACTACTATCGCGACATGGTGAAGAAGGACCTTGTCCCGGCAAGTGCTGCCAGCGACAATGGTGCCAACTTCCTGACCTTTACCAACGGCAAGATCGGTCAACAGAGCCTCGGCGCATTCGCGATCGGCACGCTCGTCACCGAGCATCCCGACATCAACTTTGGCGTGACCCTCATCCCGGGCGTTGACGGCAAGCCGTCCTCCTTCGCCGGCGGTGACAACTTCGTCATCACCAAGGGCACCAAGAAGATCGATGCCGTGAAGGAATTCCTCGAATACATTTATTCGATGGACGGCCAGAAAGTCATGGCGAAGTACGGTAGCCTGCCGACCCGCGGCGATATCGCCGACAAGGTGCTCGCCGGTCTCGATCCAAGGATGCAGGTCGGCCTGAAAGCCATCTCGGTCGCAAAGACACCGTACACGCTGCAGTTCAACGATCTGATCAACAGCGCCAACGGTCCGTGGGCAACCTTTACGAACGCCGCCATCTTCGGTGACGACGTCGACGGTGCCTTGAAGAACGCACAGTCGGAGATGCAGTCGATCATCGACAGCGGCCAATAATCTCCCAACGGCCGTGGCCGGAGGGTGGTGGCAGTCCTCCGGCCGATTTTATCAGGAATGATGCGGAGTGTTTCGATGACCGTGACGGGTCGAAAGCAGACAGCATGCGTGCGCAGACGCGCCCCGAGACCGGAATGGACCGGTCTCCTTTATATCGCTCCGGCGATGCTTTTGGTGATCATGTTCTTCGTGTTGCCGGTCGCCTTCACCGCCTGGATGAGCCTTCACAACTGGCCGCTGATGGGGGCCTCGCGCTGGATCGGCTTCAACAACTACTTCCGCATGTTCAATGACGGCCGTTTCGTCGCGGCGCTGAACTTCACTGCCTATTACACGGTCATCGTGACGATCCTCATCTTCGCGGTCGCCTTTCCGCTTGCTCTTTTCGTCGAGCGGCAGCGGGCCTTCGTCAGTACCTATCGCACCGTCATCTTCCTGCCCGTCGTCGTCGGTTTAGCGTCGGCGTCGCTGCTGTGGGTATGGCTTGCCAATGTCGACAGCGGGTTCATCGGACCCGCCTTGAGGGCGCTCGGACTTGCCGAGAAGAGCCCCAATCTGCTTGCCACCTTCGACAGTGCATTCCTGACGATCTGCGTCATGGTGGTGTGGAAGATAGCCGGCTTTACAATGATCATCCTGCTGACAGGACTGCAGGCGATCCCGGCCGATCTGACGGAGGCCGCCGTCGTCGATGGGGCAAGCTGGTGGCAGCGGTTCCGTTTTCTGACGCTGCCGCTGATGCGCAGGACGATCGCGCTGGCGCTCATCATTTCCGTGACAGGGTCGATCCTCGCCTTTGATCAGTTTTACATCATGACCTCTGGCGGACCGCAAAACCGTATGATCTCCGTCGTCTACTACATCTTCAACCAGTCTTTCGTGTCCTTCAATCTCGGATATGGCGCGGCCTTGTCGATTGCGCTTCTCGCCATTCTCGTGGTCATCAGCGTCGCGCAGCTCTGGCTGCTGCGTGTTGGGGAGGAGGGCTGATGAGCCTCGTCACCGGTCGCAAGAGAAGCCGCGAAATCCGTGGGCAGGCCGCCTACCACGGCACCGGCATAGCCGTTGCCATTTTCTTTCTCGCTCCGTTTGTCATTACGCTGCTGGCCTCGTTCCGGCATGGAACGGAGGCGCGGCTGCCGCCGCTGCCGCCATGGCCGACAAACGGCATCAGTTTCGATTCCTACCGTTCGCTCGACAGTTTCGGCGCCGGCATTTTGCAGCACACCCTCAATTCGCTCATCGTGTCGCTTGCGACCGTTGTGCTGACCGTGGTGATCAGCCTGCTCGCCGGCTACGGCTTTTCGCGTTATCGCTTCCCGCTGAAGAATGTCTTCTTCATCCTGATCATCGCGACGCTGATGATCCCGTTCCAGTCGATCCTCACGCCGCTCTTCATCATCCTCGCCAGGCTCGGGCTCAACAATTCGCTCTTTGGCCTGACGTTGGTTTACGTGACGCTGCAGCTGCCGTTTTCGGTGTTCATGATGCGCAACGCCTTCGATGCGGTGCCGAAGGAGATCGAGGAAGCAGCGCGCATCGACGGCGCCCACGATCTGAAGATGCTCGTGCTGGTTCTGCTGCCGCTCGTACTGCCGGGTGTCGCGACGGTGGCGATCTTCGCCTTCCTCAATGCCTGGAACGAATTCCTGGCCGCGCTTGTGCTGCTTTCCAGCAACGAGAAATACACGCTGCCTGTCCTTATGATGGCGGTGCGCGCCGGTCGCCTCGGGGCGATCAACTGGGGTGCCGTGCAAGCGGGTGTCGCAGTCATGACCATCCCTTGCCTCATCGTCTTCCTGCTTCTGCAACGCTACTACATGCGCGGGCTCATGGCCGGCGCGGTGAAATGACTTCTAAAAGAGATGGATCAAGCCATGAACAAGTTGAAAAGAGACCGCCAGTTTCGTCCGCTTCCCGTGCCTGATGTCGATGTGCACGGCCTCTTCGGGGAGCGCCAGGACGCGATCTGCGATTCCACCGCTGAAACGCTGCTCGACCGTTGCGTCGAGGCGGGGATGTTGCGTGCGATCGATATCGACCAGCCGAGCCCCGGGATCGTGATCCCGATCGGCCCATGGGGTGGTTCTACGCAAATGTTCTGGGATAGCGATTTCGGCAAGTCGATCGAGACCGTTGCCTACTCGCTCTATCGCCGCGCCAATCCCGCTCTGGAAGCCCGCGTCGATGCCATCGTCGACATGTATGAGAAGCTGCAGGACAAGGATGGCTATCTGAATGCGTGGTTTCAGCGGGTTCAGCCCGACCGCCGCTGGACCAACCTGCGCGACCATCACGAACTCTATTGCGCCGGCCACCTGATGGAAGGGGCGGTCGCCTATTATCAGGCCACCGGCAAGCGCAAGCTGCTCGATATCATGTGCCGCTTTGCCGACTACATGATTACCGTCTTTGGTCACGGCCCGGGCAAGATCCCCGGCTATTGCGGCCACGAGGAAGTCGAACTGGCGCTGGTCAAGCTTGCCCGTGTGACGGGCGAGAAGAAGTATCTGGACCTTGCCAAGTTCTTCATAGACGAGCGCGGAACCGAACCGAACTTCTTCACCGAAGAAGCAATTCGTGACGGCCGCGATGCCGCCGACTTCCATCAGAAGACCTATGAATATGGCCAGGCCCATCAACCGGTTCGCGAACAGAAGAAGGTCGTCGGTCATGCCGTGCGCGCCATGTATCTCTATTCCGGCATGGCCGACATCGCGACGGAGTATAATGACGACAGCCTGACCGGGGCGCTCGAGACGCTCTGGGACGACCTGACGACCAAGCAGATGTACGTCACCGGCGGCATCGGGCCGGCGGCCGCCAACGAAGGCTTCACCGACTACTACGATCTGCCGAACGAAAGCGCCTATGCCGAGACCTGCGCATCAGTCGGCCTGGTTTTCTGGGCGAACCGCATGCTCGGACGCGGCCCGAACCGGCGCTATGCCGATATCATGGAGCAGGCGCTCTACAATGGCGCCATGGCCGGCCTGTCGCTCGACGGCAAGACGTTCTTCTACGAGAACCCGCTGGAAAGCGCCGGCAAGCACCATCGCTGGATTTGGCACCATTGCCCCTGCTGCCCGCCGAACATTGCCCGGCTGCTCGCCTCGATCGGCTCCTATATGTACGGGGTCGCGGAAGATGAGATCGCCGTCCATCTCTATGGCGAAGGCAGGGCGCGATTCAAGATGGCGGGCGCCGATGTCGCACTGACCCAGAAGACCCGCTACCCCTGGCATGGTGCTGTTCATTTCGACGTCAAGACGAGCAAACCGGCGCAGTTTGCGGTTTCGCTGCGCATCCCGGGATGGGCAAACGGCGCCACGCTTGCCGTCAACGGCGAGGCAATCAACATCGGTTCGGTCGACGTCGACGGTTACGCCCGCATCGAACGCGAATGGCGCGATGGCGACAAGATCGATCTGGACATCCCGCTGGAAGCGCGCTCCCTCTGGGCAAACCCGTTGGTGCGCCAGGACGCCGGACGCGCCGCCCTGATGCGGGGCCCGCTCGTCTATTGTGTGGAGGCAACGGATAATGGGGCGGGCCTGAACGGCATCCGGCTTGGCGAAGACATTGCGGCAAAGACGGCGGAGATCGCCGAGCTCGGTGGTGCGATTGCCCTCGATATTCCTGTGACGAAGGATGAGGCGGATTGGGGCGCGACGCTCTATCGCACCAGGCCTCCTGCGGCCGAGAAGGCGACAGCCCGTTTCGTGCCCTACCATCTCTGGGACAATCGTGCGCCCGGTGAAATGCTCGTCTGGGTCCGTTCCGCGACCCAGCGTGAGTGATGCAGCGTTAGTTCGCCTACTGTCGTCGCCGGCTTTATCTGCCGGCGACTGCCTTGGGTTGCCGCCGCGCCTGCGCTTTGATCATGCATACCCAATTGCGCCCGATCGCAAGACCGCTTGCATCTGATTCGCTCGCATGCTTGGCAGCAAGCCCCGCATAGCCTTCATGCCAGCCCGGCTCCATCTGCTCGATCCAAGCGGCAAATTCGGCCTTCCAGCTGTCGATCACCGATGCGCTGGCCTCGAAGTGGAACTGCGTGCCATACGCCGCGCGTCCAACGCGAAACGCCTGGTTCTCCGTCAGGCCGCTTGTGGCGAGACGCGTCGCGCCCTCCGGTAGCGTAAACGTGTCACTGTGCCACTGGAAGGTTGTGAAATCGTCCGGGAGGTCGGAGAGCAGTCCATCCGTCTGGCCCTCCTTGGACTTGCTGACTGCGTGCCAGCCGAACTCCAGTCCGGCGTTCAGATGGTTCTCCGCGCCGTAAGCACGCGCGAGAATCTGTGCGCCGAGGCAGATGCCGAGCACTGCCTTGTCGGCCTCGACGAAGTCGCGCATCAATTGCGCAAGCGTCGGCAGATACGGATAGTTCTGATCATCGATCGCATTCTGCTCGCCGCCGAGCACCACCAGAGCGTCATGACCGGCACTGCCCGCAGGCAGCTTGCCGTCGATCCAGGGACGGAAGCGCTCAATTTCTGCATTGGCCTCCGCCAGCGCCACGCCCAGCGAGCCAAGCGGCGTGCTCTTCATGTTCTCGATGACGGCGACCCGCATCAGCATCTCCAATACGATCTTCGACTCGGACAGGAACACCAAGCGCTCTACGATTGCAATATCGATTGCGCCACGCCTCGGCAGTTCTTAAATCGGCATGACGAAAGGAAACCTGACATGAGTGACGAGAAGGCCCGCGTGACTATCCTCTACTGCACCCAATGCAACTGGCTGCTGCGGGCCGGCTGGATGGCGCAGGAGCTTCTGCAGACCTTTGCCGACAGCCTCGGCGAGGTGGCGCTCATTCCTGGGACTGGCGGCAACTTCGAAATACGGGTCGATGACGTGCTGATCTGGGAGCGTAAGCGTGATGGCGGCTTTCCCGGTCCGAAGGAGTTAAAGCAGCGCGTCCGCGACATCATCGAGCCCGGCCGGGACCTCGGTCACGTCGACCGCGCCTCGCTGGAAAGCTGAGCCTAGTCGTAAGGTGAATTGCAGGTCTTGTAGATGCCTTCGTAAGTCACGAATCGGTCGGTCTTCGGATTGTAGGTCCGATACTGATTGCGGCACCAATCGACGTGAAATTGTCGTCCTTGCGTCTTAGGCTGCACCGTGCGCACTGGCGGCGGATCGTAATAAAGCGGTGCCGGTCCCCGCGCGCCTGGCCGATAGTAGGTCGGGCCGGTGGCCGTCGGCGGTCGATAGTTAGGCTGGACGTAGGACGGTCGGAACGATTGTACCGGCCCGAAGGTAAAGCAGCCGCGCGCATCGCACATGGTCGACCCCACAGGGACGATGTCCGACTGGCCGGCGACGGGCGAAAAGGCGCCAAGCGGCATCGCAAAGACCGCATTGGGCAGCAGCGAGAAGAGCGCAATCAGGCAGAGTTTGTGAAGGCCGGGCATCGGGCGATCCTTTCTTGCTGCATTTATATAGGGCCGATTATGTCGATCGCTACCGCTGCCTCAGATTGGGCCCTCGTCAACAGAGACCGGCATCAACGAGTTTTTTGCTGCCTGTCAGGAAAACTTTAAAAACCCTGTTGACAGCAAGAGGCCACGCCCGTACATGGCTCTCCGTCGCCCAGATGGCGGAATTGGTAGACGCGCAGGTTTCAGGTACCTGTGCCGCGAGGCGTGGAGGTTCGAGTCCTCTTCTGGGCACCATTCCATTTTGATCGTTATCCAGATCAAATACTTAGGCCTTTCCAATAAGTTGCGCTCACCACACCGTGTAACAAAGGTGAGTAACATGAGGCTGCAACTGGTGGCGCCGACGCAGCCGAAAAGATTCGGCCAATCCGCATTTATCCAGCGTATTCCAGCGACTTGAAGGCCAGTATGGTCGGCATGACGGTCGAAATGCCGCTTGGTACTGACGCTGTTCCCATCACCATCACCGACAAGATGCAGGCCATACGGTTGTCCCTACGCACGGCAGATGCTGGCGAAGCGAAGGCAGGCAGCAATCATTGCCTATCTTGAAGGCCTCTACCGCAACCTTCGGGCTACGCGCGGATCTCGCCGACCATAAACAATGCGTGGCGCTGTCCGGCGAATTGTATCGGTCTTGGCTGGCCGACCTTGAGACATCCCGGCGGATCACGTTTCAGGTCGAGGCAGAAGCGTCGTGGGATACGGCGTTGACTTGGAGGAAGAGGCCGTCGCTAGGGCCGTTGGTGAACCGGCTGTTGTTGAGGCGTGGTGTTACCTGAGCCTGTGCCATATAAATCTCGGCTCAATCCTAGGCACAATATATGCATATTTCTGCGCACATGAAGACCCCTTTGAGAACTGCACCCTCCCCGGCTCCCCCAATTTAAGACGAGGAACGGCCGGCGTCGCGGTGGCTCCGGCCAAGCCTCTCCCGTGATTACCGCAGGGCTTAATATCTAGCAGGGGCCTGGTTCGGGGACGATCATCTGGCCCAGAGAGTTCCGCCATCTGGCGCGGATTCATCAACAGTGCCTTGCGGCCCATCAGGCCCTACCGTCGCGAATCCCTTCCCGGAAAGACGATGGCAGATCCTGTATAGCCAGGCAGCGCTCATTCGCAACGGGCGGCGGACCGGGACGCATTGCCGACAGACAGTACCGTCTTTGCCTGGAGACGGAAGCGGTGCATCTCTTGCTTGCGCTTCTGTGCAAGAAGCGCTCGCGTGGCTCGACCGAAGGTCGTCACCGCCCCGGAAAGGACTGCCACCTCTTGCACTTTCGCCATCGGCAGTAGAGAATCTCACGCATTGCGGTATTGGTAATTGCAGAACTTAAAAGGGCAGATTGCCTTGATCATTCTCGAACAGCTCGATCATCTCCCCGACAAGAAGCGCCGTGAGCTGAGCCGCGTCGTGCAGATCATCTTCGAGGAGTTCGAGGACGCCCAGAAGAACAAGTTGTCGGACAAAGCCCGCGCCGGCCGAATCCTGAAACTGATCCTGTTTGGCAGTTTCGCACGTGGCGATTGGGTCGAGGATCGCGACAGCGGCTATCGTTCCGATTACGACCTGCTGGCCGTCGTCAACGTCGAGAGCTTCGCCGAGGAGAACGACGTCTGGCAGACGATCGACGATCGGCTGACACGGGAGTTCGCCGTCACCGGCCATCTTAAGACACCGGCCAAGGTGATTGCCCATAGCCTGGCCGACGTCAACGACAAGCTGGCGCGGGGACTGCCGTTCTTCATGGACATCGCCCGTGACGGGATCGTGCTCTATGAAACGCCCGGCCATCCGCTGGCCGCGCCGAAACCGCTGAGACCGGAGGCTGCTCGAGCGGAAGCGCAGCGGCATTTCGACCATTGGTTTTCTAAGTCGGGCGTTTGGCTTGAAACGGCAATCTATCAACTTGAGCGCTCCACCGGCGCGGACGATTGGCAAACCAATTCTGCATTCTTATTGCATCAAACGAGCGAGGGTCTTTACCATTGTGCCCTCCTCGTGGTCACGCTCTACTCCCCGAAATCGCACCGGCTCAGCGTGCTTCGAACGCATGCCGAACGGGTCGAGCCGCGGCTGATCGAGGCATGGCCTCGCGACAGCAAGTTTGCCAGGCGCTGCTTTACCCGGCTTGACCGCGCTTACGTCGATGCCCGTTATTCGCCGCATTACGAGATCACGACCGAGGAGCTTGCCTGGCTGGTCGGGCGGATCAAGGTGCTGCAGTCTCTCGTCAAGGATGTCTGTGAACAGCGCCTGCGCAGTTAAGGCCGGTCGAAGGCCCGACGGCAGGTGTTGCCGGCAGATGGCCCGCGCGCCACCGGATAGCAAGGTAAGCTACGCCGGCTCCCCCTTCACCGTCGCTACGATCCAGTCTATCCGGAGCCGCTGTCGAGCGGTCATATGCCGTAAGCCAGGATTATGCTGCATGGCCCAGAGTTGCAAGAAAGCCGCTACAACGGCTTCCTGTTTCTTCCGCGAAAAGACATCACCAACGCAGGTAACGACGTCCGATCAGGCTGCCGATTGCAGTCAAGGCCGCGATCGGCAGATAAGAGCGATGCAGTCGTGTGGGGTATGATCGAGCAGCCGCAGCATACGGTAGAGTTTCTGCGGGATCGTCAGCCCCTGCATATGGTCCATCGCGATTTCATCGTGCATGGGCGTGTCTCTACACATGAGTTAGCGAACGGAACAAAATGCGTCCGTCCGTAAGGCACCGGCGAGATTAGCCGAGAGGTAGAACGCAGGAGTCTCCGCAACAGCCGCCGCGACCGAACCGGCAAGCGACATGCCTGCTGCCAGTGCTTCGATATAGGCGGCACCACCGGCCGGCAGGCGATGAACCTCGACGCTCATATGAGCTCGGACGATCAGCGCATCTTGGCCGCACCAGTCGACAACCGGTCCGAGTTCAGATCGATGGCTGGCACGTCGCCGACAACGCAGTCTGCCTGTTCGAGAATGAATACAAGTTGCCGTTCGTCGATGCTTGGATCGGCGCTCATCTGGCGGCAGTTGCCGAACACGTCTTCCCACGCTGCTGGTGATCGGTCTGGCAAGCCGTCTCTCCGCCCTTGCCCTTCCTGGCATGGCAGTGGTGATCGAGTTATTCGTCTATCCCGATGCTTGGCCGACGCATGGCACCTGGGCCGTCTGCTTCCTCGTGATCATGGCCGGGGGGGCCAGGGCGACCATCGATCGACCACCTGATCGCGCGCCACTTTGGCGACGCCGCCCGATAGCTCAGCGGACCGGCTGATAGTGTCCGCGCCGCGGCACCTGCGTCCCGACGCTCTCCACGCCGTCACGATCGCAGACATAGACGAGGGTCGGCAGCCCGCCGGTACGGAAAATCTTATCGTATCCGCGGCGAAGCGGCCGCGTCTCCGTCCGGCAGTCATACTGTTCTTCGTCCTTCGGCTCCGGCTGTGCCTTGACGCCCGGCAGGTTCGCGTAGGGATAGACCGATTGGGCCTGTGCTTCGCCGGCGCGCCGCCAGTCCGTGGCAAAGCTTGCTCCCGGCGCCAGGCTTGCGCTGGCGGCCATGGCTATCAACAACGCTCTTGCGAACCGCATATTTGCCGCCTCGCCGGATATCGGACTTCATTTTCTTCGTGGATGTAGGCGCAACAGCGATCCGCATCAAGCAAGCGGATCACTCTGTCGGCCGTCATCTCGAAAACGTGACTTCGTCGAGGTGAGTTGCCTGCGGTGCTGCGTACGGCGGGGATACGCGTCTTGACGACGCAAGCGGAACGGAGTTTTGCGTGCTCTGCCGTAAGTTGGTCGCGACGGGGGGACGCAAGGGCCTGCAAGGTTCTGACGGTTTCTCTTGCAAATAGTTGCACGAATGAAGGCGCGGTGCTCTATCCGTGACTTTCGCTTTGATCTAAGCAGCCGGCCGATAGGCGGCGCGAGAGGACGGAACAGATGACGAGCTATGTATTGACGGTGACGTGCAAGTCGACGCGCGGGATCGTTGCGGCGATTGCGAACTACCTGGCGGATCAAGGCTGCAACATTGTCGATTCGTCGCAGTTCGACGACCTCGATACCGGCAAGTTCTTCACCCGTGTTAGCTTCATTTCAGAAGAAGGTGTGGGCCTTGCGGCACTGAAAGAAGGCTTCAAGCCGGTCGCCGAGAAATTCGAAATGGATGCTGAAATCCATGCTGGCGACAGCCGCATGAAGGTGCTTCTGATGGTGTCCCGTTTCGGCCACTGTTTGAACGACTTGCTCTACCGCTGGAAGATCGGTGCTCTGCCGATCGATATCGTCGGCGTGGTCTCCAATCATTTCGACTATCAGAAGGTTGTGGTGAACCACGATATCCCGTTCCACCACATCAAGGTGACGAAGGAAAACAAGCCGCAGGCCGAGGCTCAGCTCCTCGACCTCGTGGATCAGACCGGCACCGAACTGATCGTGCTCGCGCGCTACATGCAGGTCCTTTCCGACGCCATGTGCCGCAAGATGTCGGGCAGGATCATCAACATCCATCACTCCTTCCTGCCAAGCTTCAAGGGCGCCAACCCATACAAGCAGGCCTATGAGCGCGGCGTGAAGCTCATTGGTGCCACGGCGCACTATGTGACGGCGGATCTCGATGAGGGCCCAATCATCGAGCAGGATACGGCCCGCATCACGCACGCTCAGAGTGCGGACGACTATGTCTCTATCGGCCGGGACGTCGAGAGCCAGGTGCTGGCGCGTGCCATCCATGCCCATATCCATCGCCGCGTTTTCCTGAACGGCAACCGCACGATCGTATTTCCCGCAAGCCCGGGCAGCTATGCCTCCGAGCGCATGGGATGATCGCTGCGGCGGGTTGCCGTTGAGTGAGTGAGATCTCCTCGCTTGCCGGTGGCAAGGATTCGATTATCTGCTTAGTCTGCAAAATCGAATCATGCCGCGGGGGATGCCATGACTGACGAGACGCTTGCCGATCGCGCGACGTTGCCACGCCCTGACGTGAGCGCCGCGGAAGCTGGCGACATTCTTCAGTCGCGCTATGGCTTGTCGGGTACGATCACTGAGCTCGGCAGCCAACAGGACCGCAACTATCGTCTGGATACGGACGAGCGGCGCTACGTGCTGAAGATCTGCCACGTGGCGTACGCGACGCTGGAGCTCGAGGCGCAGAACGCGGCCATCCACCACATCAGTACGAAGGAGGGTGCACCGCGCGTCCCGCGGGTGATCCCGTCGACCGACGCCCAGGACATCGTTGCTGTCACCGTCCGCGATCAGACCTATCAGGTTCGCCTTCTGGAATATCTGGAAGGTGAGGGGCTGACGCATCGGAAGCATCTGCCGAAGGAGTCGGTCGCGGCACTTGGGGGGCTCTGCGCACGCCTGGCGCAGTCGCTGGCCGATTTCACGCATCCCGGTCTCGATCGCAGCCTGCAATGGGATTTGCGCCGTGCCGGTCCAGTCGCCGTCCAGCTGCTGTCGGCGATCACCGACAGCGCTGCGCGCGATCGCATCGCCAAGACGATGGTATCAGCCGTGCGGCGAATCCAACCCTTGGCGCCATCCTTGCGTCTGCAGGCCGTGCACCACGATGTGACCGGCGACAACGTCGTCAGCCGTCGCGACGATCGCGGCCACCTGGTTCCAGACGGCGTCATCGATTTCGGCGATATCATCCGCGGCTGGCTGATCGGGGATCTGGCGGTCACCTGCGCCTCACTGCTGCATCAGGCAGATGGCGATCCGCTCTACATTCTTCCTGCGGTAAAGGCATATCACGAGGTCTATCCGCTCACGGAAGAAGAGCTGCGGGCGCTCTGGCCACTGGTCGTTGCCCGCGCCGTCATTCTTGTCGCCAGCAGCGAGCAGCAGATCTCGATCGACCCCGAGAACGACTATGTTCGCGGCAATCTCGAACTTGAGCGCCGCATATTCGATACGGCGGTATCCGTTCCGTTCGAACTCATGGAGATCGCTGTCCTCAAGGCAGTCGGTATCGAAACGGCCGCGCTGTCGTCGGAGAACTGGCATCCGCTGTTACCCGATGTCGATCCAGCGACCATTTCCTTCGTCGATCTCGGTGTCCAGAGTCCGCATTTTGCCGCGGGCAACTGGTCGCAGGCCGACATGGATTGGCGGCTGCTTGCCCGCGCGGCCACGGAGACCGGTACCGCGGCGACGCGCTACGGTGAATACCGATTGTCGCGCTCGAAGCTTCGGAGCGCCGCCCCGTCTTCAACCTTCACACTGCATTCCGACATCTGCCTCGCAGGCGGCACCACGGTTGCTGCTCCATTCGCCGGGAAGGTGAGTTGGAAGAACCACCATTTCGTTCTGGCAGGCGAGGGCATCAGCCTTCATCTCGACGGAATTGAGCCGTCGCTTGAGGATGAAGCAGAGGTCAAAGCCGGGCAGTCGATCGGGACCGTCTCTGGCGAAGACGGCTCTCTCGGTGGACTGCGCGTGCAGCTCTCCACCCTGCAAGGCGCGGAGCCCCCGCTGTTTTGCGCCCCGCAGGAAGCGGTCGCCTGGTCTGAACTGTGTCCGTCGCCAGCCGGCCTTCTCGGCCCCGATGTGAATGCGCGGAAGCCGGTGTCGGCGGAACTGTTTGCGCTCAGGCAGGCCCATCTCGCAAAGCCGCAGAAGAACTACTACGAGATGCCGCCGCAGATGGAGCGCGGTTGGAAAGAGCATATGTTCGATGTCGAAGGCCGCGCCTATCTCGACATGCTCAACAACGTCACGATCCTCGGCCATGGCCACCCGCGCCTGGCCGAAGCGATCAGCGAACAGTTGCTGCGGCTGAACACCAATTCGCGATTCCACTATGCCGCCATTGCCGAATTTTCGGAGCGCCTCGCGTCACTTGCCCCGGAGGGGCTGGACACGGTGTTCCTCGTCAACAGCGGATCGGAGGCAAACGACCTCGCGCTACGGCTTGCTTGGGCTCACACCGGCGCCAAACACATGCTCAGCCTTCTCGAGGCCTATCACGGCTGGTCGGTTGCCAGTGACGCAGTCTCCACGTCAATCGCCGACAACCCACAGGCTATGACGACGCGGCCCGACTGGGTGCATGCCGTTCTCTCGCCAAATACATATCGGGGTGCCTTCCGTGGGTCGGAATCAACGATCCACTACCTGGAAGCGGTCGTTGAGGTCCTTGAGGCCATCGACGCAAAAGGCGAGGGGCTGGCCGGCTTCATCGCCGAGCCGGTCTTTGGAAATGCCGGCGGAATTTCGCTTCCGGACGGTTACCTTGCGGCGGTTTATGGGCAGGTCCGGGCTCGTGGCGGCGTCTGCATCGCCGACGAAGTGCAGGTGGGTTACGGACGGCTTGGGCACCATTTCTGGGGTTTCGAGCAGCAGGGCGTCGTCCCCGACATCATCACTGTCGCGAAGGGTATGGGAGACGGGCATCCACTCGGCGCTGTGATCACGACTAGGGCCATCGCCGGTTCACTGGAGAAGGAAGGCTATTTCTTTTCGTCCACGGGCGGCAGCCCGGTCAGTTGTGTGGCCGGTATGACGGTGCTCGATATCATGGCCGATGAAGGTCTGCAGGAGAACGCGCGCGATGTCGGCGATCACCTCAAGGGTCGTCTTGTGGCGTTGATCGAACGCTATCCGCTCGTCGGTGCCGTGCATGGCATGGGACTTTATCTTGGCCTCGAACTGGTCCGCGACAGAACGACGCTGGAGCCGGCGACCGAAGAGACCGCGGCAATCTGCACCCGACTCCTCGATCTTGGCGTCTTGATGCAGCCGACTGGCGATCACCTGAATGTGTTGAAGATTAAGCCGCCTCTCTGCCTGACAGTCGAGAGTGCCGATTTCTTCGTCGACATGCTGGAAAAGGTGCTCTCGCAGGGGTGGTAGGCCGTTTGTGGCAGCGTTAACCATTTCGGTCATTTCGAGGTTTTCCGTCTTTTAATCAAATGCCCCATTGCCGGAATCAGCAGCACTTCCTATGTCTGCTCCGTGATCGAAAGAGAGCTTCGGACCGTCACGCGAATTGCACAAAGACTTGATAGGGTTCTTGCAGTCAATTCGAGCATGATGGAATGAAATTTTCCGAATGGTCGATTTTTTGACATGTTTCGGAATATGTTTCTGACAGACTGCGATGTATAGTCTACCAATGAAGTAGATTAATAGCGCAGTCGTCGCCGGCCCCGGAACACCAGGGCCTCAAGCAAGCGCAACGCCAGAGAAAGGAACGAGACATGACTGACATCGATACTCTCGCCAATTTCCTTGGGCGATCCGTGCTTGGCAATGACCGTCCGGGCGCCCTCTCCCGCCCGAACTGTCGAATGTGACCTTCGTCCACCTTTACGGAATCAGACAAGTCAATTCGCCATCGCCAGCGCATACCGCGCGGCAGGAGTTCTACGCATGAAAAAGGAAGTAATCGAGTACGCAGGTGTTCCCGTCGGGATCGTCATCCCGGATGAGAACCGGTTGAAGTTCATCGCAGTGAAGTTTCACGTTCACGATCTGGACGAGCAGCATTTCAGCTCGCCGGCGGAAGTGAAGCTCGCTATCCATGATCTGATGACCCGCCGTCACCCGAAGCCCATCCATGCCTGAGAGCATGAAGCACGGCCTAACCAGCCTTGACGGATTTCAGACCGGTCTTGCCAAAGGTGAGGCCGGTCTTGTCTTTTGATCGCCGTTGCGGTCCTATCGCGCGCTCTTGCTTAAACAAGGATGACGCGCGTGCTCAATCTGATCACCGACATTGAAGGGGTCTCCGTCGGGAACGCGACGGATCTGAAGCTCGGCTCAGGTGTAACCGCAATCGTCTTCGACGAACCTGCGACGGCCTCCGGCGTGGTACTAGGTGGTGCTCCCGGCGGCCGCGACACAGCTCTTCTCGATCCGTCGATGACGGTCGGCGCAGTCGACGCCTTCGTGCTTTCCGGTGGTTCCGCATTCGGCCTTGACGCAGCAGGCGGCGTTCAGGCGGGTTTGCGGGAAGTCGGCCGAGGCTTTCCGGTCGGCGATGTGAAGGTGCCGATCGTTCCCCAGGCGATCCTGATGGACCTGCTGAACGGCGGTGACAAGAACTGGGGTCTGCAGTCGCCCTATCGCGACATGGGCTATGAGGCTTTCAAGGCGGCGGCGAAAGGGCCGTTCGCTCTCGGTACCGTCGGCGCTGGCGCGGGTGCAACGACCGCGACTTTCAAAGGGGGGCTCGGTTCGGCAAGTGCCGAAACCGGCGCCGGCCTGAAGATCGCGGCGATCGTTGCCGTCAACGCGCTTGGCTCGGCGACGGTGGGGGAGGGACCGCATTTCTGGTCGGCGCCCTTCGAGCAGAACGGAGAATTTGGCGGCCTTGGCTTGCCCTCGCCGATCTCTGAAGCTGACACCCGCATGCGGCTGAAGGGCATGAGTACCACGGCGACAACAATCGGCGCCATTGTCACCGATGCCGAATTGACCAAGCAGGAGGCCCATCGCCTGGCGATCATGGCTCACAATGGTTTCGCGCGCGCCATGCTGCCGGCTCATCTGCCGCTTGATGGCGATACCGTCTTTGCGGCCTCGACGGGCAGGAAGCCGCGGCTGGATCTTTCCGCTTTTCTGGAGCTCTGCCACTTTGCTGCAACGGTCATGGCGCGCGCCATCGCGCGTGGCGTCTACGAGGCCACCGTTCTTCCGGTGGCCGGCGCGCAAGAGGCTTGGCGAGACCGCTACCCGGATCGCGCAAGATCGCCTAAACAGGGCGACATTGCCTGAAGCGGCGGAGACCACGACATGCAGATCCGTGCCCTGATGTATTTCGACGAGCTGGTGCGCACGAACTCCATGCGCCAGGCCGCGGAGAATCTGAACGTCGCGCCGACGGCGATCAGCCGGCAGATCGAGAACCTGGAGTATCACTTTGGCGCGCCGCTTGTGGAGCGCAGCGCCCGCGGCGTCAAACTGACCGCTGCCGGCGAGTTGCTTGCGGCGCGCGCAGGGCGGACGCTGCGCGAACTCGATCACGTCGGCGAGCTTATCGAAGACCTGAAGGGGTTGCAGCGCGGCAAGGTCAGCATTTATGCCAACGGCGCCACCGTCGCCAATCTGCTCGCTCCGGCGCTGGCGGAATTCAGCCTGAAATATCCAAAGCTGCGCTTCGAGGTCGCGATCACCAGCGCGCGGCAGGCGATCGAAGCGGTCAACGGCGCGGAAGCCGATATTGCCGTGACGTTGTTCGCGCCTCCGTTGTCGGGCACGAAAGTACGACTGCGCTCGGAAATCGCCTATGATCTGATCGTTGCTCCAACACATGCCGTCGCGGAACGGCCCGAGATCCAGCTGAAGGATATCGCCGAGTACTCCTTGGCGCTTCCCGACCAGTCTTTCGGTTTCCGCCAGGCTTTCGATGCGCGCATCGAGAAGGATGGCCTTGATGTTGAGCCCGTCTTCGTCACCAGTTCGCTCGAAATGCTCAAGGAGCTGGTTTTGAGCGGCGCAGCCGTAACTCTGTTGCCGGCGTTGACTGTCCGTCGCGAGATCGAGGCAGGCCAGCTTCGCGCCATTCCCTTGGCCGGCAAGAATGCGATACGCACTTATGTCGATCTCTGCGTCGCTCCTGACCGCCAGCTTTCCTTTGCGGCAACAAAGTTGGTGGATTTTATTGAACGGTTCATGCGTGAGCGCGCGGAAACAAGTTTGCAGCCAAAGGATTAGCCTCATGGACTTGCTCGGAACACATCTTCGAGTGTAGCACTTTCGGCTACAGTGAGCACACATAATCGCCATTGTGTGTGCACTCCGAGAATGACACCTTAGCGCGCGTAAAGGTCATCGCCACGGCGGCGGCCAGACAGGGGAATATAATGATGAAGGTTTCGCTTGCGCCGTCGGCGCGGCTGGCTCGGCGGCTCTATCTCGGCGTGGCCGCTTCGGTCGGCGTCGCTCTGCTGGGGCTTACCCCGGCGGAAGCCGCCAAGACCACGCTGACCCTCGGTATGACAGTAGAGCCGACTGGCCTGGATCCAACGATTGCGGCCCCTGTCGCAATTGGCCAAGTGACATGGCAGAACATCTTCGAAGGCCTTGTCGCAATTGATGAGGACGGCAAGGTGCAACCGCAACTCGCCAAGAGCTGGGAAGTCTCCCCGGACGGCCTCGTCTATACCTTCAAGCTACAAACCGGCGTCAAATTTCACGATGGCGAGGCTTTCGATTCTGCCGCGGCGAGGTTCGCGCTTGATCGTGCTCGCGGTGCCGATTCGGTAAATCCGCAGAAGCGCTTCTTCGCTTCGATTGCTTCCATCGAGACGCCCGACCCGGAAACGCTCGTCCTGCATCTCTCGGCTCCAACGGGCAGCGTCCTCTATTGGCTCGGTTGGCCAGCCTCCGTCATGGTGGGGCCGAAGTCTGCCGCCGCAGACAAAACGACGCCTGTCGGCACCGGCCCGTTCAAGTTCGTGAACTGGGCAAAGGGCGACAAGGTCGAGCTCGAAAGGAACGCCGACTATTGGAACAAAGATGATGCGGCAAAGCTCGACAAAGTGACCTTCCGCTTCATCGCCGATCCGCAGGCCCAGGCCGCGGCGTTGAAGTCGGGCGATGTCGACGCCATTCCGGAATTCGCGGCGCCCGAGCTGATGAGTTCGTTCGATGGCGATGCCAAGCTGGTGACTAAGATCGGCAATACCGAGCTCAAGGTCGTGGCCGGCATGAACAACGCCAAAAAGCCATTCGACGACAAGCGCGTGCGTCAGGCCCTGATGATGGCGATTGACCGCAAGACGGTTGTCGACGGTGCTTGGTCCGGCCTCGGCACGCCGATCGGCAGCCACTACACACCGAATGATCCGGGTTATATCGATCTCACCGGCGTTCTGCCCTACGATCCCGAAAAGGCCAAGGCACTGCTTGCCGAAGCCGGCTATCCCAATGGTTTCACCTTCACGATCAAATCGCCGCAAATGGCCTATGCGCCACGAAGCGCACAGGTCATGCAGGCAATGCTGGCTGAAATCGGCGTGACGGTGAACATCGAGCCGACCGAGTTTCCGGCCAAGTGGGTGCAGGATGTCATGAAGGACCGCGCCTACGAGATGACGATCGTCGCCCACGCAGAACCGCTCGACATCGACATCTACGCTCGTGATCCATACTACTTCAACTACAAGAATCCGGCTTTCAACGACCTGATGACGGAGGTGCAGGAAACCTCGGATCCTGCAGCGCAAGCGAAGATCTACGGAGAGGCTCAGAAGATTCTGGCCGAGGATGTGCCGGCGCTCTATCTCTTCGTCATGCCCAAGCTCGGCGTCTGGGACAAGAAGCTGAAAGGTCTCTGGGAAAATGAGCCCATTCCCTCGAACGTCCTCACGAAGGTCTCCTGGGAAGACTGATTGCGGATGGGTGGTATGGCGGGGCGGCAAACAGTACCGGACGTGAAATGATAGCCCTTCTGTCCCGTCGTCTTGTTGGTCTGATCGCAACGCTCGCCGTCGTTTCCCTGTTGATCTTTGCTGTGATGGATCTTCTGCCGGGCGATCCGGCCTCCATCATGCTCGGTACGTCGGCTTCGCCGGAAACGCTGGCAACTCTCCGTCATGAACTTGGTCTCGATCAGCCGCTCTTGTGGCGCTATGGTGAATGGCTCGCCGGCGTATTCCGCGGCAATCTCGGCCAATCCTATACCTACGGCGTGCCGGTGGCCGGGCTGATCCTTGAGAGATTGGCGGTGACGCTCCCCTTGGCGCTGATGGCAATTGCGCTCTCCGTCGCCATCGCCATGCCTCTGGGTGTCCTGGCGGCCGCGCATCGCGGTGGGCTGCCGGATGCAGTGGCTTCGGTATTTTCGCAGATCGGCATCGCCGTTCCCGGTTTCTGGGTGGCCCTGTTGCTGATCATGCTCTTCTCGACTGCGCTCGGCTGGATGCCGGCTGGAGGTTTCCCGGGGTGGGGTGTCGGCATCTTGCCCGCTTTCAAGGCACTTGTTATGCCCGCAATAGCGCTCGCCTTGCCGCAGGCAGCCGTCCTGACGCGCGTCACGCGTTCCGCCGTTCTGGAGACCATGCATGAGGATTTCACGCGAACAGCGCTTGCCAAGGGACTGTCGAAGCGCCGGGTCCTGTGGCGCCATTCGGTGCCGAATGCCCTCGTTCCCGTTTTGACGATCCTGGGCTTACAGTTCACTTTCCTGGTCGCGGGCGCGGTTCTTGTCGAAAACGTTTTCAACCTCCCAGGCCTCGGTCGGCTTGCCTATCAGGCGTTGTCGCAACGCGATATCATCGTCATGCAGGATGTCGTGCTGTTCTTTGCCGCGCTCGTTGTTGTCATGAACTTCATCGTCGATCTCTCCTATTTGGCGATCGACCCGCGCTTGCGGAAAGGCGTCTGATATGGCGCCTATCGTATCCAATCAAATGAACGCTCGGCGCCGGCGATTTGAAATTAGCCGGAGAACGGGTCTGGTGGTGGGCGGCGGGATCATTGCTGTTCTTGTTGTCGTCGCGTTGCTGTCGCTTGTCTGGACACCGCTGCCGCCGGCAAAGATGCAGATCGTTCACAAGCTGCAGCCGCCCTTGGCGTTCGGCGTTCTCGGCACCGACCAGTTTGGCCGGGACGTCCTTTCGATGATGATGGTCGGCTGCTGGAATTCTCTTTCGATCGCCATCGCCGCCGTGTTGATCGGCGGGACGCTCGGATCAATCGCCGGTATCGCGGCCGCCGCCGTGCGGGGCACATTCGAAACATTGCTGATGCGCGCCTGCGATGTCGTCTTCGCATTGCCGCCGATCCTCTCGGCAATGATGCTGGGAGCCTTTCTCGGTCCGGGTCGACTGACGGCGATCACTGCAATCGCGACATTTATGATTCCCGTGTTTGCGCGGGTCACGCTTGCCACAGCCCTGCAGGCGTGGAGCCGCGACTATGTGCTCGCCGCTCGCGCAATCGGGAACAGCCGCTTCACGATCTCCGTCCGACACGTGCTGCCCAATATCATCAGCCAGATCATCGTCCAGGCGACGATCCAATTGGGGCTGGCAGTGCTGACGGAAGCGGGCCTCAGCTTCCTTGGCCTCGGTATCGCGCCACCGGCTCCTACCTGGGGCCGTATGCTTGCTGACGCACAAACTTACCTTGCGCTCGCGCCGTGGCTGGCAATCCTGCCTGGGCTTGCCATCGCGCTCTGCGTCTTCGGCTTCAACATGCTTGGCGATGGGCTGCGCGACATGCTCGACCCTCGCGAGGCGAATCGCCGTTAGTTTTCGAAACCACAGCCTCGGGTGACCATGCCATGTCCGAAACCGACTTAACGATCCGTGACTTGAGGCAGCGTTTTGCCGATCGCAGCCTGTCGCCGCTCGAATATTGGTTGGCGTTGGAGCGACACATCGAAGCGTGGGAGCCCGCCATCTGCGCCCTTTACGCCTACGATCCAGAGGCGGCGCGCAAGCAGGCGCAGGCTTCGACCGACCGATGGATGAAAGGCGGGACACTCGGCCCGCTCGACGGCATCCCGGCGACGCTGAAGGAGTTAATCGCCACCAAGGGGCAACCGGTGCCGCTCGGGACCAGAGCCGTCGACTTGGTGCCTGCGACCGAGGATGCCCCCGCCGCCGCGAGGCTGCGCGAGGACGGCGCCGTGATCTTTGCGAAGACAACCTGCCCGGACTATGGGATGCTCTCCTCAGGCCTCTCGAGCTTCCATCCTCTGAGCCGAAATCCCTGGGATACGACGCGCAATCCTGGAGGATCGAGCGCCGGGGCCTCTGCCGCGGCCGCCGCGGGTTACGGACCTCTGCACGTCGGTACCGATATCGGTGGCTCGGTGCGCTTGCCGGCTGGCTGGACAGGCATCTTCGGCTTCAAGCCGAGCCACGGCCGCATACCTGTCGATCCGTTCTATGTCGGCCGCTGCGCCGGGCCAATGACACGCACCGTCGAGGATGCCGCCTACGCAATGGCCACGCTCTCGCGCCCTGACTGGCGTGATGGCACCAGCCTGCCCCCGAACGATATCGACTGGATGGACCTCAACACGGATCTCCGCGGCCTAAGGATCGGGTTGATGCTCGATGCGGGATGTGGCCTTGCGGTCGACGACGAGGTACGTGCGGCGGTCGAGGTGGCCGGTCAGCGGTTTGAAGATGCGGGCGCAATTGTCACTCCGGTTCAGCCTGTTCTGACGCGGGTGATGCTCGACGGACTGGACACATTCTGGCGTTCCCGCTTCTGGGGCGATATCGAGAATCTGAGCCCGGAGCGTCGAACCAGAATTCTGCCTTACATCTACACTTGGGCCGAAGGCGGCGCCTCCATCAGCGGTGCCGAGGCCGTCAGGGGCTTCAATCGGACGATCGAGATGCGCAAAAGCTGCGGCCTGCTGTTCACGAAGGTCGACGCCGTGATTTCGCCAACCAACCCCATTGTCTCCTATCCGGCAGACTGGGCTTCGCCGACGAACGATCCGACGCGTCCCTTCGAGCACATCTGCTTCACCGTGCCGTGGAACATGTCCGAGCAGCCCGCCGCGTCGATCAACTGCGGTTTCTCGCGATCCGGAATGCCGATCGGCCTGCAGATCGTCGGTCCGCGCTTCGACGATATGCTGGTGCTGAGGCTGTCGAAGGCTTTCGAGAGCTGGACAGGCGGTGTTAGGTCATGGCCGAAGCCGCCGGTCAGGTGACCGGGCGGCGATAGCCCGTCGGCTGCTGGTAAAGCCAGCCGATGCGCTTGATCGCCTCCTCGAGGTTTTCGCGAGCAACCGTCATCGTATGTCCGTTGGCATGAATAATCGTTTCCGAATCTTCCAGAACGGCAACATGACCCTTCCAGAAAACCAGGTCGCCTCGGCGCAGTTCCGACCGACCGATCGGCTCCCCAAGGTTTGCCGACTGCATGTCGGTGTCGCGCGGCGCGCTTCGTCCGGTCATCAGCATCGAAAGCTGGACGAGGCCTGAGCAGTCGATGCCAAGCCCGGAGCGACCGCCCCACAGGTAAGGCGTCTCGATGAATCGGCTTGCCACGTCGACATAGTCGCCCCCTTCGCCTGCGCCGATCGGCTGCAGATGCTTGGCAAAGATCGCCGTGCCGTCTTCCAGCATCGCATAGCGGTTGCCGCGCGTTTCGGCCTCGCCGACAATCCGAACCCGGCTGCCCATGGACAAGATGCTCTTGTGGGGCTTGCGCAGCTCGGCTTCCAGATAGAGAAACGTCCGCTGAACCGTGACGATATGCGTGGGCTCGACCAGCGCACCCGAAAGGGCGGCTTCCGGCAGATAACCGACATAGCCATCGGAGGCGGCCTTGACCCAGCACCAGCCCTCTGCACGGTCGAACACGGTGACGTCCTCGCCGAGGAGCAGTTCGGTATCGATTCCCTTGGCGAGATCCGGCGCGGGTCTGAGCCCAACGACCGGCACGCCTACACGGGCCCGTGTGCCAGGAACGAAGCGCAAGGCTTCCACACGTCCTTCCAGTCCAGCCTCGGCGAGGTCCGGTCGATAGGCATGAAGGCGGCGATCGAGCATCGTCATCGTATCCCTTTCACGGTGTCAGGCGGCGACCCTTGTCGCGCACGAGATCACCAAGCTTTTCCAGATAAAGCGCCCCGCCGACGGTGCGCTTTATCACGACGTTTCGCCGGTCGCGTTCGTCGCGCACACGGTCGACCAGACCCATATCTCCCATCGTATCCAGTGCCCGTGTAATGACAGGCTTGGTCACGTTGAGCGTCGACGCCAGGCCGCGCACGGTATGCGGCGGCGGCACGAGATAGATATGCAGCAGGATCGCCATCTGGCGCAACGTCAAATCGCGATCGTCGAGCCTCACTTGATCGAGCGTCACACCATGCCACAGGCCCAACGCCTGCGAAGCCGTCAGTTCGATCGGCATGGGTCCTCCGGAAACTCGTTACGCTCGCGTTCCATTTTCCGGCAGTGCACCGTCCGAAGCAATGGGGCGGCAAACGTTGCCGCCCGTCAAGGTAAATAAAATTTTAACGATCGTCGCCTAGCGCACGCTCTGCCGGATGTGATGGTAGAGCGCGCGAATTGCCTGCGCCTCGCCGCCGCCAGGAGAGTGCGGTCGTTCGGACGGCGCCCAGCCGTAGATATCGAAATGCGCCCAGCGCGTAGTGTTGGAGACGAAGCGCTTGAGGAACAGGGCGGCAGTGATCGCACCCGCCATGCCGCCCGCCGGCGCATTGGTGATGTCGGCAAACTTGGCGCGAATGTCCTTTTCATAGCCGGCGTAGAGCGGCAGCCGCCAAAGGGGATCGTCCGTCTCGAGGCTTGCTTCAGTCAGGTCCTGAGCGAGTTCGGCATCATCGGTAAAGAAGGGTGGCAGGTCGGGACCGAGCGCCACGCGGGCAGCACCCGTCAGCGTCGCCATGTCGATCAAGAGGTCCGGCGCGTCCTCATCTGCATAGGCAAGCGCATCTGCGAGGATCAAACGGCCTTCGGCGTCCGTATTGTCGATCTGCACCGTCAGCCCCTTGCGGCTCCGGTAGATGTCACCCGGGCGAAAGGCATTGGACGAGATCGAGTTTTCGACGACAGGAATGATCACCCTGAGATCGACCTTGAGCTTGGCGTCCATGATCATCAAGGCGAGGCCCATGACGTTTGCCGCGCCACCCATGTCCTTCTTCATCAGCAGCATCGAAGACGCCGGCTTGATATCGAGACCGCCGGTATCGAAGCAGACGCCCTTGCCGACGAGCGTGATCTTGCGGTGCCCCTTCTTGCCCCAACGCAATTCGAGCAGGCGCGGCGCATCGGCGCTGGCGCGGCCGACGGTATGGACGAGCGGAAAGTTCTGTCGGAGGTCGTCGCCGCTGACGACATTGATCTCGGCCTTGTAGTGGGCCGCCAGGCCGCGGAAGGCTGCTTCCAATTCGTTCGGCCCCATGTCGTTGGTCGGCGTATTGATTAGGTCGCGTGCCAGGAAGACGCCGGCCAGCTGCCGCTTGATGTCAGCTCCATCGGCATCGCGCGGGATCGTTAGCGTGGGCGCCGAGGTCTTCTCCGATTTGTACCGGTCATAGCGATAGCTGCCGAGGCCGAAGCCAAGTGAAAGGCGGTTTGCCGTGAGCGGCGCCGTTTCGATGTGCCAGTCGCCGGCCGGCAGCGCGCGCGCAAGCTTGCCGGTGATGTAGGGTTGTTCGGACGGATTGGTGCCGAGCCCGAACAGCGCGCCACCGAGATGACCTTCGTCCGTCGGAATGAGCAGCAGCGAGCCGCTCTCGGCCTTGTAGCCCGCCTTCTTGGCCCAATCGAGTGCGATCGGGTCGATCGTGCCCGTTTCGATATGCGCCGGGGTGACGGCAAAGATCGGCAGCGTCGAGCCGCCCTTGCTGTTGAACGGTGTCGGTCTCTCGATGAACTGATAGGGTGCCATGAGTATCCTTTGGGGCGTCCGGGAATCGCGTCTTAACGGTCTGTTAGGGTTAACAGATTATTGCTGGAGTGAAGATTGCGTCAAAACCTTTCCCTGTTCCGTTTTGAGGTCAGACGCCGATTCGGATCTCAGGGACGCACGATGCCTGCTTCGGCCAATACTCTGCTTGAAACCCGTGTTTTTCAGGGCGTCGCGACTGCGCTCGTCGTACTGGCGCTTGCCGGTTGCACGACGACGAAGGACCGCATGACGACCGGATCCGTGCCGACGCTCACCAAGCCGGTCGAAACGATGAATGAAGTCGAGCTGCGCAGCTCGACCGAGCGCGTCGGACAAGCATACGAGAAGAATCCTCGTGATGCCGCCAATGGCGTGAACTACGCCAACCTGCTGCGCATGCAGGGCCGCGATGCCCAGGCACTGGCCGTCATGCAACAGGTTGCGATCGCCAACCCGAACGACCGAAACGTTCTGGCCGCCTACGGAAAAGCTCAGGCCGCAGCCGGTCAACTGCAGCAGGCGCTCGATACGATCGGTCGCGCCCAAACGCCCGACCGTCCCGATTGGAAATTGACATCGGCCGAAGGTGCCATCCTCGATCAGCTCGGCCGCTCCGCCGAAGCCCGCCAGCGCTACCGTGAAGCGCTCGACATCCAACCAGGCGAGGCATCGATCCTGTCCAATCTCGGCATGTCCTATGTGCTGACCGGCGACCTGCGGACAGCCGAGACCTATTTGCGCCAGGCGGCAGAGCAGCCCACGGCCGACAGCCGGGTCCGCCAGAATCTCGCACTGGTCATTGGTCTTCAGGGCCGGTTCCCTGAGGCAGAGAAGATTGCGCGCGGAGAGCTTTCGCAGCTGCAGGCCGATGCCAACGTCGCCTATCTGCGCTCGATGCTGTCGCAGCAGAATTCCTGGCAGAAGCTTGCGGCCAAGGATAGCGCCAGTAGCGCTCCCACCAGCACCAACTGACCTCAGCGGCCGGCCAGCCCCGAGGTGACGAGCTGTACGCCGAGGCCGGCCATGACCGTCCCGGCCAGGCGATCGATCCACGTCTTTGCAGCCAGATAGAGCCGTCTCGGATGTCTGGCCGAGAATGCGAGCGCCACGACCGTGTACCAGCCGGCTTCAACCGCAAAGACGCCGATCGGCAGCGCCAAGATAAGCCCGAGTGGAACCGTCTTCGGCAGCAAAGCTGCAAAGATGCTTGCGTAGACGACGATCGTCTTGGGGTTGCTAACCTGCGTGAGCAAGGCGGTGGTAAAGCTTCGGGCGAGTGCCCGACGATCGCTTCCCGCATCACCGACATGGATCGGCTCGCGTGCCCCGCGCCAGATTTTGAAGGCCATGTAGACGAGATAGGCTCCGCCAGCCACCTTCAGAACCAGATAGAGCCATTCGAATTGCGAAAGCAGCGCGGTCAGTCCCGCGAGCGCCAAGATGCTGAACGCAACGCCACCAATCCCCATGCCGAGCGCCGCCGCAAGCCCGTCGAGACGTGAACGCGACATTGCAATGCGTGAAACGAGAACAAAACTCGGGCCGGGGCTTATCGCCCCGATAGAGAGAGCAGCGATGATGCTCAGGAAGATGCTTAGGGACGACATCAACGGCTCCTGCCGGCTTACGGAGATGTCGTCCAACCTATGCGCAATGCTTTGAGATGACCAGCCCGGCGGAAATGGCTGGCTAGAAGCGGTCGGCGACCTGGATGCCAGCCGGGCCGAGAATGACGGCGACGAGAACCGGCAGGAAGAACAGGATCATCGGCACCGTGAGCTTCGGCGGCAGGGCGGCAGCCTTTTTCTCAGCCTCGTTCATGCGTTCGTCGCGACCTTCCTGCGCCAGAACGCGCAGTGCCTGCGAAACCGGTGTGCCGTAGCGATCCGCCTGGATCAGCGCCTGGGTGACGGACTGCACCAATGGGATCTGCGTCCGCAGGCCGAGGTTTTCCAGCGCAACGCGTCGGTCGGGAAGGAAGGAGAGCTCGGCCGTCGTCAGGATCATTTCTTCCGCCAGCGGCGGGGAGGCCTCGCCCAGCTCTTCCGAGACACGGCGCATGGCTGCCTCGATCGAAATACCCGACTCGACGCAGATCAGCATCAGGTCGAGCGCGTCGGGCCAGGCACGCTTGATGGAGTGCTGGCGCTTCGACATCCGATTGGAGATGAAGATATTCGGCGCATAGAAGCCGACATAGGCTACGCCAAGTGTCACGAGAAAGCGCATCGGCGTCGGCTTGTCGGCCAGATGATCGAGACCGAAGACCCAGAAGACTGCAAGGCCGAAGAACAGGAATGGCAGCAGGAAACGCGCGACAAGGAACATATTCAGCGCATTTTCCGAGCGGAACCCGGCGGCGCGGAGTTTGTTCATGGTGTTTTCGTCGACCAGCGCCTCGCGGAGGTTGAACTTCTCTACGATCTGCCGAACCGAACGGTTGTTCTGGGTACGAAGCGAGGTCTTTCCGCTCGTATCGGCGTTCATGCGCGCGCGTTCCCGGGCGCGGATCTGTTCGCGTTCTGTGGAAACAGCCTTCATGCGCTTGTTGAGGTCACCACGTTCGAAGAACGGAATGGCGACGGTGTAGAGGCTGGCGAAAACCGCGATCGCGACCAGCACCGCGATCAGCATGGCGGGATCTGTCAGTTTACTAGCGAGATCAGATGACACGGCCCGTCCTCCATCAGATGTCGAAATTGACCATGTTGCGCATGACGAAAATGCCGATCGACATCCAGACCGCCGAAACGCCCATGATCAGATGGCCGCGAGGGTCAGTGAACAGGATCAGCATGTATTGGGGCGATGTCAGATAGACGAGCGTTGCGACGATGAACGGCAGCGCACCGATGATGACGGCCGAGGCCTTGGCTTCCATCGACAGTGCCTTAACCTTCGCCTTCATTTTCTTTCTGTCGCGCAGCACTTTGGCGAGGTTGCCGATGGCCTCCGAGAGGTTGCCGCCTGCCTGTGACTGGATCGCGATGACGATCGCAAAGAAGCTCACTTCCTGCAGCGGCATGTAGTTACTCATACGCGCGCAGGCATCCGGCACACTGAGACCTACCTGCTGCGATTCCACAACGCGACGAAACTCGCTCTTCACGGGGTCCTTGCCCTCGTTGGCAATGAGCCGGATGGCGTCGTTCAATGGCAAGCCAGACTTGATCGAGCGCACGATGACGTCGAGCGCATTGGGAAACTCCGCGAGGAACTTGTTCTGACGCCGCTTGATCAGAAAGCCAAGCACCCAGCGCGGCAGCCCAAGCCCGGCAATGATGGGCAGGCCGAGCACGACCATAACAGGTGCATCGGCCAGGAACGCGACGAACATCAGGACAAGGCCAAAAATAGCGCTGAACATATAGAAGCGCCCGGGTGTGATCCGGAGACCGGCCTGCGTCAGCCGCGACTTCAACGACAGCTTCTTCTTGGTGTTTTCCTGTTGGCGCTTCTCGAGATCCTTCAAATTGTCCTGCACCGATTTGCGGCGCTTCGACATTTCCTGGACGCGGTCACGAGCCGCCTTGACGCTGGCCTTGTCAGCCTCAGCCGAAACGACACGGTTGACGCGGTTTGCCGACTTCTTCTCGGTCTCGATCCGCGCGAAGAGAAGGCCATAGCAAACGGCACCGGCCGCGACGGCGGCAAGCACGATAATGGCCAACACGACAGGATCGAACCCGAACATCTTACTAATCCTTGGACTTGGCTTCCATTTCGTCGAGGGCGGCGGCAAGGCGCTTTTCTTCGTTGAAGTAGCGTGCGCGGTCCCAGAAATGCGGCTTGCCGATACCGGTCGATTTGTGCCTTCCGATCAGACGGCCGGAGGCGTCTTCGCCTTCAACTTCGTAGCGCATCAAATCCTGGGTGATGATGACGTCGCCTTCCATGCCGATTACTTCGGTGATCTGCGTGATGCGACGCGAGCCATCGCGCAGGCGCGCCGCCTGGACAATGATATCGATCGAGCCGGAGATGATCTCGCGCACCGTTTTCGCCGGCAGTGTGAAACCACCCATTGCGATCATCGACTCGATACGGCTGAGGCATTCGCGCGGCGAGTTTGAGTGGATCGTGCCCATGGAGCCGTCGTGACCGGTATTCATTGCCTGCAGCAGGTCAAAGACCTCAGGTCCGCGCACTTCACCGACGATGATCCGTTCCGGACGCATACGCAGGCAGTTCTTGACGAGATCGCGCATGGTGATCTCACCTTCGCCTTCGATGTTTGGTGGGCGGGTTTCCAGGCGCACCACATGCGGTTGCTGCAGCTGCAGTTCGGCCGTGTCTTCGCAGGTGATGACGCGCTCATCGGCGTCGATGTAGCGCGTGAGGCAGTTGAGCAGCGTCGTTTTGCCCGAGCCGGTACCACCCGAAATGACGATGTTGCAGCGAACGCGGCCGATGATCTGGAGCAGCGTCGCGCCTTCCGGCGTGATGGCGCCGAAGCGAACGAGCTGCTCGAGGTTCAGCTTGTCCTTTTTGAACTTACGGATCGTGAGTGCCGGTCCGTCGATGGCGAGCGGCGGCGCAATGACGTTGACGCGGGAGCCGTCGGGCAGACGGGCGTCGCAGATCGGGCTTGATTCATCGACGCGACGGCCAACCTGGCTAACGATGCGCTGGCAGATCGACAGCAGTTGCGAATTGTCGCGGAAGCGGATTTCGGACTCGATCGTCTTGCCGCCGACTTCGATGAAGGTCTGGCCAGCACCGTTGACCATGATGTCGGCGATGTCGTCTCGTGCAAGCAACGGTTCGAGCGGACCATAGCCGAGAACGTCGTTGCAGATGTCCTCGAGCAGTTCTTCCTGCTCGGAGATCGACATCGCGAAGTTCTTGATCGTGATGATGTCGTTGACGATATCGCGGATTTCTTCGCGTGCGCTTTCACCGTCGAGCTTGGCAAGCTGCGAAAGATCGATCGTATCGATCAGCGCGGAGAAGACCTGCGCTTTGGTATCGTAATATTCGTCTGTACGGGTAGGACGCTTTCGCTGCGGCGTCTGCATCGGTGGTGGTGAAACCTGTTGACGCGGAGGCTCGCGCTGCGGTTCGACCAGAACCGCGGGTGCTGACGGGGAGGATTGTTGCGCCGGCGGAGGCGGTGCGAACGCGCCACCCGCCTTGCCAAAACCCTCGTTTCCGCGCTTTCCGAACATGCCTTATTCCAATCCACTCTTGGCGGGCGTCATTTGCGTTTCAGCAGGCCGAGCAAACCGCCCTTCCGTGCCTTTTTGATAGCAATCCGCCCGGTTACGACGTGCGATATCTGCGAGAATGTTTCCGCGGTTGGCGACTTTGCATCCATCTCCGAAATCATCCGGCCGCTGTTGGCCGCGTTACCGAAGAGGTTGGCATCGAAGGGGATGATCGCGATCGGATCGGTTTCCAGTGGCTCGCAGAAGTCGGAGGGGCTGATCTCCGGCCGCTTCGGCATGCCGACCTGATTGAGGATCAGATGCGGCATCTTGTCGTTGGGCCGCATCTTTTTCAACGCGTCCATCATGTTCTTGGCGTTACGCAGGTTGGCGAGATCGGGCGACGCGCAGATGACAACCTCGTCGACGCTAGCCAGCACGGAGCGCGTCCATTCCGACCAGGCGTGAGGCACGTCGAGTACGGTGACAGGCGCGTTGCGCTGAAGGACATCGAGAACAGGCTGGAACGCCTGTCCTTCGAAATCATAGGCGCGGTCGAGAAGCGAGGGGGCAGCGAGCAGCGATAGATGCTCCGAACATTTCGTCAGCAGACGGTCGAGAAATACCTCATCCAGCCGGTCAGGCGCGTAGACGGCCTCGGCAATGCCCTGGGTTGGGTCTTGGTCAAAGTCGATGTTGGCCGTGCCATAGGGCAGATCGAGATCGGCCAGGATCGTTTCGGTCGAAAACAGGTTGGAAATGCCGAAAGCGCAATTGTGGGCGATCGTCGATGAGCCGACACCGCCCTTGGCGCCGATGAAGGCGATGCTGCGGCCAAGCGGCTCGGCATCCGGGTCTACGAAGATCGTCGCCATCGCCGCCATGATGTCGGGCATGGCGACTGGCTGGACCATGTATTCGGAAATGCCGTTGCGCACGAGTTCGCGGTAAAGCGCGATGTCGTTGTAGTAACCGACGATGATGACCTTGGTGGAAGGGTCGCAAACGGCGGCAAGCGGCGCCAGCTCGCTCAGCAGGTTCGCGGCTCCCGCCTTGGTTTCGAGAATGATCAGATTTGGTGTCGGCGCTGTCGCGAACATGTTCGCCGCGGCTGCGATGCCGCCGCTGGTGATCCGCAAGCCGACCTTGGACATGCGCCGATCATGGCTGCAGCGTTCCACAACTCGCTGCAATTCTTCGCTCTCGCAGAAGGCGTGCACCGATATGCGAGGGAGTGGGCGCATGTTCTCGAGTTCGGCCATGCGAATGGCGTCCTCGGCGTTGCGTAGCTCGGTGGTATTCTTGATCTCGTATTCGACGGTACTCATTTTCGGTCCTACCCCGATCAGAAGCTGTTGGCGCTGCCGCTGACTTCCTCGATATTGCTCGTCCGTTCGCGATATTCCTTGATCGCGGCGTTGCGGCGGGTCGCATCGATCGGAGTCATGCCGCGAGGCGCGATTAGGTCTTCCGGGTTCGCTATTTGTGCAGCCAGGTTGTTCTGCGTCGCGCAGCCGAAGTTGTAGTAGTTCTGGTTGCTGAAATCGTTGATCATGTCCCTCGGCCATTGACCGCACTGCGAGGTCATCGCTGTCGTCCCCACGAAGGTCAGGCGGATGGGCGCTGCGTCGCCCGCACCGGTGGCGGCATAAGAGCTGTTGACGATCTTGGAGCTCGCGACGCCGCGGGCCGAGAGTTCGGCGCGCACCTGGCCGCGCAACTGACGGGCGGCTGCCGCATTTGGCGATCCCTCGGGCGTCAGCAGATAGACCGGTCCGGTCGCCCGCGACGTGTAGTTCTGCGCGAAGCCGCGGATCATGTCGCGCTGGGCGATGTTGAGGCGGCGATCGGTTGAAGCGACCGGGATATCGACCGATTGCTCGGCTTCGGCCACCACGATCGGGTGGCGCTGGCGATAGTCGTCGGGGATGCCGCCGGTCGTCAGTTCGTCGTGGGAGGCGCAGCCGGAAAGCAGGGCGGCCGCCACCGCGACCATGGTCAGCAGCGATTTCGAAAGGCGGGATTCATGCACAGTGTTCTGCTTGCGGGCCATCGGCTGATCTCTGTGTTGTGCCATTGCTGATCCTGCCGCGCTCATTTGTAGATGAACCCGATGGAGCCATGGAATTGAGCGTCGGCGACGGGCGTTTCGCGGCCGCCGTAAACCTTGTTGACGCGATTGAGCAGGAAAGCCGCAGCGTCGTTCTCAGGGCTGAAGTTGTCATCCGGACGGTTGAGCTGATTGCGGGCGACCGGGCGGACGAGATAGGGCGTTGCGATGATAACAAGCTCGGTTTCGTCACGCTCGACCGTGCGCTGCCGGAACAGTGTGCCAAGCAGCGGGATCTTGTTGACGCCGGGCGTACCGTTCGAGGTCTGGGCAACGTTATCGCGGATCAGGCCAGCAAGCGCGATCGAGCCGCCGGAGGGAAGCTCGATGGAAGTCTCGGCAGAGCGGCGTTGATAGGTTGGCGTCGAGCCGGACACCGAAGGTGCAGGCTCCGATACGTTCGTCTTGATCTCCAGGCTGATGCGACCGGAGGAAAGAACCACCGGCTTGAAGGCGAGATTGATGCCGTAGTTGTAGGGGACAATCGTCGTGTTGCCGTCGTTGTCGGTTGTGGAATAGAGTACCTGGCCGCCCGAATTGAACGTCGCGGCCTGCCCGGAAATCGCGGTCAGGGTCGGCTCCGCCAGCGTCTTGACCACCTTGGCCTGCTCAAGCGCGCTCAAGTATGTCGAGATATCGTACTTTCCAATCGAGCTTTTGAAGAGTGCTGCCAGACCGCCGCCAATTGTCGCCGTTGCGCCATTAACGCTCGGAGAACCCAGTTGCGCGACAGTCAGCCCCCCCGAATTCGAAACCAGATTGTCGAAGCCGAGCTGCTTTAACACCTCTCGACGCACCTCGGCGATGGTGACCTTCAGCGTCACTTGATCCTCGCCCTGGATCTGCAGGAGATTGACCACCTGCGAGACTTGGCGACCTTCAGCAAACAGTGCCACTGACCCTTCACCGCCCGAGCCACTGGCTGTTTCCGTACGCGTTGTCGCTTCGCCACCTTTCAGGAAGACCTGTGCAAGGTCGGCCGCCTGGGCAGCGTCCTGTGGCGTGCGTACCGTACCGGTCAGCACGATGTTGTCTGACACGATCTCGACTTTGATGCAGGAGTCCGGGATGAAGCGCCGGAGATTGGCTTCGAGGCCAGCGACATCGCGCTCGATCGCGATATCGAGGCTGACGATCTGCTGGCCGTCAGCGCCGAAAATGAAGATGTTCGTCTGCCCGACCGTCTTGCCGAAAAGATAGATGCGACGCGAGCTGCGGGTGACTGCGTCGGCCATGGAAGGGTCCGAGACGAGGATATCGTGGGCATCGGCGGGCAGATCGACGACGATCGCCTTCTTCAGACCGAGTTTCAGGCTGCGATGAGCACCGGGACCCGTCTGGGTTATCGTGACCATCCCGTCGGAATTGGCCCAGGCGGCCCTTGCGCCGAGGACGAGAGCAAGAAAGCCCGGCGCCATGCCGGAGAACCCGATCGCAAAGGACAAGCACCCCGCCATCAAGGGCTTCATATGGCGCTTCAAATTGCCCATTCCCATTTCCTTTACTCGGCCTTCGGCGCGCTGCTGCTGTCTGTAACGATTGAGCCTGATTTGATGACTTGGACCATGGCGCTGCCGTTGTCGCCGCTGAGGAGGTAGTCCGCAGCGCTGGTATCCTGCTCCTGGGCGTCGGCGACGGAGCGCAATGCCAGCGACAGCCGGTTGGCCATCTGCTGGGCAACGGCCAGCACTTTGGTTTGGTCAGGAGTAAGCTCCAGGGTTGCGGTCGTTCCGACGACCGCTTTGGAGCCGTCCTCTTTTTCCTGGATCTGCTGGTCGATCGCGAGCACGCGCACATTGCTGAGCACCGTCTCGGTCAGATACTTGTCGGCTTCCTTGGACTTGCGGACCATGATGACGTCGACGCGGTCGTTCGGCAGGATGAAGCCGCCGGCACCCGTGGAAACCGAAATTTCGGTTGCGACGGCACGTTTCCCGGAGGGCAGGAGCGAGGACATGATGCGGCTGTTCGAATCGGCGATCTTTTCCGCGCGGATCGGCTCGCCCTCGAAGATAGGAAGGCGAACGACGGCGCCCTGCATGTCTTTCAGCGCGTCGGGCTTGTCGGCTTCGGTGATAAAGCCCTGGACGACGCCACTCTGCGGCCACCCCATCCAGTGAACCGCCTTGTCATCCAATCGTGCGCCGACCGGCAGATTGGCGCTGGAGACGAGCACGTTGACAGTCGGCTCCTTCTCGACGACCGACTGAACCTGGGTGACGACGGAACCGCGGCCCGCGAGGCTCATCGCCAGCACGCCGGCAAGGCCGGCCGCAACGACAGCCACTCCAAGTATCATAAGGCGGGCGGGTTTCATCGATCATTCCTCGGGGATTCGCGATATTCGCCCCGAAGAATGGCCTGCAATTGGTGTAATTATAGTTAATGAAAGGCTTCGATTTTAAGTTAACAGAAGCTTAAGCGCTTCTACTTCAAGTTTTGCAACGCTGCAATGAAAAGCGGTGAGGACGGGAAAGCAATAAAACCGCCCGCAGCGATAGCAATGCCATAGGGGATCTTCTTGGCGACGAGAAGCGAATCCGGTACTCGCAACCCGATTGTCGTGATCACGTCGCTCTGCATTCGTACCATGAGGATGGCTGCGGTCAGGAGGCCACCCATGATGCCGACATAGCCAATGAATTCCACCAGCGGTTCTCCGAAACCGAACCAGACGGCTGCGGCAGTCAGCAGCTTGGCATCCCCCCCGCCCATAATGTTGAGGGCGAAGAAGACAAAGCAGGAAGCAAACACGACGGCGCCACCGAGTAAATGGTAGCCGAACGTCTGCCAATCCATCCCAATGAAGGGGGCCAGCGCAAGGAAAGACAGCAAAAGAATTGCTGAGATGCGGTTCGGGATGGTCATCGTCAATGTGTCCATCACCGCCGCGAATGCCAGGCACATCGGAAAGATGGTAATGATGACGCTTGAAGTCATGACCCGATTTACCTCGAAAGCCGGACAAAATGCAAAGCCGTCCTGAGGGTCAGGACGGCCTCTTTCCTCAACGGCGGCTTGGCATCAGCAGGTCATGTTGCCGGTGCCGCAGGCGCTGTTCATCTTGTTGGACAGGCCATTGAAGAGGTTGTTCAGTTTGCCGCCCAGTGCGGTTGCGCCGGTGATGAGCGCGACAGAGATAAGCGCTGCGATCAGGCCGTATTCAATTGCGGTCGCGCCGGATTCGTCCTTCAGAAAACGGCTAACAAGCTTGGTCATGGTAACTCCTAACTCCAGTTGATGTTCAGCACGTCCGCCAACTGTTGCCGTTGATCGGATTGCCACAATCTAGCGAGCCGCTGTTTCTATCAACTTAAAGAGTTAGGTTACCACTTCGTAAACGCCAACCAACACTTGAGAACGGTAAGTATCGGCTTGCGTCATTGTTTAGAATTTTAGGGAAAGGTCTGCGTGCCCTTTAGTAGTTGAGCCTCCGAAGACCTGGGGATGTTCCGCCGATATTCAAAATGGCGCTCAAATAGGCTTCCATCCACGTAAGGTGTCTCCAAATGGCGCGTCAAGTCGGGATTGCGGACAGATCAAAAATGGAATTAAAGCTTCGTTCACCAATTTTTCTCATGCTGTTTCGTAAAATCGCCGTAACTCTTGAGAGAGAATCAAAATGTCGCCGAGTGGCAAGAGGATCATCCTAGCCAGCTTTCTTGCCGCCGCCGGCTTTAGCGAGCCCGTGTTTGCGCAGCAGGATGTTCTGCGGGTCTATATGGACCAGGCGCGCGTTTTGAAGCTTGATCGCCCGGTGAGCAAGGTCATCGTCGGCAATGCCAAGGTTGCGGATGCTACAGTCGCCGATGCGAAAACGATCGTGCTGACCGGACGTAGTTTTGGAACCACCAACCTTGTGCTGCTCGACGCGGATGGCAATGCGATCTTGGACGAAAGCATCCTAGTCTCTATCGACGAGGCAAACACCGTCCGTGTCTTTCGTCAGACGGAGCGCTCGGTCCTTTCCTGTACCCCCAATTGCGAACAGCATAGCCAGCAAGGAACCGAGGCTGCAGCGGCGACCCAATAGTTAGACGCCAGATCTCGTTGGTGAACCTCCGTTAAACTTCTGATCCGGCTTGAAACGGAAAATCAACGATCACCCTTTAAAACCGTGTGGTCGAAGCTGTCCCGGATGCATGCCATGAAGGAAACGGATCAAGCGGCGGACGCGGCCTCCCGCCCCCATCGGCGGACGCGGTCGCGGTTAGCCGCATTTGCGCACTCTCGCGACGGGTCGGCCGCGATCGAATTTGCACTCCTCGCCATACCCTATTTCATGGTGGTCTTTGCAATCATCGAGACATTCATTGCCTTTGCCGGCGAGGAACTCCTGTCCAATGCGGTGGATACGATGAGCCGCAAGATGCGAACGGGACAAATCACGCCCGCGAATACGGATGCGGCAGCTTTTCGGACGGCGCTCTGCAACGAGATTTCGATTCTGATAAAGTGCTCTACAACGGAAGTGGCCACCCCGAGCAAGCTGTTCATCGACGTACAGAACTTCGCCACCTTTGCCGCCATTCCCACGACGATACCGAAGACGTCCACCAGCGCCTACGCCGACATCAAAACCTCTGATTTTAAATATCTTCCCGGTGGCTCGGGCACGATCAACATGGTTCGGGCCTACTATCGCTGGCAAGTCATAACCGACCTGATCAGGCCTTATATTACAAACGTCCGCCCGGCCGATGGGTCGTCGTCATACTTTCTGATGGTCGCCACGACGGCGTTCCAGAATGAGCAGTACCCGTAATGGCAGGCCGTGGTGTACTGATCCGGCTTCATCGGCTCGCAAGACGCTTCGTCGGCGACCGGCAGGGCGTGGGTGCGATCGAGTTCGCCATCCTGTTCCCGATCCTGGTGATGCTTTATGTCGGCGCATTCGAGATCACGATTGGTCTCAGCATGAGCAAGCGTGCAAGCCGTGCAGCCGGGATGATCACGGATGTCGTGACGCAACAAAAGAGCGTAACCAAGTCCTGGCTTGCCGATATGCCCTCGGTCGCCTCCGCGGTGTTCGTTCCCTATGGTTCGACCGGCCTTACCATCAAGATCACGGGCATCGCCCTCGATGGTAGCGCAAACCCGACGGTCGCATGGTCGTGGGCGCAGGATGGCAGCCGTCCATACGTGACGAATTCCGCCACGACGGTGCCCGCCGATATGAAGAAAGCGAATATCTTTCTGGTTCGTACCGAACTGAGCATTCCGTACAAGCTGTTCCTGTTTGCGCCGAACTTGGTACCGAACAACAGCACGATCACGATCAGCCGCAGTTATTATTACCTGCCCCGCGCAAGCGATACCGTCACCTGCGGCGATTGCTGACGCCCCAAGCTCGTTTGCCAAGTCCGCTCTGCCGTTATAAGGCTTCAGGAGTGGTCCGTGATGCGCGGGCCGTCAATTTTCTGTCGCTAGGTGGAGCATGGCGCGAGCCTTTCTTTTCGTTCTGGATTCATTTGGTGTCGGCGGGGCGCCGGATGCGGCTGCCTACGGCGACGAGGGCGCCGACACGCTCGGACACATCGCGGAATTCTGTGCGGCAGGCGCTGCCGATCGCGAGGGATTGCGCTCGGGCCCCCTCCAGCTTCCGAATATGTCGGCTCTTGGTCTGGTCCATCTCGCCAAGGCCGCGTCGGGAGGCTTCCCGGCCGGTATGCCAGTGCCGGAAAAGGTCTATGCGATGTTCGGTTCGGCCACCGAAGTTTCGCGTGGCAAGGATACCCCATCCGGCCACTGGGAAATCGCCGGGACGCCGGTAACATTCGACTGGGGCTACTTTCCGACTGAGGGCGAAGCCTTCCCACCGCAACTCGTCGAGGCGCTCTGCAGGGCCGCGGACGTTCCGGGGATTCTCGGTAATTGTCATGCCTCCGGCACCGACATCATTGCCCGGCATGGCGAAGAGCATATCCGGACCGGAAAGCCGATCTGCTACACCTCGTCCGACTCCGTCTTCCAGGTTGCCGCGCACGAGACGCATTTCGGCCTCGACAGGCTCATGACCTTCTGCACGATCGCGCGGGCGCTGCTGGACCACCATAACATCGGCCGCGTCATCGCGCGTCCGTTCGTTGGGGAAACCGCCTCCAAGTTTCAGCGTACCGGAAACCGGCGCGACTTCTCGGTGCCGCCGCCCGAGCCGACACTTCTCGATCGGTTGGTCAAGGAAGGTCGCAAGGTCCATGCCATTGGCAAGATCGGCGACATCTTTGCGCATAAGGGAGTGTCCCGGGTGGTCAAGGCGAATGGCAATGAGGCGCTGATGGATGCGAGCCTCGCAGCCATGGACACCGCCGAGGATGGCGACCTGGTTTTCACTAACTTTGTCGATTTCGACATGGTCTATGGCCATCGCAGGGATGTAGCGGGCTATGCCGCCGCCCTTGAAGCCTTTGATTCCAGGCTACCCGAAGTGGGTGGCAAGCTGAAGCCCGGCGATCTCGTCATCCTGACCGCCGATCACGGCTGCGATCCGACGTGGCGTGGCACGGATCACACGCGCGAACGGGTGCCGATCATTGCCTATGGACCGGGGCTTCGTTCTCGCGATATCGGCATACGCGCCACCTATGCTGATATCGGCGAGACGATCGCCCGGCATCTGCGCATTCCGCCTGGCGCGCAGGGGAGAAGTTTTCTATGACATCGCATTTGAAGAAGGTCGAGCTGCACTGCCATCTGGAAGGTGCAGCACCGCCAACGCTTACCTTGGCGCAGGCCCGCAAGTACAACATCGACATCAGCAGCTACCTGGCCGATGGCGCCTATGTCTGGCATGACTTCGCAAGCTTTCTGCAATGCTACGATAAGGTCTCCGAGGTCTACAAGACCGAGGAAGACTACGCGCTGCTGACCGAAACCTATCTTGAGGAACTCGCCGCTATAGGCACGATCTACAGCGAGCTGATCGTGTCTCCCGATCATGGCAAGCGGATCGGGCTTGGCGCGGACGCTTACATCGAGGGCGTGTGCGAGGGAATTCGCCGTGCGAAGGCGAGAAGCGGTATCGAGGCACGTCTGATTGTCACGGGGGAGCGTCATTTCGGTCCTGAGAGTGTCATTGGCGCCGCGGAATATGCTGCCAAGGCAAAGAATCCGCTCATCACTGGTTTCAATCTTGCCGGTGAGGAGCGGATGGGTCGGGTCGCCGATTATGCGCGTGCCTTCGATATTGCGCGTGATGCGGGGCTTGGCCTCACGATTCACGCTGGTGAAGTGTGCGGTGCCTTTAGCGTTGCCGATGCGCTTGACGTTGTCAGGCCCTCGCGCGTTGGGCATGGCGTGCGCGCGGTCGAGGACCAGGATCTCGTGAAGCGGCTCGCCGATCTCGGAACGGTGCTGGAAGTGTGTCCCGGCTCCAATATCGCGCTGAAGGTCTTTCCGGATTTCGCATCGCACCCGCTGCGAAAACTCAAGGACGCCGGTATACGCGTGACGATCAGTTCGGACGACCCGCCGTTCTTCCACACGTCGCTGAAGCGCGAGTACGAGTTGGCCGCCGATGCCTTTGGCTTCAGCGATGCCGCAATCGATGAGATGACGCGAACTGGTATCGAGGCAGCCTTCGTTGATGAACCGACGCGCCGGGCGCTTTTTGCCCGGATGTGATCGGCTCGCCTTGGGATCGGGTTGCAAAATGGCATCCGCTCTTGCGGTGGAGGCAATTTCCATGGAAGAAACATCCGATAAGAACAACGACAGAAAGGGCCCGGCCATGGACGGCGTAACGGTCATCGATCACCCGCTTGTGCAGCACAAACTCACGATCATGCGGCGCAAGGAGACATCGACCGGAAGTTTCCGTCGGCTCCTGCGCGAAATCTCCACGCTGCTCTGCTACGAAGTGACCCGCGATCTGGAGCTCACGATGGAGACCATCGAGACTCCCCTGCAGACGATGGAGTCGCCGATCCTTGAGGGTAAGAAGCTTGTCTTCGCCTCGATCCTGCGGGCCGGCAACGGCCTTCTCGAAGGCATGCTCGACCTTGTGCCGTCGGCGCGCGTGTCGCATATCGGCGTCTACCGCGATCACGAGACGCTGCAGCCGGTCGAATATTACTTCAAGGCTCCCGAAGACATCTCCGAGCGCTTGATCATCGTCGTCGACCCGATGCTTGCGACCGGCAACTCGTCGATCGCCGCGATCGACAAGCTCAAGGAACGCGGAGCCCACAACATTCGCTTCCTCTGCCTTCTGGCCGCGCCGGAGGGCATCAGGAATTTCCGCGATGCGCATCCCGATGTTCCCGTCTTCACCGCCTCCATCGACAGCCATCTGAACGAGAAGGGCTACATCATGCCCGGCCTCGGAGACGCCGGGGATCGCATGTACGGCACGAAATAATTCGCAAACCGTTTACCAGTTGATGGCCCGGACACGCTTGCCGGGCCATTTGCTTGCCGGCATTAGCAACTTGTCAGCAATTATTGCGTAGCAGGTAGAAGCATGGCCACGCATGACGCGGGGTTTATACAGGAAGGATTTCTGTCCCGATGCTCCTGCGTACCGTAATTTTTGCAAGCGTCGCTGCTGCGCTTGCCACACAAATACCGTCCCTCATGGGAAAACCCGGAAGCGAAGCGGTCGTCTCGGCCAACTTCGTAACAGGCAGCGCCGAGCAGGTGCCTGCCGTGGCGGTTAATGGTGGCACGATGCGCCTGCAGGCCGATGCCCAGGGACATTACTCAGGAGACTTCAGGATCAACGGTCGACAGGTCCAGGGCCTGATCGACACAGGCGCGACCTATGTCGCGCTGAACGAGAGCTTCGCCCGACGCCTTGGCTATACCGGCAACCAGCTCGATTTCCGCTATTCGGTAAACACTGCCAACGGCACCACGAAGGCGGCGCACGTCATATTAGATCGGGTGGAAATCGGTGGCATCCGCGTGCGCGACGTGGAGGCTTTCGTGCTGAAGGATGATGCCCTTTCCTTCACGCTCGTCGGCATGAGCTTCCTGCGCAAACTTGCCTCCTATTCCGTTGCAGACGGATCGCTCAGTTTGAAGCAATAGAAGATCCGGTATCGGGATCCTTCTTGCGCGTGCGGCATCATGACCGATCAACGCTTCTCGCTTCGTCGGCCGTCAGTGCACTCTCCCGGGTGCCGGAGACAATGATCTCCAGGACCTCATGCTCGTCCGTGTTCCTGACATAGCGGTCGCCGACATACTCGCCGCGCTTGAGAACCATGACGCGATCGCCCACCGCAAAAATGTCGACCAGACGATGCGAGATAATGATTTGGGCAACGCCTTGTTTCTTCAGCTCCAGCATGGTTTCGAGCAGCCGCTCGGTGGCCATGACGGAAAGGTTGGCGGTCGGCTCATCGAGGATCACGACGCGCGGTTCGAAGGAGATCGCGCGGGCAATGGCCACGGATTGCTGGCGGCCACCCGATAGGCTCTCGACCTTCTGATAGACGGAATTCACGTCGACTTTGAGCCGTTTCAGAACGCTGTCCGCTTCGGCATACATTTTCCGTCGATCGACGAAGGGGCCTTTGAGGGGCCAGCGGCCAAGGAAGATGTTCTGGCCGACATCCATGTTCCCGCAAAGTGCGAAGTCCTGATAGATCATCTCTATTCCGGCGCCACGGCTCTCGTGCGGGCTCTTGAAATACACCGGTTGCCCGGCAACCAGGATTTCGCCGGAATCGCGCTGATAGGCGCCGGTGAGGATCTTCATGAGCGTCGACTTGCCGGCCGAATTGTCCCCGACCAAGCCAAGAATCTCGCCAGGATAAAGGATGAGATCGACTTTGCGGAGCGCCTGCACTGCTCCGAAGGCTTTTTCGATGCCCCGCATTTCCACAATCGGCTGTAAGGGCTGTATGTCAGCCATGGATGCGCTCTCCCGTTGGCGCGGCTGCCGCGAAACGGGTTCGCAGTCGGCCGAAGAGATTGGCCTGTCGCACCCAGATGTCGATCAGCACTGCCACGATGAGGATGACCCCAATGAAGACATTGATCCAGTGCTGCGGCATGCTGAAGCCCTGGACGTTGAGCTGCAGGAGTGCACGGACGAGCGTGATTACGGCTGCACCTGCAAGGGAGCCGATCATCGTTCCGTAACCGCCGAAGATCGATCCGCCGCCGATGATGACGGAGGCGATGGCGTCAAGCTCTCGGAACTGGCCGGCAACCGGGTTGAAGCTGCGGAAGTAAGCGACGTTGATGATCCCGGCCATGGTCGCGCAGAGAGCGGCCAGCATCAGTGAGATGAAACGCACGCGGTTGGTGTTGATGCCGGCATAAGCGGCCGCGCGGACGTTGCCACCCGCAGCGCAGACCTTCAGTCCGAACGGTGTGTAGGCAAGCACGATGCCGGCGAGGAGGGCGACGAAAAACATAAAGATCGTCTGGATGCTGACGACCTCGGCCACGGTGCGAATGATTCCCGATGATAGCGAAAGGCCGAAATGCAGGAGAACGTCATTCACCTTACGGCCAAGCAGGTTGTAGCCTTCGGGCCAGCCGGTCAATTGCTGGCCGGCGACAAACCAGGCGGCGAGACCTCGAGCAATGTAGAACATACCGAGCGTGGCGACGAAGGCCGGCAGCTTGAAGCCGACTGTGACGACGGCATTGACGAAACCGGCAGCCGTCCCGGCAAGCAGACCCATCGCCACGGCGGTAAATGGATCGGCGCCCAGCACCTTCAGGAAATAGGCGGCGGTGCTCCCGGCAAGCGCAAGCACGGCCCCAACGGAGAGATCGATATCGCCGGCTGCAATGACGTAGGTGAGCCCGACGGTAATGAGCGCCAGTTCTGTGTAGTTGAGCAAGATCGCAAAGGTGTTGGGCAAGTTCCACCAGTAGTCCGGCCTCAGCGCCAGACCGGCCAACCAGAGCACCGCAGTCAGGATGATGGCCAACGCGTCGCGCCGCGCAAAGAACTTGCCGAGCCCCGTGGCTGAGAGTGCAATATCGGTCGCCATCGCCCCTTTAGTCTGGACACCTTCCAGCGCCACGCCGCTGGTCTCATAGGCTGGCGGCGGTGGTCGACTGCGGAGCCAGGCCCAGAACCGGGCAGCAATCTGACGTCGAATGAGGAAGGGTTCGATGAGCACGGCTGTGACAAGAAGCAGGCCCAAGAAAACTAATACGGCACCGGCGGGCAGGGTAAACCTGGCGCCGACGGCAATGCTCTCCCCATCGATAACGACGGTGCGCGTGATCGGCCAGCCTTCGCGCAACACCTTGTCGATCAGCACGACGACTGCGGCGCCTAGGCAAGATCCGATGACGCGCCCGCGCCCGCCGAGAATCGATGCGCCGCCAATGACGACAGATGCGATAGCAGTAAGTTCCCAGCTGACGCCGTAGAGAGGGGTGACACCCTTGTCCTGCGCAGCTGACAGGAGCGCGGAAAGCGTCGCGCAAAGCGATGATAGCAGATAAGCGCGAATGCGTACCCACCGCGTGTTGATGCCGGCATAGGCAGCAGCTTGCTCGTTTCCCCCGGTCGCGAAGGTCTCATAGCCCCACCGGGTCTTGGCGAGTACATAGGCACCGACGATGGCGACGAGGAGGAAGATTACGATCTGGTTATTGAAACCGAAAACGTTGATCTCTCCGAGATGGAAGAAGAGCGGATAGTCTTTGGCTTTGCCGGAATAATAGATCGCCTGACCGTGCGTAAGCGCGAGAACGAAGCCGCGACCGATAAAAAGCATCGTCAGCGTTGCAATGAAGGCGGGCACTCTCAGGATCGTCACGAGGACGCCGTTGATGAGGCCAATCACTGTGCCGAGCAGCAAACAGAAGATTGCGGACTCGATGACGCCGAAGTCGAGGATGTTTGACGCAAAAAGCCTGGCGAAAACCACGGCGATCAGGCCGTAGGTGGAGCCGACCGAGAGATCGAGATCCTTGTTGGCGATGACAAAGGTCATGCCGACCGCGATGATTCCGACACGGGATGTATCGCGAAGTAGCGCCAGAAGGGCTTCCGTAGAGCCAAAAAAGGCCGGATTAACGACGGCGCCGCCGAGGTAGAGCAGGGCGAGGAATATCAGCAGCCCAGCCTCCCAGCCGCCGACGAGCTGAGGCGGCGCACGGCCTAGCGATGTCGTCGTGGACGCCATGGTTTCCGCCGATCAATCTTGCCGTCGCGATGCGGGAGGCTTGCGTTATCCCGCATCGATCTCAGGCGTTTCGAACCGTTAGTTCTCGAAGCGCTTGCCAACTTTTGCGACGTTCTCCTTCGTCACCAATTGGGCACGCGTGTCCAGGTTGGCGGCAGAAATACCGCGATCGATCTGGAGGTAAAGCTGCATGACAGGCCAGAAGCCCTGCAGGAAGGGTTGCTGCCCCAGGGAGCCGGTCAGGTTTTCAGCGGCGATCCCCTCTTGCTGTGCCGGGCCGAGATCGAACCCAAAGGCGCAGAACTTGCCGGTCTTCCCCATCTGTGCGACCGCCTTCACGAGCGGCGGCGTAAAGACGTTGTTGGCTGTAAACGCGCCGACTGCGTCGCCACGGGACTCGAAGAGCGAAACAAGCGCGTTGACGGGATCATTCGGGTTCGTGTCTATGCCGACATTCTCCGGTCCGGCATCAACCTTAAAGGCGTCAAGCTTGCCGGCATCCTTCAGCGTCTTGACGATGGCGTTGAAGGCGGCGGTCACGCGATTATTGACCTCGATGTTGCCCATCGCGGTAGACGACGGCAGCAGGATCGAGCCGCTGGTCGCGCCGCTGTCAAGCACGCACTTGGCAAGCGCCTCGCCGCCGATTGCCGCAGCCGATGCATCCTGGCCGGTGTGACTTATGCCGTTGCGGTTCAGGATCGTTGCATCGAACGAGTTGGTTGTGGCGACTGGTATGCCTGCCGCCTTGGCTGCCTTGACGATGTCATTGTAGGCGCCGACCTGCGGCGTTGTCATGATGATGCCGTCGATTGTCGGGTCCTGGACAATCTGGTTCAGGATCTCGATCTCACGCGCCGGATCGTCAACCGGTGATTCCGAGCCGAGCAGCAGGATCTTGGCACCGATCATGTTGCCGGCAACGGTTGCACCGACATAGACGGGGTCAAAAAAACCATTGCCTGCCGTATGCGTCACAATCGCGAAGGTCAAATGACCATCAGCCGAATGGAAGTTTTTCGTCTCGGGCGCTTCCTTGGCAGCTTCGGCAAAATCATAGCCGCCAACCGCTTTCTCAACCCCACCCGACTGCGCAAATGCATGCGTAACGCCGAGCGACAGTACCGCAGCCGACGCCGCGTACAGCAAAGTCCGCCTCATGATTAGTCCTCCCTTGAGCCAAAGGGAGGAAAGCCGTTCGGGCGCAATTTATAGAGAGCGAAGGCCCGAAGGCTTCCTCCCATGCGCTAATATTCTGCGCAATTCCAATGCAAGTAAACGGCGAACTCATCGTAGGGGCGAATTTCTTCGCCTCGTAAGCATCTCGTGGTTGCTTTTGCTGGCAAATAGCCGCCGAAGTCGTGTTTGGTGCCTCCAAGAAGGCATGGGCCGCGTAATTCTAGCGCTGTCGTCCCGCCTTCTCCTTAAAGGATGATGCCCTTTTCATCCACGCGGGTCCGGTATGAGTTTTCTCAGGAAGATTGCCTTCAATTCCGTTTCTGAGGAGTTCCTCAGCCTCAGGCAATAGCCACGATGCGCTCGCAAACGACATCAGGGATTGCAGGTTGGCGTTCGCCGATCCTGTAGTTGGCAGCTAGGGCAGCGATTGCCGCATCGGCCGAAACCTCGCTGGCGGCATGCACCAATGCAATCGGATCGCCTCGCTCGACACGGGTGCCAACCGGCAGGATGTCGGATATCCCAACGCGGTGATCGATCCTGTCGTCCGGATGCCGTCGTCCCCCCCCGAGATCGACGACGGTCATACCGATCTCCCGTACGTCGCAGCCCGAAAGCCAACCGGACTGAGGAGCGGGAACCGCTTTGGTTACTGGCGCTTTGACGAGGTATTTGTCTGGCTTTTCCAGGAGATCCGACGGACCGCCGAGCAGGTGGACCATACGGCCGAAGTTTTCGGCTGCTTTGCCTGCGGAAAGGGCGTCCGCGGCCTTCGTTTCACCGTCCTGCAGTGACGAAGCCATACCTGATTTCATCAGCATCTCGGCCGCAAAGGCCAATACGGCCGCCTCGAGGCGCGTATTCTTCTTCCTGCCGGCCAGAAATTCCAGGCAATTACGGATCTCGACGGCGTTTCCTGCAGCATCCGCGAGCGGCTGGTTCATGTCGGTGATCAGCGCCGACGTCCTGACGCCAGCGCTATTGGCGACATCGACAAGCGCGCGTGCCAGTGTCTCGGCGTCCTTCGGCTCGGCCATGAACGCGCCGCTACCGACCTTGACATCGAGCACCAGTGTCTGCAACCCGGCCGCGAGTTTCTTCGACAGGATGGAGGCGGTGATGAGGGGGATCGAGTCGACGGTCGCGGTGACATCTCGCACGGCGTAGAGCTTGCCATCCGCAGGCGCAAGGGCTCCGGTCTGGCCGATGATGGCGCACCCGACATCCTTCACGACCCTGCGGAAAAGCGTTGCGTCAGGGGTGATGGTGTAGCCGGGAATGGCCTCGAGCTTGTCCAGTGTCCCCCCGGTATGGCCAAGACCGCGCCCGGAAATCATCGGAACCGCCAAGCCGCACGCTGCCGCGATTGGTGCAAGCATCAGGGAGACATTATCGCCGACGCCGCCTGTCGAATGCTTGTCGGCGATCGGCCGGTCTATGTCTGCCCAGCTGAGCGTGTCGCCCGAACGCGCCATTGCGCGTGTCAGCGCAACAACCTCGTCCCGCGACATGCCCTTGAACCAAACTGCCATGGCGAAGGCGCCAATCTGCCCTTCCGAAAGCTGACCGGACGCCAGTGCGGCGATGAACGATTGGATGTCCTCTTCGGAAAGCGTTCCGCCGTTTCGTTTTTGGCGGATGATCTCCTGCGGGATCATTTCAATAGCTCGATGCGGCAGCGGGAGCAGACTGCGTGCCGCTGAGAACGGCAAGGATGTCATCGAGCAATCCGGACGCGCCGAAACGGAAGGTGGATGGCATCGGCCAGTCGGGCGCCATGATCGTTTCCGCAAGGCTCAGATAGAGGGCCGCGTCCGCGACCGAGCCGATACCGCCCGCCGGTTTGAAGCCGACCTTGTGGCCGCTCTGGCGGATGACCCGCAACATGATATCGGCCGCTTCCAACGTCGCATTGACGGAGACCTTGCCGGTCGATGTCTTGATGAAATCGGCACCGGCCTCGATCGCAAGTTCGGAGGCACGACGGATCAGCGCCGCATCCTTGATCTCGCCGGTCTCGAGAATGACCTTCAGGAGGATCGGATCCTTGCATTCGGCGCGGACGGCCGCGACCATATCGGTGACGGCCTTGCCGCTGCCCGTCATGAATTTGCGATAAGGGATGACGAGGTCGATTTCATCGGCGCCATCGGCGATCGCCTCGCGGGTCTCGGCGGCGACGTCGGCAACTTCCATTTCGCCCAAAGGGAAATTGACGACAGTCGCAATGCGTACCGGATGACCTGTACCGAGAATGGCGCGGGCATGGGCGACGAAGCGCGGCCAGATGCAGATCGCTGCGGTGTTGCCGTAGGGTGTCTGAGCCCGCGCGCACAGCGCGTCGATCTGCGCCTCGGTGCAGTCGTCCTTGAGGTTGGTCAGGTCGAGAAGCGAGAGTGCGACGGCGGCCGTCTCCTTGCTGGAATGACTGGTCATTGTTCGCGTTCTCCTGCAATCATTTCTTTCAGTATGGCGGCGAGGCGTGCCCCGCCGATCGGAGCCATGTCCTTGGTTTCGTCATGGCTCAGTTCGCCGCCGGTCATACCGGCTCCATAGTTGGTGATAACGGACGCTGCCGCAACCCTTAAGCCCAGCATTCGCGCGATAATGACCTCCGGCACGGTCGACATGCCAACGGCATCTGCGCCGAGAATGCGGGCCAGCCGGATTTCGGCGGGCGTCTCGAAGCTCGGACCGGAGAACCACATATAGACGCCTTGCGACAAGGCGATGCCGATCTTTTCTGCAGCCTTGCGCATCTCGTCGGCGAGGCCTGCATCGTAGGCGCTGGTCATGCCAACGAAGCGGCGGTCGCTTTCCTCGCCAATGAGCGGATTCATGCCGGAATAATTGATGTGATCGGTGATCTGCATTACAGAGCCAGGCGGCATGTCGTCCCGCAAGGAGCCGGCGGAGTTGGTAAGGATCAGCGTCTCGATGCCAAGACCCTTGAGTACTTCGATCGGCAGCCGCATCGCGCCCGCGTCGCCCTTCTCGTAGAAATGGACCCGACCGGACAGCATGATAACAGGAACGCCGCCAAGCGAACCGGCAACCACCTCGCCGGCATGGCCCGAGACGGCGCTGACCGGGAAGCCTGGCAAATCATGATATGGAATGCGCTGCGCGTCCGTCATTTCACCGACTAGCGAACCAAGGCCGGAGCCAAGCACGATGCCAACACGCGGCGAAAGGCCGCCGAGCCTGCCGGCAAGCACGTCCAGCGCCGCACTCATCCGAGTTCGGTCTCGAAGCTGAACGGCAGGAGCTCGTCCATGGTCATCGTCTTCTTCACGCCGGCTTCGTCGCAGAGATAGATCTTCGTATCCTTCGAAGCGAACTCCGAGATCTTCTGACGGCAACCGCCACAGGGCGGGCAGAGCGGCAGCTTCTCTGCGATCACCGCCATTTCGACGATCTTCTTGGCACCGCCCATGATCATGGCGCTGATAGCCGTCGGCTCCGCGCACCAACCCTGCGGGAAGGACAGGTTCTCGATATTGGCGCCAGTGTAGACCTTGCCGTCATCGGCACGGATCGCCGCGCCGACGGGAAACTTCGAGTAGGGGGCGTGAGCGAAGGCCATAGCCCCGCGAGCGGCTTCGAAAAGATCGTGGGACATGTTCTCAACGTTCCTTCGTATAGGGGACACCACCCGCCTTCGGCGGGATTGCCACGCCGATGAAGCCGGCAAGCAGGATGCAGGTGAGGATATAGGGCAGCGCCTGGAAGATCTGCACTGGCACTTCGCCGATCAGTGGTACCTGCTTGCCCTGCATGAAGTTTGCCAGCGCATCGAGAAAGCCGAAGAGCAGGCAGGCGAACATGACGGGCACCGGCTTCCACTTCGCAAAGACCAGCGCTGCAAGCGCAATGTAGCCCTTGCCGGCCGACATGTCCTTGATGAAGGCCGCTGACTGCGCGATCGCCAGGTAGGTTCCGGAGAAGCCGCAGAGGATTCCGGCGCACATGACCGCGCGATAGCGTAGCCAGCTCACAGAAATGCCGGCCGTATCGACAGCGCCCGGATTTTCGCCGACGGCGCGCAGCCGCAGGCCGAAGCGGGTGCGATAGAGAATCCACCAGGAAAGCGGAACCGCGAGGAAGGCGAGATAGGTCAGGATGTTGTTGCCCGAGATCACATTGGCGTAGAGCGGGCCGATAATCGGGACGCCGCGCATTGCCTCGGCACCGGGCAGCACGATCGGCGAGAAGCGGGCTTCGGGAAGCAGTTGCGGCGTACGACCACCCTGGCCGAACCACGCACCGCCGAGGACGATCGTGATACCGGCGACGAAGAAGTTGATCGCCACGCCCGAGATGATCTGGTTGCCGCGATTGGTGATCGAAGCAAAGCCGTGGACGAGGCTGAGCGCCACCGAGCAAATAATGCCGGCGCCAAGACCAAGCCAAGCCGAGCCAGTCAGATACGCGACGCAGGCTGCCGCAAACGCCGAACCAAGCATCTTGCCTTCGAGGCCGATATCGAAGATGCCGGCACGTTCGGAAAACAGACCTGCCAGCGCCGTGAAGATCAGCGGGATCGACAAGCGGATCGTGGAACTCAGGACGCTGATGAAGATGTCATAATAATCCATCGTCCGTTCCCCTCATGCGGCCTTGAACTGTTGGTAGACGCGAACCATCGCAGGCCGGAACATGTATTCCAGGGCGCCGGCGAATAGGATGACGAGACCCTGGATGACCAGGATCATTTCGCGCGTGATAGTCGGCATCTCGAAGGAGATCCAGTCGCCACCCTGATAGAGGATGCCGAAGAGGATCGCCGAGAAGATGATCCCGACGGGATGATTTCTCCCCATCAACGACACGGCGATGCCAACGAAACCGGCGCCGCCCACGAACTCCACCTGCAGGCGGGCCGACGATCCCATCACCGGGTTCAGCGCCATCATGCCGGCAAGCGCGCCGGACAGCAGCATCGCAATCATGACGATACGAGCATAGGGAATGCCCGCATAGGCCGCCGCACTCTGGCTGACGCCAAGCGTCCGCATCTCGAAGCCGAGCTTGGTGCGCCAGATCAGCAGCCAGACGAAATAGGCGGCAACGAGCGCGATAAGGAAGGAGACGTTGAACGGTGCGGCGCCAAGCTTGGCGCCGAAAAGGTTCATCAGCCAGCCGAGCTTCGGCAATTGACCGCCTTCAAGGAAGGTCCGGGTTTCCGGAGCCATCTTGCCGGGCACGATAAGCACATGCACCAGCAGGTACACCATCAACGCCGCGCCGATGTAGTTGAACATAATGGTGGTGATGACGATATGGCTGCCGCGCTTTGCCTGCAGGAACGCGGGGATGAACGCCCAGGCGGCGCCAAAGAGACCTGCGCCGACGACCGCCACCGGCATTGTCACATACCACGGAACATAGTGGTCGAGCGCCAATGCCACCAGCGCGCAACCGAGGCCGCCGAGGTAGGCCTGGCCTTCCGAACCGATGTTGAACAGGCCCGCATGAATGGCCACCGCTACGGAAAGACCGGTAAAGATGAAGCTCGTCGCATAATAGAGCGTAAAGCCGATGCCTTCGCCGCTGCCGAGCGCGCCTTCGATCAGCAACGACAGGGCGGCAAGCGGGCTCTCCCCGATCAGCCAGACGACGAAACCGGAGATCAGGAAGGCGACCAACAGGTTCAACAGCGGGATGAGGCCGTAATTGATCCAATTGGGAAGTGGAACTGAAGCAGTGCTCATCAAGGCCTCACGCGGCAATGCCGGCCATCATCAGGCCGAGGGTCTGTTCACCGGCATCGGGCGTCTTCTCACCGACGACATGGCCGGCAAACATGACAAGGATACGGTCTGAAAGGGCGCGGATTTCGTCGAGTTCGACGGAGACGAGCAGGATTGCCTTGCCCGCGTCGCGCATCTCGATGATCCGGCGGTGAATGAATTCGATGGCGCCGATATCGACGCCGCGGGTCGGCTGGCCGATGATCAGCGCTGTCGGATCGCGCTCGATCTCGCGCGCCACGACGATCTTCTGCTGGTTGCCGCCGGAGAAGTTCGCGGTCTTCAGCCGCGGGTTCGGCGGGCGGATGTCGTATTTCTCGATTTTCTCCATGGCGTCCTTGCGGATCGCGTCGAGATCGAGCAGCGGGCCCTTGCTGTAGCCGGGATTGCGGTGGTAGCCGAGGACCGAGTTCTCGTATTCCTCGAATTTCAGCACCAGTCCCATGTGATGCCGGTCTTCCGGAATATGGGCGAGACCAAGCTCGCGCAAGCGCGCAGGATCGGCCTTGTCGATCGTTTGCCCGTCGAGGAAAATCTCCCCGGAATGCGGCTTGCGGATGCCCGCGATCGCCTCCAGCAATTCGGACTGCCCATTGCCGGCGACACCGGCAATGCCGACGATCTCGCCGGCGCGGACATCGAAGGACACGTTGTCGACCATGATGACACCGCGATTGTCCTTAACCGTGAGGTTGCGGACCGACAGGATCACCTTGCCCGGATTGGCCTCGCCTTTCTGCACCCGCAGCAGGACCCGGCGGCCAACCATCAGTTCGGCAAGTTCCTCGACCGTCGTTTCGGAGGTCTTGCGCGTCGCGACCATCTCGCCACGGCGCATGACGGACACGGTGTCGGTGATCGCCATGATCTCGCGCAGCTTGTGAGTGATCAGAATGATGGTCTTGCCTTGGTCGCGCAGGACACGAAGGATCTTGAAAAGATGGTCAGCTTCGGCCGGAGTTAGCACGCCTGTCGGCTCGTCGAGAATGAGGATCTCGGCGCCGCGGTACATGGCCTTGAGGATCTCGACGCGCTGCTGCAACCCGACCGGAAGCTCTTCGATCAACGCATCGGGATTGACCTCGAGGCCGTAGTCCTTCTCCAGACGCCGCAGTTCGGCACGTGCGGAAGAGACGCCCCTCGCCAGCAAGGCGCCGCCCTCGGCCCCAAGCATGATGTTCTCGAGCACCGTAAAATTGTCGACCAGCATGAAGTGCTGGTGCACCATGCCGATCCCGGTAGCGATCGCGGCCTGGCTGTCCTTGATGGTCACGGGATTGCCGTTGACGCGAATCTCACCGCTATCGGCATGGTAGAAACCGTAGAGGATCGACATCAAGGTCGATTTGCCGGCACCGTTTTCCCCGATGATGCCATGAATCGTGCCCTTGGCGACGGTAAGATTGATGTCCTTGTTGGCGTGAACGGCACCGAATTTCTTGTCGATGCCCACAAGTTCGATAGCGGGCGTGTCTGTCACAGCAGGCTCCAAATACGAAAAGGGCGTATGACGGAGCAACTCCGCCATACGCCCGTCTCAGTCACGGATCACTTCGGGCAAGCGTTGTCCGTCGTGTAGTCGTGAACCTTGATGGTTCCCGCGATGATGCCTTCCTTGGCCTTGTCGAGCGCGGCCTGCATTTCCGGCGTGATCAGGGCCTTGTTGTTGTCGTCGATGGCGGCGCCAACGCCGTCCTCCTTGACGCCGAGCGCCAGCACGCCGGCCGTGAATTTGTCGCCCTTGACGTCGCTGAAGCCGTTGTAGACGGCGAGGTCAACGCGCTTGACCATCGAGGTCAGGACGGAGCCCGGGTGAAGGTGGTTCTGGTTGCTGTCGACGCCGATCGAGAGCTTCTTGTTGTCGGCGGCCGTCTGCAAGACGCCGAGGCCGGTTGCGCCCGCTGCCGCGTAGACGACGTCCGCGCCCTGATCGATCTGGTTCTTGGTGAGTTCGCCACCACGGACCGGGTCATTCCAGGCAGCGCCTGTCGTGCCGGTCATGTTCTGGAACACCTCGATATCGGCCTTGACGGAGCGTGCGCCCTGCTCGTAGCCGCATTCGAACTTGCGGATCAGCGGAATGTCCATGCCACCGACGAAGCCCACCTTGCCGGTCTTGGAAGCAAGGCCTGCGAGAGTGCCAACGAGGAAGGAACCTTCTTCTTCCTTGTAGACGACGGAACGGACGTTCGGCTTGTCGACGACGGCGTCAACGATGACGAACTTTGTGTCGGGAAACTCAGCCGCGACCTTCTCGATGGCCGAGGTCCACGCAAAGGAGACGGCGATAACCGGGTTGAAGCCACGGCTTGCGAAGTTGCGGATCGCCTGCTCGCCCTGGGTGTCGCCGGTCGGCTCGAAGTCGCGATAAGCGATCCCGGTTTCTTTCTTGAATTTCTCAGCGCCATTAAAGGCTGCTTCGTTAAAAGACTTATCGAACTTCCCGCCGGTGCCGTAAACGAGTGCCGGCTTGACGTCAGCGGCGAGCGCCGTCGTGGACATGGCAGCCACGGCCAGGAGAGTCAGAAGGGATTTTTTCATGAGTTGCAGCCCTATTGTTTCTATTTGTTTGGGTCCTCCCGCAAGCCCGTTCAGGCATGTCTGCGGAACCACCGACCTCCCCCCGGAGGCCTGGCTGGGCGCATCCTTGCATGGCTCAAAAAAAAATTCACGAGAAATTTTTCGACTGGTAAAAATTTGCCGCAATTGCCAAAAATCAGCTCAGACGGGCTGATTTTTGCTCAAAATCATCGTCGGGTTGCGATTTTTCTAGCCAATCCAGGCGTGACGACCGTTTCGATATCATCGTCTGATGTCGGGCTGGATGTCCAGGACAATGCTGCTTCTTATGCGGCAAAGCGGCCGGCGATCGGCGGTTTCTTGTAGCCCGCCATCCACAACAGCAGCGATAGCACCAGAAACACGGCGAAGGCCGGCTGGAGCATCAGCCACTGGAAGGCGAGGGCATAGAACCGCGGGTGGATATAGTAGGCGATCGTTGCTTGCAGGCTTTCCAGCGACGACGGGCTGAGATCCTGCCACGCGTCGCCCATCGGCGTTATGACCACGGAGGAGGCGGCAACGGACTGAATTGAATCGATCGTTCCGGCAATCACGGCAACAGCCAGCGCAACAAGACTCGCCAAACGCAAAAGGAAACGCATCGAACTCTCCGGCCATCAACGCACCGGGCTCTTGCCCGGCCAGCCGCGCCATTTTCCACCTGCAATAAAAGATAGCTACGGGCTGATGGAACTGCAATGGAGGGCTTAGCCGCACTTTTACCGGAAGAAGTCAAAAAACTGTTAGATTTGGGTTGATCGGCGAAAATTCATCGGTATATATCGCGGCCGTTCCGACGATTTGCATCTTCGCCGATGCAGATCGCCAAAGGACAGGTGGCCGAGTGGTTGAAGGCGCACGCCTGGAACGCGTGTGTACGTGAAAGCGTACCGAGGGTTCGAATCCCTCTCTGTCCGCCATTTCTTTCAAAGAAGTGATTTGTTTACAACTGCTTGGGAGATCACGTGGCAACGGTTGCGCGTCTCGACCGACCGTCTGCATGGGCATGATGGCCGTTTGAATAGCGATCGAGGGCAAAAGCTTGCTTCCTGATGTGCGTTACCTCCCGACATCCATCCCGAAATGCAAAAGGCCCTGCTTGACGGCAGGGCCTCCTTCGTTTTGCACACGTTCCGGTCATCCAACGGCGGCGGTGTCTTGCTGCCGTTTCGGCAACTTCCACCCGGGTCGGACAAAGTGGCATGTGTATCCGTTCGGAATGCGTTCCAGATAATCCTGGTGCTCAGGTTCCGCTTCCCAGAAATCGCTTGCGGGAGCGACTTCGGTAACGACTTTCCCGGGCCATAGACCCGATGCGTCCACGTCAGCAATGGTGTTTTCGGCGGTCAACTGCTGTTTGTCGCTCGTGTAGAATATCGCCGACCTGTAACTGGCGCCGAGATCATTGCCTTGCCGGTTGAGTGTCGTCGGATCATGGATCTGAAAAAAGAACTCGAGGATGTCACGGTAGCTGATCTTCGCGGGGTCGAACATGATCTCGATCGCCTCGGCGTGATTGCCGTGATTCCGGTAGGTCGCGTTCGCCACCTCGCCACCGGTGTAGCCCACGCGCGTGGACACGACGCCCGGATAGCGTCTGATGAGATCCTGCATACCCCAAAAGCAACCGCCCGCCAGTACCGCACGCTCTACAGTCATTGGATCGTCCTTTCAGGTCAAAGATGGGCGTCAAACTTCGGCAGCCCGCGCCCGCACTTGCCTAAATGGGGACCGCGTCCCGGTTTTGCCAGGTTCGGCGCGGCTATCGCGGCTCCGTCCGGCGTCACGGAAATCTCTCAGACAAGCACCGCCTGGTCGACGCGGTCTTCCGTCCCGAAGAATTTCAGATAGCGCTGAACCTCCGCCGGATCGCCAGTCGCCTTCTGCGGATTGTCCGATAGTTTCACGGCAGGGCGGCCGTTGGCGTCGATGACCTTGCAGACGATGGAGATCGGGTTGAGCCCGGAGATCTCGGTCGGTGCACAGCCGGCGAAATCGTTGGTGAGGTTGGTGCCCCAGCCGAAGCTCATGCGCACCTTCCCCTCGAAGTGCTTGTAGGTGTCGATGATGGCATCGACATCGAGCCCGTCCGAGAAGATGAGCAGCTTCTGGCGCGGATCGCGGCCCATCTTTTTCCACCACTCGATGATCTTCTCGCCGCCCTCGATCGGTGGTGCGCTGTCCGGACGGAAACCAGTCCAATCAGCGACCCACTCGGGCGCGTCGCGCAGGAAGGCGGCGGTGCCGAAGGCATCCGGAAGGACGATCAGCAGGTTGCCGCCGTAGAGCTTGTTCCAATCGCGCAGAACTTTGTAGGGCGCGTTGTGCAACTCGGCGTCGTTCTTCGCCAGTGCTGCGGCCACCATCGGCAGTTCGTGGGCGTTCGTGCCCACCGCTTCGAGATCGGAATCCATGGCGAGCAGGACGTTGCTGGTACCGGTGAAGGCGGGACCAATGCCTTCCTTCAGCGCCTCGACGCACCAGCGCTGCCACAGGAAGCTGTGGCGGCGGCGCGTGCCGAAATCGGAGATGCGCAGACCGGGCAATTCGCGCAGTCGCTCCACCTTTTCCCACATCCGCGCCTTGGCGCGGGCATAGAGTACATCGAGCGTAAACGGCCCGAGCGCCTTCATGGCCGAGCGCGACCGAAGCTCGTTGATGATGGCGAGCGCCGGAATTTCCCACATGGTCGTGTCCTTCCACGATCCGTGGAAGTCCAGCACATATTGGCCATCGCGCTTCGACAGCTCGTATTCGGGCAGCTGGAAATGCGAGAGCCAGGCTAGGAACTCAGGCTCGAAAATCTGCGCGCGCCCATAAAAACTGTTACCTGCGAGCCAGATCATCTCCTTCTTGGAGAGGTGGAGCGAACGGGCATGATCGAGCTGCTCGCGCAATTCGCCCTCGTCGATCTCTTCGGCCAGCAGCACGCGTTTGGTGCGGTTGATGAGCGTGAATGTGGCGTTTACATCAGGATAGAGCTTCCAGATCATCTGCAGCATCAACAGCTTGTAGAAGTCTGTATCGATCAGGCTGCGAACAATCGGATCGAGCTTCCAGGTGTGATTGTAAACGCGCCTTGCGATATCGGTCTTGGCCATGAACTCCGCCCATTCCCAAACCGGACAAATCGCGTCATAAGCCGACGCACGAAGACCGGCTCGTGCGCCTTCTTATCGAAAAATCAGCCGGTAAAGTCCAGCGCAAACAGAAAAGCACCCTGCCGGCTGTGCGACAGGATGCTTCCTTGTGACCGCCTGACCCGCGCCTTTCTTATTGCGCCGGGGCCTTCGGGGCTGCCGATGCCGGATTCGATGCCGGCGGCTGAGACGGCGTCTCGGTCGGCACCGCATTGCCGTTCTGCAATGACGGTGGTGCTGCCGGTGCCGGCTGTTGCGATTGAATTTGCTGTCCAGGTTGCTGCGGAGCGATGTCCGCCGCCTCCTTCTTGCCCCAGATTTCAACGGGGATCCATACGATGAAGGCAAGCGCCAGCGCGACGATCAGGACCATAAGAATACGAGTGCCCATTCGGCCCTGCTTCGCCTTGACTGACGAGATCGTTTCTTCGGCGTGGAACTTGCCGTCGGACTTTTCCCAGCGCGTTTCCGTCTGGTGAGCCATGTCTTTCTCCTTCCGGAGTCGCGCGAGCCATTGTCGGCCCAGCACTTCATCTGGGAGAAAAACGAATGGCGCGCAGCATGGTTCCTGCGCTCAATAGCCCACCTGTCTGTCGACAACGAATTGCAGCGGCTCGCCGCTCTCATAGCGGGCGATCTGGCGCTCGACGTGCCGGAAGAGCGCGGTTTCATCGGATACGGCCGCATCGTGCGGCGTGATGAAAACGTTCTCCAGCTCCCAGAGCGGATCATCGGACGGCAGCGGCTCGACCGCGAATACGTCGATCGAGGCGCCCCCGAGCACACCGCCCTGAATTGCGGCGACGATGTCGGCCTGCACCTGGCTCTTTCCCCGTCCAGCATTGATGAACACCGGCTTGCCGAGCGCGCCGCCCTGGCGCAGCTTTGAAAACAGCGCCGCATTGTAGAAGCCGGTCGTCTCGGGCGTCAGCGGCAGCAGACCGACGAGAAAATCCGTTCTGGAGAGGAATTCATCGAGCTGACCGGAATCGAACGTCTCGATACCCTTGATATCCTTGCGGCTGCGCGACCAGCCGATGACGTTGAACCCCATGACCTTCAGCTTGTACGCCGCGTCCTGTCCGAGCACGCCAAGGCCCATGATGCCGACGGTGATCTCGGACGCTTCAGGCGGAACCAGCTTGCCCCAGATGCGCGCCCGCTGGTCCTTGTCGTGCTGATGCTGCTGTCGGAGGTGCATGAGGCACTGCATCACCACCCATTCGCTCATCCGGGTCGTCAGGCTGCGGTCGGAGAAGCGAACGATCGGCACATCAGGCAAGCCCGGCAGGTTCATGAAGCTGTCGACGCCGGCGCCACCCGAGAAGATGACCTTGAGATTGGGAGCGCGAGTGAAAAGATCCGCGTCCGGCTTCCAGAGCAGCGCATGGTCGATGCCGGTCAGATCGCGATCCTTGTTTGCGGGGTCGGCGAGATTGATGCTGCCGCGATCCGGAAAAGCGCTCTTGAGGATGCGGGCAACGGTGTCGGGGTCGAACTTGAGATCGACGAGAATGGGCGGTCTTGTGGGCATGATCGTCTTTACTGTTGGATGGCGGGCGTCGGCACCGCCTCGATGTTGAAGGCGGCAGCCATCAGCGCTTTGGTGTAGTCGTCCTTCGGCGCACCGAAGATCGCAGCGGACGGGCCTTGCTCGACGACCTTGCCGAAGCGCATGACGATGACGTCGTTTGCCAGCGCCTTCACCACCTTCAGGTCGTGGCTGATGAAGAGGTAGGCGAGATCATGCTTCTTCTGCAGGTCGCGCAGGAGGTCGACGACCTGCGCCTGGACGCTCATGTCGAGCGCCGATGTCGGCTCATCCAGCATCACGAAGCGCGGTTTAAGGACCATGGCGCGGGCAATGGCGATGCGTTGGCGTTGTCCGCCGGAGAATTCATGCGGATAGCGCCAGCGGGTCAGCGGGTCCAGGCCGACTTCCTCCAGCGCCCAGCAGACGCGTTGATCGCGCTCCTCGTAGGAGAGCGACCGCTCGTGCACCTTGAGGCCTTCCGCGATGATGTCGCCAACCGACATGCGGGGGCTGAGCGAGCCGTAGGGATCCTGAAACACGACCTGCAGCTGATTGCGAAGCGGCCGCATTTCCGTAAATGAATAGCTGGCTATATCCTTGCCGACGAAGCTGATCCGGCCCTGCGACGAAATCAGCCGCGTCAGCGCGAGACCGAGCGTCGTCTTGCCCGATCCGGATTCGCCGACGACGCCGAGCGTCTGTCCCGCGCGCAGCTGAAGATCGATTCCGTCCACGGCCTTCACATGATCGACGACCTTGCGCATGAGCCCGGCCTTGATCGGAAACCAGACGCGAATGTCCGCTCCCTGCATCACGACGGGCTTTGAGGGATCGGCAAGCGGCGGCTCGCCGCGCGGCTCGGAGGCCAGCAGATGCCGGGTATAATCGTGCTTCGGATTGCGAAAGACCTCTTCCACCGTACCGGTCTCGACGATCTTGCCCTTGGTCATCACGCAGACACGGTCGGCGAACTTGCGAACAATGCCGAGGTCGTGGGTGATGAAGAGCATCGACATGCCATGCCGGCCCTTCAGCTGCCGCAGCAGCTCGAGGATCTGTGCCTGCACGGTCACGTCAAGCGCGGTCGTCGGCTCGTCGGCGATCAGCAGTTCCGGTCGGTTGGCGAGCGCCATGGCGATCATCACGCGTTGCCGCTGGCCGCCGGAAAGTTCGTGCGGATAGGCTTTCAGCCGCTTTTCCGGGTCACGGATGCCGACCTGGTTCAGCAGTTCGAGTATCCGCTTGCGCGCGCCCTGACCGGTCACGCCCTGGTGCAGTTCGAGGATCTCGGCGATCTGCTTCTCGATCGTGTGCAGCGGGTTGAGCGAGGTCATCGGCTCCTGGAAGATCATCGTGATGTCATTGCCGCGCACCGCGCGCAACGCCTTGTCGGATGCCTTCAAGAGGTCCTTGCCCTTGAACAGGATTTCGCCGGAGGGATGGCTGGCTGAGGGGTAGGGGAGCAGACGCAGGATCGAATTGGCGGAGACCGATTTGCCCGAGCCGGACTCGCCGACGAGCGCCACGACCTCGCCCTTGCGAATATCGAAGGAGATGTGATCGACGGCCAGCGATGTATCGCCGCCCTGGTGGAACGCCACCGAAAGCTCGCGAACGGACAGCAGTGTTTCGGCAGCGTCACTCATTGAAACGTCTTCCTGGGATCGAATGCATCACGAACCGCTTCGCCGATGAAGATCAACAGCGACAGCATGATCGACATGGTGAAGAACGCCGTCAGCCCGAGCCATGGCGCCTGCAGGTTGGCCTTGCCCTGCGCGATCATCTCGCCGAGCGAAGGAGAGCCCGGCGGCATGCCAAAACCGAGGAAGTCGAGCGAGGTCAGCGTCGTGATCGAGCCCGACAAGATGAATGGCAGGAATGTGAGCGTCGCCACCATCGCGTTCGGCAGCAGGTGGCGCCACATGATTGTCCGGTTGTTCACCCCGAGCGCACGGGCGGCACGCACATATTCGAAATTGCGGGCCCGCAGGAATTCCGCGCGCACGACGCCGACGAAGCCGACCCATGAGAAGAGCAGCATGATCCCAAGCAGCACGAAGAAGCCGGGCGGCAGGATGGCTGCGATGATCAGCAGGATATAGAGCACCGGCATCGACGACCAGATCTCGATGAAACGCTGCAGCAGTAGGTCTGTCCAGCCGCCGAAATAGCCCTGGATCGCGCCGGCGCTGACGCCGATGATGGCCGAGCAGATCGTCAACACCAGCCCGAACAGCACGGAGATGCGGAAGCCGTAGATGACGCGGGCAAGCACGTCACGCGCCTGATCGTCTGTGCCGAGCCAGTTGAGATTGCCGAAGTTGCAGCCGGGGTCGGCCGCTCCTTTCGGATATCCGGAGCAGCGCTCCTCCTTGCTCATCAGCCAGAAGGGTGGGGTCGGCGCCGAATGCGGGATGTTCGAATTGACAGAGCGATAGGAGTAGTGGATCGGCGGCCAGATCATCCAGCCGTTGGCGTTGATCTCGTCCGATATGACGTCGGAGCGGTAGTCGGTTTCAGCCAGGAATCCGCCGAACTTCTCTTCGGGATAGTTGACCAGAACTGGGAAGAGGATCTCACCCCTGTAGGAGGCGATGATCGGCCGGTCGTTGGCGATGAACTCGGCAAACAGGCTGAGCACGAACAGGGCAAGGAACAGCCACAAGGACCAGTGGCCGCGCCTGTTGGCCTTGAAATTCTTCCAGCGGCGGACGTTGGTCGGGGACAGCAGGCCTTTGCGCGGCGGCTTGACCGGCGTTGCGGTCGTCGGATTGGCGGCGGTGTCCATCAGACGTCCCTCCGCTCGAAGTCGATACGCGGATCGATCCACGTGTAGATCAGGTCGGAAACCAGGCTGACGAACAGGCCCAGCAGCGAGAAGATGTAGAGCGTCGCAAACACGATCGGATAGTCGCGGTTGACCACCGAGAGATAGCCAAGCCGCCCCAGCCCATCGAGCGAGAAGATGTTCTCGATCAGCAGCGAGCCGGTGAAGAAGGCGGAAATGAAAGCGCCGGGGAAGCCGGCGATGATGATCAGCATGGCGTTGCGGAAGACATGTCCGTAGAGCACTTGGCGCTGGTTCAATCCCTTCGCGCGAGCGGTCACGACATATTGCTTCTTGATCTCCTCGATGAACGAGTTCTTGGTCAAGAGCGTCGTCGTGGCGAAGGCCGCCAGCGAGAGCGAGATCAGCGGCAGCGTCAGATGCCAGAAGTAGTCGAGCGGCTTCTGCCACCAGGCAAGCTGGTCGAAATTGTCGGAGACAAGGCCGCGCAACGGGAACCAGTCATAGAAGGATCCGCCGGCAAAGAGCACGATCAGCAAAATACCGAACAGGAAGCTTGGAACCGCATAGCCGATGATGATGACACCCGACGTCCAGACGTCGAACGTGGAACCGTCCTTGACGGCCTTGCGGATTCCGAGCGGGATCGAGATGCCGTACGAGAAGATCATGATCCAGACGCCGAGCGAGGCCGAGACCGGCAGCTTTTCTTTGATCAGGTTAAGCACAGTAGTGTTGCGAAAGAAGCTCTCGCCGAAGTCGAGGCGGATGTAGTTCCACATCATTTGGCCGAAGCGCGTCAGCGGCGGCTTGTCGAAACCGAACTGCTTTTCAAGCTTGGCGATCAATTCCGGATCAAGCCCCTGGGCACCGCGGTATTTCGAGCCGCCTTCGTCAAGGCCTCCGCCGCCGAGAAGATCACCGCCGCCGCCGGAAAGCCGCGAGTCCGCGCCCTGCGCATCGCCGGTCAGCTGCGCAATCACCTGCTCGACTGGGCCGCCGGGCGCGAACTGGATGACGGTAAAGGAAATGGCCATGATGCCGATGATCGTCGGGATCATCAAAAGCAGGCGGCGAAGGATATAGGCGCCCATCAGTGAAGGCCCTTCCGGGAAAGCTTGCGTCGAGCGCTGTCCAGTCTATCGCCGTTCAATCCGTGCGGTCTCCTTGTGGTGTGGCCAAGCGCGCTACGCCTTGTCCTGATTCGCATCGTTCATTTGGAGCCCAGCCGTCAGGCCAATGCAAGCCTGCTCATTTTGACGCGGCGGATGACCACCAGGCATCGGGGAAGCCGGTCGCGTAGGTCGGATACTCGGCCGGCCGGGTGATAGTGTTCCAATAGGCGATCGATTGCGTACCGCGATAAAACAGTGGCACGACATAGTGCCCCGCCAAAAGCACGCGGTCGAGCGCCTTAATCGCCGCCACCTGCTCGTCGCGGTTGGGGGCGAAGATCACCATGCGGATCAGCGCATCGATCGCCGGATCGGCAATGCCCGCATAGTTGCGTGAGCCCTGCTGGTTGGCCGATCCCGAGCCCCAATAGTCGGCCTGCTCGTTGCCGGGGTTCATCGTCTCGGCCCACACGTTCCAGATCATGTCGTAGTCGAAGCTGCGCACCCGGTTGGTGTATTGCGAGGCATCCACGGTCCGGACGCGCGCATCGATGCCGATCTTCTTCAGATTGTTGGTATAGGGCACCGCCCAGCGTTCCAGCATCGGGCTCGACAGGAGGATCTCGAAGCTCATCGGCTTGCCGGTCCTGGTGTTGACCATGCGGTTGCCCTTGATCTCCCAGCCCGCTTCCTTGAACAGCCCGATTGCCTTGCGCAGGTTGTCGCGGCTCTTCTGCGGATCGCCGCCGACCGGATTGGTATAGGGGGTGGTGAAGACCGCGGGCGACAGCTTATCCTTGAGGCCGTTCAGGATCTCCAGTTCGCGGCCCTGCGGTAGCCCCGAGGAGGCGAGCTCGGTGTTCCAGAAATAGCTGTCGATGCGCTTGTAGGTGTTGAAGGCGACGGTGCGGTTCAGTTCCTCGAAGTCGAAGCCGTAATTCAGCGCCTCGCGAACCTTTTCGTCCTTGAAGATATCGCGGCGCGTGTTCGGTACCAGGGCCTGCATGATGCCGGTGGCGCGCAGTGCGTTGGCGACGTCCTCTTTCTTCACGCGCCCGTCCTTGACGGCGGGGAAATCATAGCCGGTCGCCCAGCGTGCCGCCTGCGTCTCCTGCCAATAGTCGCTGTTGCCGGCTCGGAAGGCCTCGAACTCCACGTCCCGGTCGCCGAAATAGGTGTAGGTGATCGAGCCGAAATTGTTCTGGCCGACATTCACGTTGAGGTCCTTGCCCCAATAGTCGTCGCGCAACTCGTAGCGGATCGTTGCGCCCGGCGCGAAGGCAGCGATCTTGTAGGGGCCGGATCCCATCACCGGCTCGAGCGTCGTCTTGGTAATGTCACGCGGCTTACCGTCAGGCCCCGTGCCCTCCCACCAGTGCTTCGGCACCACAGTCAACTGACCGAGGATATTGGGAAGCTCCTTGTTGTTCTTCTCGTCGAACGTGAAGGTCACGTCGCGTTCGCCGGTCTTTTCGGCCTTGACCACGTGCTTGTAATAGTTGGAGGCGAGGGGATTGAGCTCCTTTGTCTTGTCGAAGCTGAAGATCACGTCCTCGGGCGTCACCGGCTTCCCATCCGCCCACTTTGCCTCGGCCCTGAGCCGGAACGTCGCGTTCGAGACGTCGTCGGGATAGGAAAGGCCTTCCGCCAGCAAGCCGTAGGAGGCGAGCAGCTCGTCGTCGGCCGATTTCATCAGCGTTTCGAAAGGCAGGGTCAGGCCGACTGCCGTTTCCCCCTTCGAAAGCAGCGGATTGAAGGTGTCGTAGGTGCCGGAGGCGGAAAGCCGCAGATTGCCGCCCTTCGGCGCATCCGGATTGACGTAGTCGAAATGCTTGAATCCCGGCTTGTATTTCAGCTCGCTGATGACGGAACTGCCGATCTGGAAATTTGGCTCCTGGGCAACGGCCTGCAAGGGCAACGCCAATGTGCCGAGAAGAGAAAAGACCACACCAAGTTTCGACCACGTAAGCGCCATTCGCCAACCCCGATTATTGTCTGCTTTCGCCGACAATAGGCGAAAAGCAGGCGAAAAACAGGTGAGGCGACCGTTTTTGTCCGGTTCGCAGGATCGTGAGCATTTGTTGCCCGGGTAAGCTCGGCTCATTCCCTGCTTATGCAAAACATCGATTCACCAAAATTGCTTTTCACGGTAGATTCGATTGCAAATCACTCGGCCGCGGGCCACAGACGCTCAGGACATGGCATGGCTCTCCATACCACCAGGACTTTCCAGACATTTTTGAAATTGGCATTCGCCGGCGTGCTCGGAGCAAGCCTTGTCGCCGGCGATGCCAACGCCGAGCAGAAGCAGCCAAGTCCCGGGAGCGCCAAGGCCCTCTTCGGCGCCGTCGCACTGCCAAATCAAGGGGCGGCGCAGGCCTTCGGTTTCTACGCGAAAGGCTGCATGTCCGGCGCCGTGGCGCTGCCGACCGACGGTCCGACCTGGCAGACCATGCGGCTTTCGCGCAATCGTCGCTGGGGCAATCCCGCGATGATTTCACTGTTGGAACAGTTGTCCCGTGACGCGGCAAAATACGACGGATGGCCGGGCTTGCTGGTCGGCGACATTTCACAGCCGCGCGGCGGACCAATGTTCAACGGCCATGCCTCGCACCAGATAGGGCTTGATGCCGACATATGGCTGACGCCGATGCCTGCTCACCCGATGAGCATCGAGGAACGCGAAATCCTGCCTTTCACGACAATGCTGCAGAAGGGTGCCTTCCTGACAATCAATCCGAATGTCTGGACCAAGTCGCACGCCCGGCTGCTGATGCGCGCGGCGAGCTATCCTCAGGTCGAACGGATTTTCGTCAATCCGGCCATCAAGAAGAAGATGTGCGACACCTGGACGGGCGATCGTACCAATCTCGGCAAGCTTCGCCCGATTTACGGTCACGATTCCCACTTCCACATCCGCATGAAGTGCCCACCGGGCGCAGCCTCTTGCAAGCCGCAGGCGCCGGTGCCTGCTGACGATGGATGCGGCAAGTCGCTGGCATGGTGGTTCACGAAGGAACCATGGGCGCCGCCGAAGCCGCCGAAGCCCGATGCGAAGCCGGTCAAGCCGCGCGAAGTGATGGTCTCCGATCTTCCGAACGCCTGCTCGTCGGTTCTCACTGCGCCGTCCGTCGACTCGGTGCAGACGGCCACCTTTGGCGGCGCTGCTGCTGCCCCGGCTGTCGCGCCGATGGCGGTGATGCCTGCCGCGGCGTCCGACGAGGCGCTGCCTGCAATCGGACCGGTACCGGACGACAAGCCGTCCATCGAGTGAAGCGCTGGCAGCGCGGTGGTCTTTCAAAAGACGGGCGCTTCGTATAGAAGCAGCCAAATCGATTGAATTTCAGGTGGAGGTCCTTTTCATGGCCGGCGGCAAGTGCCTTGCATTGATTGCGCATGACCAGAAGAAGGATGACATGGCGGAGTTTGCACGCCGCAATCGCGAGACATTCGCGAACTGGAGAATCGTCGCCACGGGCACGACCGGCGGCCGGGTGTTGGAGGCTGCTCCTGATCTCGACGTGACCCGCTTGAAAAGCGGCCCGCTCGGCGGGGACCAGCAGATCGGCGCTCTTATTGCCACCGGCGAAGTCGATGCGTTGATCTTTTTTGTCGATCCTCTGACGCCAATGCCGCATGACGTCGATGTCAAGGCTTTGATGCGGCTTGCAATCGTCTACGATATCCCGATGGCGCTCAACGAAGCGACCGCCGACAAGCTTATTGCCACCCTTCACGCGTAAACCGGCGCTTGAATAGCGCGCACGCACGGAACCTGCCATGCCACAGCTCGATACCAGCGAAACCGCCATGCCCTTTCCGATCCTGATCGGCGACATCGGCGGCACAAATGCGCGTTTTGCGATCATCCCGGACGCTGCGGCAGAGCAGATCCATTTTCCCAATGTCCGCACCGCCGACTTCGAGACGATCGATGACGCGATCCGTAGCTGCATTCTCGAAAAGAGCAGCTTGCGGCCGCGCTCGGCGATCCTGGCGGTGGCCGGCCCGATCAGCCGGGACGAAATACCGCTGACCAATTGCGACTGGGTCGTCCGCCCGCGAACCATGATCGATGGCCTCGGCATGGAAGACGTTCTCGTCGTCAACGACTTCGAAGCGCAAGCACTGGCAATTGCCAATCTTTCTGATGACAACCGCGAGCGCCTTGGCGATGCAGCGGGTGACATGATCGCATCCCGCGTCGTTCTCGGCCCAGGCACCGGTCTCGGCGTCGGCGGGCTCGTTTACGCGCGAGGCTCCTGGATTCCCGTGCCGGGCGAGGGTGGTCACGTCGATCTCGGGCCGCGTACTGCACGCGATCTGCAGATCTTCGCGCATGTGGAGACGATCGAAGGCCGGATTTCGGCAGAGCAGATTCTTTGTGGCCGCGGCATCGTCAATCTCTACCGGGCAATCTGCACTGCGGATGGCATTGCCCCCGTCCACTCCGACCCGGCAGACATCACCTCGAACGCGCTCGCTGATTCCGACAAGGTTGCCGTCGAGACGATCAGCCTGTTCTCGACCTATCTCGGCCGCGTCGCCGGCGACATGGCGATGATTTTCATGGCGCGCGGCGGTGTCTTTCTGTCCGGCGGTATCTCGCAGAAGATACTACCCGCGCTGAAGAACCCAGAATTCCGGGCTGCGTTCGAGGACAAGGCGCCGCACTCGGCGCTGCTTGCGACGATCCCGACCTATGTCGTCACGCACCCGCTTGCGGCTCTTGCAGGGCTTTCGTCCTATGCCCGCAAGCCAGAGAGCTTCGGCGTCTCGACCGACGGCCGCCGCTGGCGGGCGTAACGGCTCTGGTCAAAAGGCTGCCAACTCTTTATAGAGCCGCGCGAGCGCACGCAGTCATGAGGACATGCGTGTCCTGACACACAGGAAGACTGATTTTTGCAAGCACCGGACACCAAGCAGACGCCTGTAAACAGCGATAGCATCACCGGCATCTTGAAGCGCATCATCGCAGAAAACGGCCGTGATCATCTTTGGGGCTATGTTTTTGCCATCAGCTGCCTCGTCATCGTTGCCTTGTCGACGGCATATACCGCCTGGATCATGAAGTCGGTCATCAACGAGGCATTCGAACACCGGCGCGCGGACATTGTCTGGGTGATCTGCTTTACCATCTTCATTGCCTTCGTATTGCGCGGTTTTGCGAGCTACGGCCAGGCGGTGGTCCTTTCCAAAATCGGCAACAACATTGTGGCGCGGTACCAGCAGCGTGCCTATGCGCATCTGATGAAGCTGTCGCTCGGCTACTTCAACCAGACGCGCTCGGCCCACGTCGTTGCACAGCTCAATCAAAACATCAGCGGCATCCGCGATGTGATGAACCTGACGATCACGTCGACAGTGCGCGATCTCCTGACGTTTATCTCTCTGCTTGCCGTGATGATCATCCAGGATCCGCTGCTCAGCCTTGCGGTTTTCATTCTGGCACCACCGCTTCTTTACGCGTTGCGATACGTGTCGAAGCGGCTTCGTGTGGCAACCAAGGATGCAATCCACGTCAACAGCCATGTCGCCGGTGCGATGCAGGAAACCATCCAGGGCATCGCTATCGTCAAGGCCTTCACCATGGAGCGCCAGCTGGGGCAGAAGGTTGACAGGCTGGTGGAAAGCGCCGAACGGCGCGCAAACCGTATCGCCCGCCTGTCTGAGCGGACAGCGCCGCTGACGGAAAGCTTCGCCGGCCTGGCGGTGGCCAGCGTCCTTGCCTATGCCGCCTACGGCACGATCTATAACAATATTCCGCCAGGCGCTTTCTTCTCCTTCGTAACGGCGTTGCTGCTGGCCTATGATCCCGCGCGCCGCCTCGCACGTCTTCAGGTGCAGATGGAGCGTGCCGTCGTCAACGCCCGCATGATCTATGAATTCCTCGATACGGTGCCGCATCAGCGCGATGTGCCCGGTGCAAAGGCGCTCGTCGTTACGGAAGCCAACATAGAGTTCCGCAACGTCTCTTTCGCTTATGGTGAGGATGAAGTCCTTCGGGATGTCAGCCTTGTCGCCGACGGCGGAAAGACAACGGCGCTTGTCGGGCCATCCGGCGCCGGCAAATCGACGATCATCACGCTCATTCCGCGCTTCTACGATCCGAAGGCCGGGCAGATCCTCATCGACGGCCAGGATATTGCGCATGTGACGAAACAATCGCTACGCGAGCAGCTGGCCTATGTTTCCCAGCAGCCGTATCTCTTCGAAGGTACGATCCGCGACAACATCCGCTATGGCCGCCAAGAGGCTACCGACGAGGAAGTGGAACGCGCCGCCCGCCTTGCCTATGCGCACGACTTCATCCTGGCGCAGTCCCAAGGCTACGACACGCCGGTTGGCGAGAATGGCGTGACGCTCTCGGGCGGTCAGCGTCAACGCCTTTCGATCGCCCGTGCTCTGGTGCGCAACGCCCCGATCCTGCTCCTCGACGAAGCGACCTCGGCGCTCGACACGGAGTCGGAAGCGGCCGTTCAGAAGGCGCTCGATGAGGCCATGGTCGGCCGCACGGTGGTCGTCATTGCCCACCGCCTTTCGACCGTCGTCCGCGCCGACAAAATCGTCGTCATGCAGCAGGGCCGGATCATGGAGGAAGGCAATCACGAGAGCCTTGCGCGGCGCAGCGACGGTCTCTACGCTCGCCTCAACAATCTGCAGAGGCCAGCAGCCTCCGATGCCCGCTGACAAATAGGATGATCGACTGACATGAGCGATGCTGCGATGAAACTGGTAGTGGTTGGCGCGGCAGGGCGCATGGGGCAGACGCTCATCCGTCTCATTCACGCGCTCGACGGCGTGACACTGCATGCCGCGGTCGAACGCGCCGGCTCTCCCTTCGTCGGCAAGGACGCCGGCGAAATTGCCGGCCTTGGGACGAATGGCGTCATCATCAGTGATGATCCGCTGGCGGCCTTTCTCCACGCCGAAGGCGTTCTCGATTTCACATCCCCTGCCGGCACCGTCGAGTTCGCCGCTCTGGCCGCTCAGGCACGCATTGTCCATGTGATCGGGACAACCGGCTGCTCGGTGGAGGACGACGCGAAGATTGCGGCCGCCGCCCGTCACGCCCGGGTGGTGAAGTCGGGCAACATGGGCCTCGGCGTCAACCTGCTCAGCGTCCTTGTCGAGCAGGCCGCTCGTGCGCTCGATCCGGCCGACTGGGATATCGAAGTCCTCGAAATGCATCACAAGCGCAAGGTCGACGCGCCCTCGGGCACGGCGCTGCTTCTTGGCGAAGCGGCGGCCAAGGGCAGGGGCATCGATCTCGCGTCGAAGTCGGTGCGCGTGCGCGACGGCCACACCGGACCACGCGAGCAAGGCACGATCGGCTTTGCAACCCTGCGCGGCGGCTCGGTTGTCGGCGAGCATTCGGTGATCTTTGCCGGCGAGGGCGAAACCGTGACCATGTCGCACAGCGCCACCGATCGCTCGATCTTCGGCCGCGGCGCCGTCAAGGCAGCGCTCTGGGCGCGCGACAAGAAGCCCGGTCTCTATTCCATGCTCGACGTGCTCGGGCTTTCTTCAAAGTAATCTTTTTCGGAGGCATTTTTCATGAGCGGCACTCTCGTCCTCGTTCGCCACGGCCAGAGCGACTGGAACCTCAAGAACCTTTTCACCGGCTGGAAGGACCCTGATCTGACCGAGCTCGGCATTCAGGAAGCCAACACCGGCGGCAAGGCGCTGGTCGATTACGGCATCAAGTTCGATGTCGCCTTCACGTCCGACCTGAAGCGCGCTCAGGACACGCTGAAGATCATCCTCGACAATGTCGGCCAGCCGGACCTCAAGACGTTCAAGGATCAGGCACTCAACGAACGCGATTACGGCGATCTCTCGGGCCTCAACAAGGATGACGCCCGTGCCAAGTGGGGCGAAGAGCAGGTCCACATCTGGCGCCGCTCTTACGACGTTCCGCCTCCGGGCGGCGAAAGCCTGCGCGACACCGGCGCCCGCGTCTGGCCTTATTACCTGACGGAAATCCTGCCCTGCGTGCTGCGCGGCGAGAAGGTGCTCGTTGCCGCCCACGGCAATTCGCTGCGCTCGCTGGTGATGGTGCTCGATCGCCTGACCAAGGAACAGATCCTGGCGCTCAACCTCGCGACCGGCGTTCCCATGGTCTACAAGCTCAACGCCGATTCCACCGTCGCTTCCAAGGAAGTGCTCGGCGACATGTCCGGCGCGCATTGATATCAAAGCGCCGCGCTTCATTTGAGAGGCGCGGCGCGTTCTTCTAGCGCTCTGCCGTGTCCGTTGCCCGTGACGCCTTCGCGCGGGCGGCCTCGAAATCCGGCAGGCGATTGGCGATCCACTGCCAGAGCGTCACGACCTCCACCAGAAGCTCGCCGCCAAGCGGCGTCAGTTCGTATTCCACGCGTGGCGGCACCTGCGGGTAGAGTGTGCGCGTCACCAGCCCGTCGCTCTCGAGCGTCCGCAGTGTCTGCGTCAGCACCTTCTGGCTGATCCCCTCCACCCGTTCCAGAACGCGCGAGAAGCGTAAGGGCCCGTTGGCCTCCGCCAATATGTGCATGACCCGCAGCGGCCATTTGGCGCTGGCGCGTTCCAGCATCTCGCGAGCAAGCATGTCCTGCGCGTCCGTCAGCGTTTCGCAGAAATCGAATGTACCATCGTTTATCTTAGTTACCACTAGGTATGTATAGCTCCTGTGGGTGCCTTCTTTCAAGATGAAACCGATTTGCCTATATGGCCTTCCGACGGATCAAGGAGATTTCGGATGTCGCAGATTTGGTTGATTACCGGCAGTTCCCGTGGGCTCGGCAGGGCGCTCGCTGAAGCGGTGCTGGCGGCAGGGCACAGATTGGTCGCAACGGCGCGCGATCCGTCGCAGCTTGACGATCTCAAGCAACGCTTCGGCGCCAGCATCCTGACAACCGCCCTCGATGTAACCGATGAGCGGGCTGCCGCAGCGGCCGTGAAGGCGGCGGTCGATCGGTTTGGCCGGCTGGACGTACTCGTCAACAATGCGGGTTACGGCGATGTCGGCTCGATTGAAGATACAAGCCTAGCCGACTTCCGCGCCCAGATCGAAACCAACCTCTTCGGAACGATCATCGTCACCAAGGCGGCGCTGCCGCTGATGCGCGAGCAGGGCTCCGGTCACATCATCCAGTTTTCCTCCGTGGGCGGCCGCATCGGCCCAGCCGGTCGCGCGCCCTATGCCGCGGCCAAATGGGGCGTCGAGGGTTTCTCGGAAGTGCTCGCCCGGGAGGTCGACCCGCTTGGCGTCAAGGTGACGATCATCGAGCCCGGCGGCTTCAGGACCGATTTCGCCGGCTCGTCGACCACACTTCGGGAAGGCCGGCCGGAATACGACGACACTGTCGGCAAGATGGCGCGCTATCAGCGCGACTATACCGGCAACCAGCCGGGCGATCCGGCAAAGGCAGCCGCCGCCGTCATCCATCTCGCCAGCCTTGCCGAACCGCCGCTGCGCTTGCTGCTTGGCAGCGATGCTGTGCGTGGCGTCGAGCAGAACGACGCCGTACGAGCCAAGGAGCAAGCGGCTTGGCGGGACCTCAGTGTCTCCACCGATTTCGAGCCCGGCGGCTGACGAACAGTCAGCGGGGAGGGCGCGTTTCTTCTAGCGCTCTGCCGCGTCCGTTACGCGAGAGGTTTTTGCGCGGGTGGCCTCGATATCCGGCAGGCGATTGGCGATCCGCTGCCGGAGCGTCACGACTTCCGCCGGAAGCTCGTCGCCAGGTAGCGTCGTAAGATGCGATCGGTAAGGCAGTTGCCCCAATCGGCCGATCGCGGCAAATGCCAGGACGGCGATAGCACCGACGACGGCGGTAATCGCGAGCGACCACGATGCGCCGATGTTCTCCATCATGAACGCGAGGATAAATGGGGCAGTCGACGAGATCATCAGGCGGATGGACAACACCTGCCCCTGTCGTCGCCCGTAGCCTTCGCTGCCAAACAGTGCGAGCGGCAAGGTTCCCTGCACGATGCTGCTCAGCCCCGAGCCAAGGCCGAAGACGACGGCAAAGACCAATGCGCCTGGTACCGACGGGGCGGTGACGATCAGAATGATCAGGGCCGCCGGCAGCAACACGGCGGAGATGAACGCGAGCGTCAGCTGCGATAGTCCGCTCCCGAAGACCATGTTGATGAAGCGGCTCAGCACCTGCAAACCCCATGACCATCAGGATGAAGGCCGGCGTTCGCACGGATGGCGGAAGGCTCGGTTCGACGTGCTTTGCCGCTTCGTTCTTTTCCCGTTTGCGCGTTTCGCTGACGCTGCGCAACAACCATGCATGAATGGATAGGCAAACCAGAAGATTGATAGCCGCGAAGATCAGATAGACGTCCTGCCAGGGCATGTGCGCGTTGAGCGCCGTGGTGATCGGCCAGAAAATCGTTGAAGCAAAGCCGGCGATCAGCGTCAGATAGGTGATGCTGCGCTGGGCAACCTTCGGCCTGATCTGGACGAACAAAGCAAAGGCGGCCCCATATTGCACCAGATTGGACGCCGTCTCGATCGCGATCAGTGCGGCGACGAAGGCAGCCTTGCCGGGAGCGAACGCGCAGGCGGCAAGCGCTGCGGCGGCGATCGCCGAGCCCGCGGTCATGACTCGGCCGGCGCTAAAGCGGTCAATCCAACTGCCCATCGTCGGCGCCGCCAGGCCGCCGATCAGGAGAGCTACGGACAGCGCACCAAAAATCCATTCCGACGACCAATCGAGATCCCGCGCCATGTCAGGCGCAAGGATGCTGAAGCTGTAATAGAGCGTTCCGTAGCCGATGATCTGCGTCAGACCGAGGGCGAGGATTGCCGCGACAGGGGAGCGTTCGGTGCCGGTCGTCGTCATTGGGATTTGAGGCTCACGCGCTGTTTGAGTGTTTCGGCCTCCTCCTTCCGCTCGCTGTAGCGATCGGTGAGGTAGGCAGAAGCATCGCGCGTCAGCCAGGTGAACTTCACGAGCTCCTCGCACACATCGACCACGCGGTCGTAATAGGATGACGGTTTCATGCGGCCGTCGGCGTCGAACTCCTGGAAGGCTTTGGGCACCGAGGACTGGTTGGGGATGGTGATCATCCGCATCCAGCGGCCGAGGATGCGCATCTGCCCGACCGCGTTGAAGGATTGCGAGCCGCCGGAGACCTGCATGACGGCGAGCGTCTTGCCCTGCGTCGGCCGGACCGATCCGACCGACAGCGGGATCCAGTCGATCAGCGCCTTCATGATTCCGGTCATCGCGCCATGGCGTTCGGGGCTGACCCACACCTGGCCTTCAGCCCATTCAGACAGCGCGCGCAGCTCCTGCACCTTGGGATGCGTCACCGGAGTGCCGTCGGGAAGCGGCAGGCCTTCCGGATTGAAGATCCTAACATCGCAGCCAAAGTCCTCGAGCAACTGTGCTGTCTCCTGCGCAAGCAGGAGACTGTAGGATACAGTCCTCAGCGAGCCATAGAGGATCAGGATGCGCGGCTTGTGGGTCGAGAAGGGCGGTCGCAGCGCCGCCAGATCCACTTGGCGCAGAGATGTCGGGGGATGCGGCAGGCAGATCAGACAATGCGCTTGCCCTCGGCGTCGAGCACCTGTTCACCATCCTCTTTGGTGAAGGCGCCTTTGTGGGTGTCGGGCAGAATATCCAGAACGACTTCGGACGGGCGCGCAAGCCTGCTGCCGAGCGGCGTGACGACAAACGGCCGGTTGATCAGGATCGGGTCTTTCAGCATCGCGTCGAGCAGTTGATCGTCGGTCAGGGTAGGGTTGTCGAGACCGAGCTTCGCATAGGGCGTGCCCTTGTCCCGGATCGCCTGGCGCACGGTCAATCCCGCGTCGGCGATCATTTTCACGAGCAGCGCACGCGACGGCGGGTCCTTCAGGTATTCGATGATATCGGGTTCGATACCAGCGCTGCGGATCATCGCCAGCGTGTTGCGCGACGTGCCACATTGCGGGTTGTGATAGATGGTGACGTTCATAGCGTTGCCTTTGACGATACGGTTGACGAAGCACCTGGCTGCAGGAGCCAGGTAAACAGGAGAAGAGCTACGACCGCGCCGGCGATCTCAGCAACCCAGAAGCCCGGTAAATCGACCGGGCGGATCCCGGAGAAGGTGTCGGTCAACGACCGTGCCAAAGCGACGGCGGGATTGGCGAACGAGGTCGAGGCGGTGAACCAGTAGGCGGCCGTGATGTAGAGCCCGACCAGCCAAGGCACCGCCCTCTGTTCGAACTTGATGCCGGCGAGGATCACCGCCACCAGCCCGAATGTCGCGACGCCTTCGGAGAACCACTGCGCGCCGCCGGTACGAGCCTTGCTCGACATTTCGACCAACGGCAGGCCGAACATAAGGTGAGCGGCGATTGTGCCGGCCACGCCGCCGGCGATCTGAGCCAGGATGTATCCCCCAAAGTCACGCTTCGGCAACTTGCGTGAGATCGCAAAAATCAGCGAGACCGCAGGATTGAATTGGGCTCCGGAGATCGGGCCGAGGATGGTGATCAGCACCACAAGGATCGCGCCCGTCGCCAGCGTGTTGCCTAACAATGCAAGCCCGACATCCCGGGTCAGCGATGCCGCCATGACGCCGGATCCGACCACCGTTGCGACAAGCATGGCTGTCCCAAGCCCCTCGGCAACAAGCCGTCGCGGCAGATCGAACCCAGTCATCGGCTTGCCTTGGATGGTTGTAAGGTCGCGCCTTCCATGGCACCGATCTGATGCAGGTGCGTTTCCAGCGCAAGCTTGTCGATCGAGGATAGCGGCAGGCTCAGAAAGGCCGTGATGCGATTCTTCAGGAAGCGGGCGGCTTGCGCGAAGGCGCGGCCCTTGTCGACTTCGCTGCCTTCGACGGCAGCGGGATCCTCGACGCCCCAATGGGCGGTCATCGGATGGCCGATCCAGACCGGGCAGGCCTCGCCGGCGGCGCTGTCGCAGACCGTGAAGATGAAGTCCATCTCCGGCGCGCCCGGCTCGGCGAACTCGTCCCAGCCCTTCGAGCGGAAGCCGGTCGACGGATAGCCCTGCGCTTGCAGCTCCTTCAATGCGTACGGGTTGACCTCTCCCTTCGGCTGGCTGCCGGCCGAATAAGCCTTAAACCGGCCTTTGCCTTCCGCGTTGAGGATGGATTCTGCCAAGATCGAGCGAGCGGAATTGCCCGTGCAGAGAAAGAGCACGTTGTAGACGCGGTCAACGGTCATTGTAATTTTTCCTCCATTTTAGGGGCGCAACAGGCCGCGACCTCTGCGGCGGGCGCGCAAATCTCCGGGTGTCCGGAGCAGCAGTCTTCCATCAGGAAGCGAACCAGGCCGCCGAGCGCCTCATAGTTCGCGGTGTAGATGATCGATCGCGATTCGCGTTGCTGCGCGATCAGGCCAGAGCGTTCCAGTTCCTTCAGATGGAAGGAGACGTTGGACGGCGATACATCTGCCTCTTCCGCGATCGCGCCTGCCGCCATGCCGTTTGGGCCGGCGACCACAAGCATGCGGATGATGCGCAGACGGGTTTCCTGAGACAGCGCGCCAAACGCGACGAGGGCTTGACGTTGATCCATATTTCAACAATCCTTGAATGATTGAAATGAGGAATAACGCAGATGAACGCGATCGACAATAGCAAAGTTCAGGAAGACGATATCAGCCTCGGCCTGTTGCTCGGCACACTTGCCGGTGCCAAGGATTCTCCGCTGATATTCTATTACGACGGGCGACCGGTGAAGCCTGGGTACCACGTTACCGAGGTCAAGGCCGGTCAGTTTTCGGCGCTGGACTGCGGCGCCAACCCGGAAGCATGGACGGAGATTTTCATTCAGCTCTGGGATATCGAGGAGGGCGACCGCACCCATATGCCTGCCGGCAAATTCTACGCGATCATCCGCAAGGTCACGGAGCACGTGAAGCTTGATGATTCAGCCAAACTGACCTTCGAAGTCAGCGACGGCCATCAACCGATGCGGCTCTACCGCGCCGCGATGCCAACGCTGCGCGCCGGCACTGTGCACGTCGAGCTATCGCCGCGGCCCGCAAGCTGCAAGCCGCGTGATCGCTGGCTTGCGGAACAACAGGCACAATCTACAGCGGGAACGAACGCCTGTTGCGCCTGACGCCGCAGAGCAATTTCGCATGACTGTCAGACAAGGCGCATAAATCCAATGCTGGTTTTGGAAGGCCGGGTGCTCCGGCGCGCCTGGCCTTTCTCAGTTCTCGATCGTGAATTGCACTCGATCCGCCGAAAACCGACTGATCGCATATTGCACTGGCACACCCTCTAGATCCGTGTTCATCGCCTTGGTGATCAAGACGATCGCCCCCGGCGTCAGCTCGAGTGCGGCAAGATCGGCGGCGTCGGCATGGGCGGCGGTGACCTCCGTCGTCGCGCGCACGTAGTCGGACAGGCCGAGTTCGGCAAAGGCCCGGGTGATCGATTCCGTCTTCTCGTAGGCCGCCGGCATGCCGGCAAAGCGGTCTGCGGGAAACCAGGTCGTTGCGCAGGAGACCGGCCGATTGTCGGCCTTGCGCACCGTCTCCATGCGGATCACCGGCGCGCCCGGCCGCAGTTTCAACCAGCGGGCCACCTCTTCGTCCGCTCTCTCTTCGCTATGCCCAAGCAGCAGCCCGCGCATTTCGCGCGCCTGCCCGCCGATCCCGGCCGTGAACCGGGTACGCTTGGTGATCGGAAAGTTCAGCCGTTCCTTGCGCTCGATCAGCGTGCCGCGTCCCTGCACGGCGCGCACAATGCCTTCCTGGGCAAGAGCGGCAATCGCGCTTCGCACCGTATGTCTGTTGACGCCGAACTGCAGGGCCAGCACCGTCTCCGGCGGCACCATGCCGGTCTCGTCATAGGCGCCGGCGCTGATCGCCTGGCGAATGCGATCGGCGATCTGGCGCCAGAGCGCCACGCCCGTCTGTCTTTGTACCTGCCCAGCCATCTTGCCCCTTGATGTCACACGCTTGTCACGTCGGCGATCTAAGCGTAACTATATCTTGTATAGTTGTCTATATCAATAGACATTTAAAGGATGTGGCGATGACCTTAGCGGAAAAGAATGAGCCGGCGGCAGGTAGGCGCAAGCGCGTCGTCGACCTGCTTGCGCGTGCGGAACGGCAGGAACTGCTCGAGGCGTGGGACAAGCTGGCGGAAAAGCCTGCGGTCCAGCCGGTGCGCGGACCGGAAACGGGCCTCGTCATGGTCCGCGGCCGCATGGGCGGCGGTGGTGCACCTTTCAATCTCGGTGAGGTGACGGTGACGCGTGCCACCGTGCGCCTTGCATCCGACACTGTTGGCCACGCACAGGCACTCGGCACAGATCGCGAGAAGGCACGGCTTTCCGCCATTTTCGACGCGCTCTGGCAGCAGCCGGCCACCCAGCACTTCGTCGAGCAGACACTTCTCGCGCCGATCGCAGCGCGCGTGGCCGCGGCCGAGGGCCGCAGGGCCGACGAGACGGCCGCGACCCGTGTCGATTTCTTCACCATGGTTCGCGGAGACGACTGATGAGCCTCAAGACGGAAGCCCCAAAGAATGATGCGTTGGCCGGCGGCTTTGCTGAGCCGGTCTTCCACGCACAGAGCGTCTTCAAGCTGATGATGGATGCGATGGCGCGTCCGGGCCTGATCCAGACGGTCGCTCCCCGCGCCGCGCCTCCGGCGCCGCTCGGCGTTGCGGCTGGCGCAATCGCGCTGACCCTCTGCGATCACGACACCCCGGTCTGGCTGTCTGCCGGGCTCGCAAGGTCCGCCGTGCCGCAATGGCTCGGCTTCCACACCGGCGCGCCGGTCACATCAGAGAAGGCCGAAGCCCGCTTTGCCTTCGTCGAAGCCGGTGTGACGCTGTCCTCCTTCGGGCTCTTTGCCGCCGGCACGCAGGAATATCCCGACCGCTCCACGACCCTTGTCATCGAACTGGCGGATCTCGAAAGCGGCAGAAGGCTGGCGTTGATGGGACCGGGCATCAAGACGGTGACCGATATCGCGCCCATCGGTCTGCCCGATACCTTCCTGCGGCTCTGGACGGAGAACCGCGCACTGTTCCCGCGCGGCATCGATATCGTGCTGACCTCCGGCAGCCGGTTCCTCTGCCTGCCGCGCACCACCAAGATCACCGCAACGGAGATGTGACTCATGTATGTTGCTGTCAAAGGGGGCGAGGCCGCCATTGCCAATGCCCATCGCCTGCTGGCGGATCGCCGTCGCGGCGACCGTTCGTTGCCGGCTATCGGTATCGATCAGATCGTCGCGCAGCTGGCGCTGGCCGTCGACCGCGTTATGGCCGAAGCCTCGCTCTACGATCGCACGCTCGCGGCTCTCGCCGTTCGCCAGTCGCGGGGTGATATGATCGAAGCGATCTTCCTTCTCCGCGCCTACCGCACGACGCTGCCGCGCTTCGGCTATAGCAAGCCGATCGACACCGCCCGCATGAAGATCGAGCGCCGTGTCTCCGCCACCTACAAGGATCTTCCGGGCGGCCAGCTGCTCGGCCCGACCTTCGACTATACGCATCGCCTTCTCGACCCATCGCTGTTGACCGACGAAGACGTCGGGGAGCCGACACTCCGCGATGCCGAAACCGGCCGTGTCGTGCGCGTTTCGGAAATCCTCGGTGAGGAAGGCCTGATCGAGGGCGACGGCGAGATGCCCGAGGATCACGAGATCGGCGACCTGACGCGCGAGCCGATGGAATTCCCAATGACCCGCGATCTGCGCCTGCAGGCGCTGGCTCGCGGCGATGAAGGCTTCCTCCTGGCGCTCGGCTATTCGACCCAGCGCGGCTACGGCCGCAACCATCCCTTCACCGGCGAAATCCGCATCGGTGAAGTCGAAGTGGAGTTCGATGTTCCTGAACTCGGCTTCGCGGTCTCGTTCGGCACGATCCAGGTTACGGAGTGCCAGATGGTCAACCAGTTCAAGGGTTCGTCCAAGGCACCGCCGCAGTTCACCCGCGGCTATGGCCTTGTGTTCGGCCAGAGCGAGCGTAAGGCAATGTCCATGTCGCTTGTTGATCGCGCACTACGCGCCGAAGAGCTCGGCGAGGACATCACCGCTCCGGCGCAGGACGAGGAATTCGTTATCTCGCATTCAGACAACGTTCAGTCGACTGGCTTCGTCGAGCATCTGAAGCTGCCGCACTATGTCGACTTCCAGGCGGAACTCGATCTGGTCCGCCGCATGCGCAGCGAATTCGAAGCCGGCCGCATCGGCGGCGACGGCACCATCAAGGAGGCCGAATGACCGATCTAGCTACCTACAACTTCGCCTATCTGGATGAACAGACGAAGCGCATGATCCGCCGCGCGATCCTGAAGGCGATCGCCATACCCGGCTATCAGGTGCCCTTTGCCTCGCGCGAAATGCCGATGCCCTACGGTTGGGGAACCGGCGGCGTGCAGGTGACGGCCTCGATCATAGGGCCGGACGACGTACTGAAGGTCATCGACCAGGGCGCCGACGACACCACCAATGCCGTCTCGATCCGCGCCTTCTTCCAGAAGGTCGCAAACGTCGCGGTGACGACCCACACGAAGGATGCGACGATCATTCAGACGCGCCATCGCATCCCGGAAGAAAAGCTCGGCCCCAATCAGGTGCTGGTCTACCAGGTGCCGATCCCCGAGCCGCTGCGCTTCCTCGAGCCGCGCGAGACCGAAACACGCAAGATGCACGCGCTTGAGGAATACGGCCTCATGCATGTGAAGCTTTACGAGGACATCGCGCACAACGGTCGCATTTCCAAAACCTACGCCTATCCGGTCAAGGTCGCCGGCCGCTACGTCATGGATCCGTCCCCGACGCCGAAGTTCGACAATCCGAAAATGCACATGTCGGACGCGCTGCAGCTTTTCGGGGCAGGGCGCGAGAAGCGCATCTACGCCGTCCCGCCTTACACCGAAGTCGTCAGCCTCGATTTCGAGGACTACCCCTTCGAGATCCAGCGCTTCGGCAAGCCTTGTGCACTCTGCGGCGCTGAAGAGGTTTATCTCGACGAAGTGATCCTCGACGACAAGGGCGGGCGCATGTTCGTCTGCTCCGACACCGACCATTGCGACGACCGGCGCGCCCACGGGCATGTCGGCGAGATGTTGGCACCCAATCAGGAGGCTGCCCAATGAGCGACACCCCGCTTCTCAAAGTCAATGACGTCTCGAAGTTCTACGGCAACCGCATCGGCTGCCGGAACGTCTCCTTCGAGCTCTGGCCCGGCGAAGTGCTCGCCATTGTCGGTGAATCTGGCTCGGGCAAGACCACGTTGCTCAACTGCATCTCGACCCGTCTGATGCCGACGACCGGCAGCGTCGAGTACCATATGCGTGACGGCGCCTATCGCGATCTCTACCGCATGAGCGAGGCCGAGCGCCGCTTCCTGATGCGCACCGACTGGGGTTTCGTGCATCAGAATCCGGCTGACGGCCTGCGCATGACGGTCTCTGCCGGTGCCAATGTCGGTGAGCGCCTGATGGCGATCGGCGACCGCCACTACGGCAACATTCGCTCCACGGCCGTCGACTGGCTGCAGCGCGTCGAGATCGACGAAGGCCGTATCGACGATCAGCCGCGTGCTTTTTCGGGCGGCATGCGCCAGCGTCTGCAGATCGCCCGCAATCTGGTCACCGGCCCGCGTCTGGTCTTCATGGATGAGCCGACGGGCGGCCTCGACGTGTCGGTGCAGGCCCGCCTACTCGATCTCGTCCGCGGACTCGTCAACGATCTCGGCCTTGCGGCGATCATCGTCACCCACGATCTCGCCGTCGCACGCCTGCTGTCGCACCGCATGGTGGTGATGAAGGATGGCCATGTCATCGAGCACGGGCTGACCGATCGCGTCCTGGACGATCCGCGCGAGCCGTACACACAGCTCCTTGTTTCCTCCATCCTGCAGGTCTGATCGCGAGAGCCGTTCGGACTCCGGCTACAGGGGTCCTTGGCATGCGAAACTAAGGAAAGAAATCATGGCAACGCCACTCGTTGTTTCTGAAGTCGCCAAGAGCTTTACCATGCACCTGCGCGACGGCATCAAGCTGCCGGTCGTTTCGGACGTGTCCTTCTCCGTTGCGTCAGGCGAATGCGTCGTCCTTGGCGGCCCGTCGGGCATCGGCAAGAGCTCGCTGCTCAAGATGATCTACGGCAACTATGTCGTCGACAGCGGCCAGATCCTCATCAAGCATCACGACAAGATCGTCGATCTGGCAACGGCCGACCCGCGCACGATCATCGATGTGCGCCGCCACACGCTCGGCTATGTCAGCCAGTTCCTGCGCACCGTCCCGCGTGTCGCGGCAATCGACGTGGTCGCCGAGCCGCTGGTCGCCCGCGGCGAGAAGGCGGAAACGGCGCGGAAGAAGGCCGCAACCCTTCTCTCGAAGCTGAACTTGCCCGAAGCGCTCTGGCAGCTGCCGCCCGCCACCTTCTCCGGCGGCGAGCAGCAGCGCGTCAACATCGCCCGTGGCTTCATCACCGAGCATACGGTGCTGCTGCTCGACGAGCCGACGGCCTCCCTCGATGCCAAAAACCGCGCCGTGGTTGTCGGCATGATCGAGGAAAAGAAGAAGGCGGGTGTCGCGCTCCTCGGCATCTTCCACGATGAGGAAGTGCGCGAGGCCGTCGCCGACCGCATTCTCGACGTCCAGAAATTCTCGCCGCGAAAGACAATCGCCGCATGAGCCGCAAGATTGGCCTAGAGCCCTATTTTCATGAAACCGCTTCCGTGAAGAATGCCACCTTTGGCCGCTTCACGGAAGTCTCGGAGCGCTGCCGCATCGAAGAGGTCGAGTTCGGCGACTACTCCTATGTCATGCAGGATGGCGCGATCTGGTGCGCGACGATCGGCAAGTTCGTCAACATCGCCGCTTCGGTGCGCATCAATGCCACCAACCACCCGACCTGGCGCGCGACGCTGCATCACTTCACCTATCGCGCCGCCGACTATTGGTCGGATGCCGATATGGAGACCGATTTCTTCGAATGGCGCCGCTCCAACCGCGTCGTTATCGGCCATGACGTCTGGATCGGTCACGGCGCCACCATTCTACCCGGCGTCAAGGTCGGTAACGGCGCCGTCATCGGCGCCGGCGCGGTCGTCTCCAAGGATGTCGCCCCCTACACAATCGTCGGCGGCGTCCCCACCAAGCTGATCCGCGAACGCTTTCCCAAAGAGGTCGGCGAACGAATGGACAAGCTAGCCTGGTGGGATTGGGAGCATGACCGCCTGCGGATCGCCCTGCAGGACTTCCGGAACCTGAGCGCGGAAGATTTTCTCGCGCGCTACGAATAGTGACAAAAGCCCCTGAGTTTGCTCAGGGACCATTCCTCGACGTTTTGGTCAGCGAAGGCCGGTCTCCTACGGCAGGCCACGCCTTACCCTATGGATTTGGGTTCTTCGCCAATTGCCATTCGCCGGTCTCGTCCGGCTCTACACGCTTGTTGCCGCGGTAGAAGATCGGCAATCCGGTCTTTTTATCCATGGAGAAGCGGCTGGGCGTGAACTTTTCGTCCTCGTGTCCTCGGATGGCGAGGCCGAGTGCCTCCTTAAACTTCCCGGCGTTGCACAGGCTTTTGAAGAGAGTCTGATCCATCGCTTTACTCCAGCATCCTCGATGTCCCTTGAGTTGCCTGCCATCGACCGGTGATCGGGTCAACTGTCAACGACCGACTTCGTGTGCAATCGCCAGCCGGCTGCGATTGGCAGGACCTCTCTGCATGTTGTTTACGCGGCACACGACCTGGCCGGATTTCGGCGGGCCGCCAAAGCCTCGATTATGACAGTCCTTACACAAAACTGACATTGGAGCTTCATCAACCGGGACTAATGCACTCCCTCATATCGCGTTTGGACTATGAGGAAGAGCATGATGTTCGAGCTGAAGAATGTCACCCGCCGTTTCGGAAACAAGACCGCCGTCGATTCCGTGACGCTCGACATTCCTCAGGGCCAGATGGTCGGCATCATCGGCCGTTCCGGCGCCGGCAAGTCCACGCTTCTGCGCATGATCAACCGCCTGCAGGAACCGACGTCAGGCTCGATCCATTTTGCCGGCGTTGAGGTCTCGAGCCTCCGTGGTCAGGCCCTGCGCAACTGGCAGCGTGATTGCGCCATGATCTTCCAGCAGTTCAATCTCGTTTCGCGTCTCGACGTGTTGACCAACGTCATGCTCGGCCGTCTGAACCATCGCTCGACCGCAATGAGCCTGCTTGGCATCTTCACCCGCGAAGAGCGCATTCATGCGATCGCAGCTCTTGAGCGCCTCGGTATCGAGCAGACGGCACTGCAAATGGCTGGCACCCTTTCCGGCGGCCAGCAGCAGCGCGTCGCGATTGCCCGTGCCCTGATGCAGAACCCGAAGATGGTGCTTGCCGACGAGCCGATCGCCTCGCTCGATCCGCTGAATGCCAAGATCGTCATGGACGCGCTACGCGACATCAACGAGCGCGAAGGCATCACCGTCGTCACCAACCTTCATACGCTGGATACCGCCCGCAACTACTGCGAACGTATCGTCGGCATGGCCGCTGGCCGCGTCGTATTCGACGGCAAGCCGTCCGAGCTGACGGCCGATGCCGTCAAGCAGATCTACGGCACCGACAAGGATGGTGCCGGCATCGACGAGACGATGACCTCGACGTCGATCAACATTCCCGCGGCTGCAGCCGCCCAACAATCCGCCGGTTTGCAATCGCTGGCGCTGGCCGGTCTCTGAGAGGGGCGGCCTCGATCGTAAGCCCGCGTTATGGGCACATTTCTTCTTAACCAGAGATCGCCGGGGACGCCGGTCAATCAGGAGAGTACCATGTTGAAGAAAGCACTCTTTGCCGCGACGGCGCTGTTTGCGCTTGCCGGCATCTCGCATGCTGCAGACCTCAAGGAATTCCGCGTGGGCATTCTCGGTGGCGAGAACGAAACCGACCGCCTGCGCAACTACGCTTGCCTGGCCGATCACCTGAAGACCGAGTTCGGCTTCGAGAAGGTTTCGCTCTTCCCGGCTGCTGATTATGACGGCGTTATCCAGGGTCTGCTCGGCGGCACGCTCGACTTTGCAGAACTCGGCGCTTCGGGTTACGCTGCAATTGCCATCAAGAACGACAAGGCTGTTACCCCGATCCTCACGACGGTCCAGAAGGACGGCTCGACCGGCTACCACTCGATCGGCCTGGCTCTGAAGTCCGCGGGCATCAAGGACATCAAGGACGCCAAGGGCAAGAAGCTCGGCTACGCCGATCCGGACTCCACCTCGGGCTATCTCATTCCGCTGACACAGATCCCGAAGGACACTGGCATGCCGAATGACCAGTACTTCGCGTCCACGCAGTTCAACGGCGGTCACGAGAACAACCTTCTCGCTGCCTACGACGGCAAGGTCGACATCGCTGTTGACGACTCTTCCGGCATCGGCGATTTCAAGGACGGCTACACCTCCGGCACCTTCCGCAAGGCTGTCGACAAGGGCACGGTAGACCCGAACAAGCTCGTCGAAGTCTGGCGTTCGCCGCTGATCCCGAACGGTCCGCTCGTTGTTCGCAACGAACTCGGTGCTGACTGGCAGGCAAAGCTCACCGACTTCTTCATGAAGCTCCCGGCAAAGGATGCCAAGTGCTTTGCAGCCATCGAAGGCGGCGACTACCAGGGCTACACCAAGGTTCAGCCTGACTTCTACAACGCCATTATCGACGCTCGTAAGGCTGCCATCGGCGGTTGATCGATCCTGATAGCTGGAGGGCGGCCGTTGCAGGCCGCCCTTTTTCCTGCGAAGAAAGCGGACACCTTCATGACTCTTGCCGATCCCACCGCCCACGCGCCGGCCACGCCGCAAAGCGCCCGTGAAATCGGTGACGCCTGGAGCAAGATGGTGGCCCGCCGCCGCTTCTATACCGGCCTCGGCCTGGTGATCCTGTTTGCCGCCTTCGTTGCCTCGGTGCGTTTTGCCGATGAAAGTAATGCCGGCCATTTCTTCGAGCGCCTGCCGCATCTCTTCGATTTTTTGAGCTGGCTCATTCCAAAGGATTGGAATGACGTCTGGCGCGCCCTGTTCGACATCGCAAACCCGACCCAGAAGACCGGTGAGGAGTATAATTTCGCCGAGGGTCGCGTCTATGTCTGGGCCGGCTTCTATATCCCCGAATATTTCGAGCTGATGATCATCACGATCAACGTCGCGCTCGTTTCGACGATCATCGGCTTCATCTTCGCCGTGCCGCTGAGCTTTCTCGTGGCCCGCAATCTGGCGCCGTCCAATCCGCCGCGCATCGTCGCCAAGCGTCTGACCGAACTCCTCCGCGCCTTCCCCGAGATCGTCATCGCCGGCCTGTTTTCAGCCATCCTGTCGATCGGTCCAGTTGCCGCCATCATCGCCGTCAGCCTGCACACCATCGGTGCGCTCGGCAAACTCTTCTACGAAGTCGTCGAAAACATCGACATGAAGCCCGACGAGGGCATGAAGGCCGTGGGCGCCAGCTGGTCGGAGCGCGTGCGTTTCGCCGCCATGCCGCAGGTCATGCCGAACTTCGTCTCCTACGCACTGCTGCGCCTTGAGATCAACGTTCGTGCCTCCACCATCATCGGTGCGGTCGGCGGCGGCGGCATCGGCGAGGAGCTGAAGCTCTCCATCTCGCGCGGTTTCGGCGCCAAGACGATGGCGCTCGTTCTCCTGCTTTTCATCACCATCGTTGCGGTCGACCAGTTCTCCGCATGGCTGCGCCGCCGCCTCGTCGGCGAGCACGCCTTCCTTCTGCAGCATTGAGGTCCGCCATGACGGTGATCGACGCCAACCGGATGCACGAGATCGAGCAGCGCTACCCGGAATATTTCAAACGTTCCTTCCAGCAGCGCTTCGGCGGCCTGATGATCGTGATCGCGACGCTTGTCTATGCGCTTTACGCAACCTGGTTCTTCGACTTGCCGAAGCTGCTGGCCGATGCCCATTGGGAGCGCGTCGGCCTCTATCTCAGCCAGTGGGTAAGCTATGATGTACAGCCCGAATTGCGCGTCGGCGATGACGGCATCACGATCAAATATCCGCGCTTCTCGCCGCTTGGCGACAACCCGCATCCAGACTGGGTCATCAACAATCCGGATGGCAGCGTCACCGTGTCGGTCAGTGACAGGGGCCGCACGGTCACGGTCTCCAAGACGGAGACGGTCGTCACCGCCCGCGGCATCAGCGTCCCGGTGGAAGTCTCCAGCGGCGCGCCGAAGGTCATCGGCCCTGTGCCGAGCTGGATGACGGTCTATGACGACAACGTCCTGGCCGATCTCGGCTTTGCCGGTGACGTCAGTATCTCGGTCGATCGCGTGAAGGTCCGCAAGCGATTCCTCGGCTGGGCGAATTTCGTCTTCGACACCCAGTCCCCCTTCTTTGACAAGCCGGTGGGCGAGGTGCTGAGCCTGATCGTTTCGGGACCGGAACTGAAGCCCGGCCAGTCCAACCTGTCGCTTGCCTTCGACAATATCTGGCATAACAGCGCCTGGCAGCACGGCGACGTCTGGACCAAGCTGTTCCAGACCATCGTGATGGCCTTCCTGGGAACGCTGCTCGGCGCGTTGCTCGCTTTCCCGCTAGCGTTTCTGGCTGCGCGCAATATCACCCCGAACAAGGTACTGAACCAGGTCCTGAAGCGCTTCTTTGACTTCCTGCGGTCGGTCGACATGCTGATCTGGGCGCTCTTCCTGACCCGCGCCTTCGGCCCGGGTCCCCTGGCCGGCTCCGGCGCGATTTTCCTCACGGAAACCGGCACGCTCGGCAAGCTGTATTCCGAAGGCCTGGAGAACGTCGACAACAAGCCGCGCGAAGGCATCAAATCGACCGGTGCTTCCACCGTGCTCACGCATCGCTACGGCATCATCCCACAGATCGTTCCGGTTTTCGTCAGCCAGACGCTCTACCAGTGGGAATCGAACGTCCGTGGCGCCACCATCATCGGCGCGGTCGGCGCCGGCGGTATCGGCCTCAAGCTTTGGGAGGCGATGCGTACCAACGCCAACTGGGAAAATGTCGCCTATATGGTGCTGTTGATCCTCATCGTCGTTTTCCTGTTCGACATGGCCTCGAACGCGCTGCGCCATCGGTTGATGGGCACCAAGGCACACTGAAAAAAGCGCAATTATGTAGGAACAACCACCAAGCCAAATGCGGCATTGAGATCAGGTCGCTTGAAATGAAAATGCCCGCGCAGGGCGGGCAAATCCTTCCTTACTGGAAGCAAGCTGCTATCGCAGCACTTCCAGCCCCTTTCGTTCAACAATATCAAGGATCTTGATGGCCGTGCTGCTGGGTTTCTTCGTTCCCTGCTCCCATGCGGCAACCGTGATCTTCTTAACGTTGATGAACTGAGCAAACACGGCCTGGCTGACCTTGTTTGAGTTCCGGATTTTCTTGATCTCCTCGGGCGTATAGTCACGAAGAGGAGGAAGGCAGAGAGCGTCGAACTCCCGCATCGTCACATCATCCACAAAGCCGGCTTCGTGCAGTCGCGCAGCAGACTTATGAACGTTCTTAAGAATTCTGCTCATGGCACTGAATCTCCAGTATCTGTTTCATTTCAATCATCTCAGCGAGCTTTTTGTCGTCAGCGAGCATGTAGACATCACATAGCTTTCGAAGGGCTTCCTTTTCCTTCTTCGTGATATTGTCAGTCTCGTTCTTGGCGAAGCCGTGGACGAAAATAAGCCTGTCGCCCTGACGATGGCCAACGATAGTCCGATAGCTTCCACGCTTGCCACGCCCTGGTGCTGCCACTCGCTTCTTGAGAAGAAAGCCGCCCAATCTGGCATCGACCAATCCAGCTTCGATCTCCTTCGCGGCATCACACAACATGGCATCCGTCACGTTGTACTCTCCGGCCCAGTCCTCGAACTCCAAATCCTTCAAAACTCTCACTGGCAATTTATATATTACTCCGTGATACAGAGAGCAAGCGAGATTTTGAAAAATCTCGAACCCGGAACGGCATCGACAACCGCAACCTATGGTTGATATTTGTCGCCAAACATAAATATTCCTTGAACATTTTCAATCCATGCCGACGGTTGAAGCATTACGGCCATTACAGCAGGGTCGTTCTCGCGCGCCCCCTCTCCGAAGCCGATCGACTCTGACAACGCGATATGGTACGAACGCGCCATGTTCAGATTGATACGAATAGAGCTGCGACAACCCAGCGCCTGATCGGCGAACGTTCTCGTATTGTCCTTGATGAAGGCTCTGAACATGGAAGATCCCAACAATATCAACGTGCCTGCCGTATCCGGAATTTCCTTCAGCTCCGATGACCTGGAGGTCCTCCGGAGGGTAGAAATATTGGGGCAACCAGCACTTCCTCCTTTCGCCACACTGCCGGACCTTCACGCTTAAGACCCTCCGCAACGTCACCGAGGAAGACGCCTTCAAGACGTTCTGCCTGATCCGCTGGCCGGAGACTGGTGGCCGTCCGATCTGCATCAACTGCGGACACGAGCGCTGCTATCCGATCCGTCGCCAGTGCTTCAAATGCCAGAAGTGCCGCCGCGAATTTTCGGTCACCTCGAAGACAGTCTTCGCCTTCCGGAAGATGTCCTTTCGCGACATTCTGACGGGACTGTGGCTGTCCGTGAACAGCGTGAAGGGCAAGAGCGCCCTCCAGCTCTCCCGCGAACTCGGTTGCCAGTACAAGACCGCCTGGGTGTTCCTGATGAAGATGCGCGAGGCGATCGCCACCAGGCGCGAAGACATCGTTCTCGAAGGCGAGATCCACATCGACGGAAAGTATGCTGGGGGGCACATCAAGCAGAAAAACCGGAAGGAGGACCGGATCGATCGGCGAAGGAAAAAGTATCAGAATCTCAAACGGATGACGATTCTTGCCATGCGCGAGAAGACGCTCTTCGGGCGAGAACGCACCCTCACTCGCGTCATTCGAACCGAGGACAGCAACGAGGCGTGGGAGTTCGCGAGGAAGCACGTCCGCAAGGGGTCGACGATCCATGCCGACGAGCACTTCAGCTATGACGACCTCCAGGGGCTGCAGGAACTCAAGCGCGTAAACCACAGCAGGGAATACGAGACCAAGGACGGCGTGAACACCAATCACGTCGAAAGCTTCTTCTCCCGCATCCAGCGGGCCTATGTCGGCATCCACCACCGCTTCTCGGTGAAGTATCTCGACTGGTATGCGGCGGAAATCGCCTGGCGCGAGGACAATCGCCGGGTCGATAACGGCACGCAGATGTGGAGCATGGGGCATTTCGCATTGTCGAGGAAGACATCGCGCAATCTGTGTGGCTACTGGGAGGGCAACAAACCGCCCGATCTCGTCTGGGAGCACGGTGTCAGTCCGGACAGGGCATGATCAGGCGGCGCACTCCCAAAGGCGACGCTGGCCGTCGGCGACGCCCGCATACCGCGCCCGGCCGTCCTTGACGAGCTTGTCGAGGTCTCGCGACAGGACGTTGCCAATCTGGCCGAGCCGCGGATCATCTTCGGTCAGGCCGATCTGCAGCGCCACCTGCTTTGCGCAGTCTGCCATCGAAACCGGAGCCTCTGCATCCCTCAGGATGCGCAGAAGGGCTCCGCGCTTGTCGAGATCCTTGAGCAATGGTGTCACTGCGCTTGCAGGCACCTTCGCAGGCTTTCTCGAACGGATGCGAGCAGCGCCGTCGGGACGATAGCGCTCGTCGTAAACCTTCAGCACGGTGTCGAACGCGGCTCGCTGCTCAAGGACCGCGATCTCGCCGCGAAGGGTATCGATCTTGGCCTCCAGCTCTTCCCGCTTCGTCTTCAGCTCCTCTACCACCTGCATCCGTAACACCCTCTAAAAGCTACGCTTTCAGACTATCTGGTCATGGAATGAGAGTCTGGTGGCAAGTCCTACATAATTGCGCAAAAAAGCGCAGGATCGTTCGGGATCATCATCATTCTGTCACGGAAATCTTTTAGCCGGAAGCCAGCTTGCGGCGGCGGTCAAATCACTGAAGACTGCAATCCGCATTCCGAACGATTCCCAGGATACGAGCCTTGCGCTACGCACTCTATTTTACGCCGCCGAAGGATGACCCTTTGAACGGCACGGCCGCGCTCTGGCTCGGCCGCGATGCCTTCACCGGCGAAACCTATCTGGCTCCCGATCATCCGAACCTGCCGGCCGCCGAGCAGTTTGAGCTGACCGCCGAGCCTCGCCGCTATGCCTTCCACGCGACGATCAAGGCACCGTTCCATCTGGCCGCCTCCGTCACTGAGAAGGACCTCCTCCAGGTTGTCGAGGATTTCGCCGCCCGTACGCCCGCCTTCGAGATTCCCGAGCTGGTGCTTGGACAACTGGGCAAATTCTTTGCGCTGGTACCCGCCTTTCTGCATCCGCCGCTTCAGGATTTCGCAGCCACGGTGGTAAAATCCTTCGAACCGTTTCGCGCCGCGTTGTCGGATGCCGATATCGCACGCCGAAATCCGGAGAAACTGAGCGAGAGCCAGAGGGCCAATCTGTTGCGCTGGGGTTATCCCTATGTGATGGATGACTTCGAGTTCCACATGACGCTGACCGGCCAGGTGCCGCAGGAGCGTGCTGGCATAATGAAGGCCATTCTGGCGGAGCGTTTCGCCGCTTTTACCGGCCGGCCGCTCCCAATTGGCGGCCTTGCCGTTTTCGTTGAGGAGGCGCGTGGTGCGCCGTTTACAGCCCATTCCTGGTGGCCGCTTGCCGGCGCGAAAAACTGAGAGACCATAGTCGATGACCACAGAAACCGTCTTCTCCAACGCCCGCATTGTCCTCGAGGATGAAATCATCGAAGGATCGGTCCTCGTCCGCGACGGCAAGATCGCCGATATCTCGACAGGCAGCTCCCATGTCGGCGAGGATTTCGAAGGCGACTATTTGATCCCGGGTCTCGTCGAACTCCACACCGACCATCTCGAAGGCCACTATTCGCCGCGCCCGGGCCTGCGCTGGCACAAGACGGCGGCGATCCAGGCGCATGACGCACAGATCGTCACATCAGGCATCACCACGGTCTTCGATTGCCTCCGTATGGGCGCCGACGAAGACGGCGGCTTCGAGCATGGCGAGATGCGCGAGATGGCCGACGCCATCCAGAAGGCCGAGCAGGAAGGCCGCCTGCGTGCCGAACACCTGCTACACCTGCGCTGCGAGGTCTCTGCTGACAACGTTCTGCAGCATTTCGCCGATTTCGAGAACGATCCCTATGTCCGTCTCGTCTCGCTGATGGATCACGCTCCCGGCCAGCGCCAGTTCCAGACGATGGATCAGTACATCTTCTATTACCAGAAGAAGCGCGGCCTGACCGATGCCGAGTTTGCCGAGTTCATCGATCGCCGCGTGTCGGAATCCGAGCGCAACTCGACGCCGCACCGCGTGGCCATTTCCAAGGTCTGCGCTGAGCGCGGCATTACCGTCGCCAGTCATGACGACGCAACGCTCGCCCATGTCGACGAAGCCATCGAAAATGGCGTTCGCCTGGCCGAATTCCCGACCAGCTTCGACGCAGCCAAGGCGTCGCACGAGCATGGCATGAGCGTGCTGATGGGCGCCCCGAACATCGTGCGCGGCAAGTCGCATTCCGGCAACATTGCTGCCCGCGATCTCGCCGAACGCGGCGTTCTCGATGTACTGTCCTCCGATTACGTCCCGCTCAGCCTCCTCTACGCTCCCTTCCTGATTGCCGACGAAGTCGAGAGTATCTCGCTGCCGAAAGCGATCGCCATGGTCACCGCGACGCCTGCCCGCACCGTCAGCCTCGATGACCGCGGTCGCATCGCTCCCGGCCTGCGCGCCGATCTCGTCCGCGTGTTCCGCGACCACGGCGTGCCGGTTAGCCGCTCTGTTTGGCGCGAAGGGCGCCGTGTCGCATGAACCCGTCGCACGAACCGCACATCGTTCCGGGCACCGAACGCGGCATCATGGTCGTGGTCGTCGGCCCGAGCGGCGCCGGCAAGGACACGCTGATGGCGCTGGCCGCCAAGCACTTCCAGGGCCGTCCTGAGGTGCATTTCGTCCGCCGCGTCATCACCCGCCACACCCATGCTGGCGGCGAGCAGCATCTCGCCGTGTCGGACCAGGGCTTTGCGTCGATGGAACAGGCCGGAAGCTTTGCCGTTTGGTGGGAAGCACACGGCCTGAAATATGGCATTCCAGCCGAGGTGTCGGTCTCGCTCGCACAAGGGAATCTGGTCATCGCCAATGGCTCCCGTTCGGCGCTTCACCATTTCAAGGCGGTCTTCCCGCGGCTCAAGGTCATCAATGTAACGGCGACTGCCGAGGTGCTGGCCAGCCGTCTGGAAGCGCGCGGCCGCGAGACGCACGAAGACATCATGGCGCGTCTTGCTCGCGGTTCACTCACCGTGCGCGGCGACTACGACGTGACCGACCTCGACAACAGCGGCTCGCTGGAAGAAGGCGAGCGCAGGATCGTGGATGCGCTGAACGGCTTCCTCACGGAAGTGGCCTAGGATCGGCTGACACGGAGGGGGCATGCGGCCGATCAGGGTTCTCGACTACGATCCGGCATGGCCCGCTCTCTTCGACGCCGCAAGGTGTGAGCTGCTGGCGCTGGCGGCGGATCGCATTCTTGCAATCGAGCATATCGGCAGCACGGCGGTCGCCGGACTAGCGGCTAAGCCCAAGATCGATCTTGATGCCGTGCTCGTGGACGAAGCTGCGTTGGCTGCCGTCGGCGCCTTGCTTCCCTCCGCCGGTTTTCAGGATCATGGCGATCCCTACGGCGAAGGCCGCTGGCCTTTCACGCGCGATCATGACGGCTATGGCTTGCGCCTCTATCTCTGCACACCTGAAAATCCGGCCCACCGCGACCGCATCCTGTTCCGCGACTATCTGCGCGCTCACCCGCAAAGAGCAAACGAGTATCAGGCGCTGAAGCGTCACCTTGCCGCCGAGGCCAACGGCGATTGGGATATCTACACCGGCGGCAAGAGCGATTTCGTCGCCGAGACGCTACGGCTCGCGGCCATTGAGGCTGAACGGTCTCCGCGCCGATCGTTTTCGTGCGCGGAGAAATAATTCCTGAGGACTTTCAACGAATTGAACGAGCCGTTCTTCTACGCCGATCCCGCATCAACGGCCCGCCGTATACGGATGGCGTCATTGGACAGGGAGCCTGGTCGCGAAGCGGATCTGACAAAACTGGTCGAAAGTCCGGCGTTCGGCAATGGTTGCAAAAGGTGGATCAGAGACCGTCAGGGTCTCCGCTCCTCCGGAACGGAAGGGTCAAGAGACGCTCCTGTTGGCCTGGAAGATCTCGAAACCCTTTGATGCGATCGGGCAGGCTGTGGCGCCTGACAATACACAAATACCAAGACCACCGCCCGCCCATTTCCCAGCTAGGCTATTCCGTCGCGAAGCCCCCTCCGCGTGGAGGGGCGTTGTCTACGGCAGCCGTCTACGGGTCGCCGCAGATATAGCGATCATTCGCTCTCGCCGCGTCCAGCCACGATCTCGCGCTTGCCGACATGGTTTGCCGGGCCGACGAGACCTTCCTTCTCCATGCGCTCGACGAGCGAAGCCGCACGGTTGTAGCCGATGCCGAGACGGCGCTGGATGTAGGAGGTCGAACACTTCTTGTCGCGCAGCACCACCTTGACGGCCTTGTCGTAGAGGTCGTTCCCGTCCTCGGCGGCCATGTCGCCCTTGTCGAAGACGGCGCTATCCTCTTCCTCGGCATCTTCCTCTTCGTCGGCCGTCACGGTGTCGAGATATTCCGGCCGCCCCTGCGTCTTCAGGTGCGCGACGACCTTCTCCACTTCGGCATCCGAAACGAACGGCCCGTGTACGCGCGAGATCCGCCCGCCGCCCTGCATGTGCAGCATGTCGCCCTGGCCGAGCAGTTGTTCGGCGCCTTGCTCTCCAAGGATGGTGCGGCTGTCGATCTTCGACGTCACTTGGAAGGAGATACGGGTCGGGAAGTTTGCCTTGATGGTCCCGGTGATGACGTCGACCGAAGGGCGCTGCGTCGCCATGATCAGGTGGATGCCAGCCGCACGCGCCATTTGCGCGAGGCGCTGGATCGCCCCTTCGATGTCCTTGCCGGCGACCATCATAAGGTCGGCCATCTCGTCGACGATGACGACGATGTATGGCATCGGCGTCAGGTCCATTTCCTGTTGTTCTTCGATCGGCGCGCCGGTGCTTCTGTCGAAGCCGGTCTGGACCATGACATGGATGATCTCGCCCTTGTCGCGCGCCTGCGCCACGCGGTTGTTGTAGCCGTCGATATTGCGCACGCCGAGGCGCGACATCTTGCGATAGCGATCCTCCATCTCGCGCACCGCCCACTTTAGAGCCATCACGGCCTTCTTGGGGTCGGTGACAACGGGCGTCAAAAGATGCGGAATGCCGTCATAGACGGAAAGTTCCAGCATCTTGGGATCAACCATGATCAGGCGGCACTGTTCCGGCGACATCCGGTAGAGCAGCGACAGGATCATCGTGTTGATGGCAACCGACTTGCCCGAACCGGTGGTGCCGGCGACGAGCAAATGTGGCATCTTCGCGAGCTCCGCGATGACCGGCTCGCCGCCGATCGTCTTGCCGAGGCCGAGCGCCAGCTTGTAGCCGCTCTTCTCGAAGTCTTGGCTTTCGATCATCTCGCGGAAGTAGACGGTTTCGCGCAGCGCGTTCGGCAGTTCGATGCCGATGACGTTGCGGCCGGGAACCACGGCAACACGCGCCGACAGCGCTGACATCGAGCGGGCGATATCGTCGGCCAGGCCGATGACGCGCGAGGACTTGACGCCCGGTGCCGGTTCGAACTCGTAAAGTGTGACGACGGGGCCGGGGCGGACATGGATGATCTCGCCCTTGATGCCAAAATCCTCGAGCACGCTTTCGAGGAGGCCGGCATTCTGCTCCAGCGTCTCCTGCGACATGATCTCGCCAACACGTTCCGGCGGCTCCTGCAGCAGCGAATGCGACGGGAATTCGTAGCCCGAGGCATCGACCCTCGAGGGCACGATCTTCGGCGCGGCAAAGCGCGGTGCCGGCGCGAGCGGTTGCGGTGCCTGCGTGCGGACCGGCAACGGGGCGATCGGCGGCGTTTTCGGCTGGACGACCGCTTCTTCCATACGACTCTGCTCGGCCTCTGCCGGGCTTTGAGTTGCGCGGGTGAGCGTCAAACCAGGAGCCGGTGCGACGGGAGGCGGAGCGACAGGCTCAGGCATGGGAGCAACGGCAATTGCCGGCTGTTGCCGAGCTGGCCGCCACTCCATGACACGGAACCGGCTGATGATCGATTCTGGGCTGACCTCGGCCTTTGGCAGGGAAACAACCGGGGGCAGCAGGATCGGTTCGGCGGCCGCTTCCTCGAAGGCCATGACTTCCCAGAACGCGAAGTCCGAGATGGACGCCAGTTCAGTGGATGCGCGGACAATGGTGTGGGTTTCAGGCTCGACCGAACTCACCGGCGATACGGCCGCGGTCGGCTGCACTTCGATCACAGGCGGGATCTCGGCTTCATAGCCCTCGAGCGGACCGTTGGCGACAACAGACGCCGGCGGCTCCACGCTCACGCCGATTTCTGCCGCAACGCGTTCCTGCAGCGCAAGAGGTGGCGCCGGCACGCGTTTCGGATTGATCAGATTCTCGGGCGTGCGGGTAAACCGCACATTCGGAGCCAGTGAAAAATTGCTCTGCCAGATCGGTGCCGTAGGCTTCTCGCCGGCGTGTTCCTGCAGCTGTTCACCTTCGACTTCCGCGGAAATCTCCTCGGCCCCTGTCAGATTGGTTCTAGGAAAGCGCATACGACCGCTACTCACTCATGATTAGCAACTAATACCCGCTCTCGAATTAGGAAATGAAGGTTAATAAGTTCCTTCCATCCGCACCGTCACTCGACGAAAAATTTAAAGAAAAATATTTGATATCAACAATTTGAAAGGTGATGAAAATTTTAATGGATTTTCGACGAAGCGCTTAGTGCGCTTCGTCCCAGTTGGTCGCTGAACGTGCATCGACCTTCAGCGGCACGCGCATTTCAAGCGCCGGCATGGTGGCATTCTCCATGACTGAAACGATGATCGGTGTGGCCTTTTCGACATCAGCGTCCTCGACCTCGAAGATCAGTTCGTCATGCACCTGCAGGAGCATGCGCACGCGATCTCCAAGCCCCGCCTCGGCAAGGGCCGGTTCCATCTTGATCATTGCCCGGCGAATGATGTCCGCCGCCGATCCCTGGATCGGGGCGTTGATCGCCGCACGCTCGTTGAACGCACGAACCGACGGGTTGGAGGAGCGAATCTCCGGGTAGTTGATTCGCCGCCCGAAGATCGTCTCAACGTAGCCCTTGTCGCGCGCCATCTGCTTGCGGCTGTCCATGTAGTCGCGGATGCCGGGGAAACGCTCGAAATACTTCTTGATGTAGTCGCCCGCTTCCGAGCGCTCGATCGAAAGCTGATTGGCGAGACCGAAGGCGGAAATGCCGTAGATGATCCCGAAGTTGATCGCCTTCGCGCGACGCCGCACCTCGGACGGCATGCCCTCGACGGGCACGCTGAACATCTCCGACGCAGTCATCGCATGAATGTCGACGCCATCGGCAAACGCCTGCGTCAACTGCGGGATCTCGGCGACATGCGCCAGCACGCGCAGCTCGATCTGGCTGTAGTCGGCCGAGATCAGCTTGTGGCCGGGCGTCGAAATGAATGCCGTGCGGATCTTGCGGCCTTCCGCCGTGCGCACCGGAATGTTCTGCAGGTTCGGTTCCGAGGACGAGAGGCGGCCGGTCGTCGTCGAGGCCAGCGAATACGAGGTATGGACCCGCTTCGTCTGAGGATGGATGTATCCCGGCAGCGCGTCCGTGTAGGTCGATTTCAGCTTGGTCAGCTGGCGCCAGTCGACGATCTTGCGCGGCAGTTCGAAGCCAGCGGCCGCGAGGTCTTCGAGCACGCTTGCCGATGTCGACCATTGCCCGGTCTTCGTCTTCGTGCCGCCGGCAAGTCCCATCTTGCCGAACAGGATGTCGCCCAGCTGCTTTGGCGAGCCGATGGTAAAGCGCCCACCGGCGAGCTTGTAAATTTCATCCTCCAGCGCCGCGGCGCCCTGTGCGAGATCGCCGGACAGGCGCGAGAGGATCTGCCGGTCAACGGTGATGCCGCGTGCTTCCATATGCGCCAGAACCGGAAGCAAGGGTCGCTCGAGGCGTTCGTAAACCGTCGTGAGCTTCTCAGCCGCAAGGCGTGGCTTCAGGACCAGCCAGAGTCGCAATGTGATGTCGGCATCTTCGGCCGCATAATGTGTGGCGCGATCAATATCGACGAGATCGAATGTAATGTTCGACTTACCGCTGCCGGCCACGTCCTTATAGGCAATTGGCGTATGACCGAGGAATTTCTCCGAGAGCGGATCCATGCCGTGGGCGCCGGTTCCGGCATCCAGAACGTAGGAGATCAGCATCGTATCGTCGAAGTTCGTCGTTTCGACGCCGTAACGCTTCATCAGCAGGTAGTCGTATTTGAGGTTCTGGGCGACCTTCAGGATCGACTCGTCTTCCAGCAGTGCCTTCAGCCGGGGCAGGGCATCGCGCATCGGAATCTGATTGTCGGCGAGCCCGCCGCCGAGCAGATCGCCGACACCTGTTTTGTGGCCGATCGGAACATAGGCGGCGCGGATGCTGGTGCCGGTGGCGTTCTTGTCGTTGTCGGCGATCGCCATAGAGAATCCAACAAGCTCCGCCTGCATCGCATCGAGCGACGTCGTCTCGGTGTCGAAGCCAATCAGTCCCGTCTCGCGCGCATCGGCAATCCATTTGTCAAGCGTCGCGACATCGCGGATCGTGACATAGCGCGAGTGGTCGAAGGGCAGGGAGGCAAACGCCTCGGCGCGCGCCTTGGCAAGATCGCCAGGCAGGAACGTGCCTTCACGACCATTCCCGCCGTTCGCCTTCGCCGGAACGGGCACCGACTCGCCGGCGACATCGGGAATGCCACCGGCAACTGGCTCGTGCTGGGCGACGTCGAGATCGGGGCCGCGTGCCGCCGCGCCCCACTCGACCGGAACATCGACGGCATCGATCGCGCTGGCATCGCAATCGCAAGCATCGGCCACGCGCCGCGTCAGCGACGTGAACTGCATTGCCTTCAGGAAGCCGATCAGCTTCGGTCCATTCTGCGGCTCGAGGGTCAGGTCTTCGACGCTGAGTTCCAGCGGAACGTCGGTGCGCAGCCGCACCAGTTCGCGCGACAGGCGCGCCTTGTCGGCATTCTCGATGATTGTCTGCCGGCGCTTCTCCTGCTTGATCTCGGTCGCGCGTTCCAGGAGCGCGTCGAGATCGCCGTATTCGGCAAGCAGCTGCGCCGCTGTCTTCGGGCCGATTCCGGGGATGCCAGGCACGTTGTCGACCGAGTCGCCGGTCATCGCCTGAAGATCGATCATCTTCTCGGGCGGCACGCCCCATTTCTCGATGACATCGGGAATGCCGATCTGCTTGTCCTTCATGCTGTCGTACATGTGGACAGCAGGCGTCACCAGCTGCATCAGATCCTTGTCCGAGGACACGATCGTAACATCGGCGCCGAGCGCCTCGGCCTGACGCGCATAAGTTGCGATGATGTCGTCGGCCTCGAAACCCTCCGTCTCAATGCACGGCAGATTGAAAGCCCGCGTTGCATGGCGGATGAGCCCGAATTGCGGGATCAGTTCCTCGGGCGGCGCCGAGCGGTTCGCCTTGTAGGCGTCGTAGAGATCCTTGCGGAACGTCTTTGCCGAATAGTCGAAGACGACGGCAAGATGCGTCGGGGTCACCCCGACCGACGTGTCGCGTGCATCGGTCAGGAGCTTCCACAGCATGTTGCAGAATCCGGACACCGCGCCCACCGGCAGGCCATCGGATTTGCGCGTTAGCGGAGGGAGTGCGTGAAAGGCTCGAAAGATGAAACCGGAGCCGTCGACTAGGAAAAGATGATCGCCTTTTTTCATGGCGTCATGGATAGCGCGGCCACCTTGGAAGGTCCATATAAAGTTAGGAGTGAGAAAAGATTCTGCCTCACCAAACTGTTACTAATTTGTAATAGTCAATCCTCGGCTTTCCCTTGAAAAGCCACATTCCCGATCACAAATGATTACTACCGACGTTTGATCGTGTTGATCGCGTCGAGGGTCTGATAGCTGGCTTGTCCCCCGCCGCATCGGACTTGGACAAAGGCCTTATCCCCTCTCCGGGCCTTTGTCCCCATTTTAGAGCCGCCATAGCCACACCTCCAGGCTATGGCGGCTTTGTTTTTCTGCTCTATCTTTCAAAGGACAGCCTGCGATGAAAGTATTTGTCGTGCATCGCAGGCGTTTTGTTGAATCGTTTTGTCGAGTATTTTGCGACTAACTGAGAAGATGGGAATTAATCGTATGGACTCGGGAGCCTATCTTGCCAGCCAGCTGGCCAAGGGCTTCGCTCGTTCGCTGCAGCAGCGCGCGGCGAGGCTCGGCTTTTCGCCAGGGCAGTTCCCGGTTCTTCTCGAACTCTGGGCCGAGGACGGGTTGACCCAGAAGCAGTTGCTGGCTCGCGTCGACATCGAACAGGCGACCATGGCAAACACGCTTGCACGCATGGCGCGCGACGGGCTGATCGATCGTCGTCCGCATCCGTCCGACAAGCGCGCCCAGCTGATCTTCCTGACCGACAAGGCCAAAGGCATGGAAGACGACGCGATCGAGGCGGCGCGCGAAGCGGATCTCGCGCTCTTTCGGGGCTTCAAGAGCTTCGAACGCGAACTGACCCTCGAATATATCCGTCGTCTTCTCGACAACGCCAAAAAGCTTTAAGCCTATTCCGCCGCCGTTATGGTGGCGGGAGCATACGGCCGATCCAACTCGTCGGCGTGGGTTGCAAGGAGGCTCTCACGTGCTGCCAGCTTGACGCTCGGTTCGATATCAGGCTTGCCGAGAAGCAGGCCCTGCATCTGCTCACAGCCTTCTTCGATGACGATCTGGCGCTGGAGTTCCGTTTCGACGCCTTCGGTCACGACCTGAATTCCCAGGCTGTGGCCAAGGCCGATGATGGCGCGCACGATGGAACGGGCGGCTGCGTCATGCTCGAGAATGCCGGTGAAGCTGCGGTCCACCTTGATCTTGTCGAAGGGCAAGGCGCGCAGGTTCGAAAGCGACGAGAAGCCCGTTCCGAAGTCGTCCATGACGATGCGCACGCCAAGTCCATGCAGACGCATCAACGTTGCGATGACATTGCTTCGGTCACGCACGAAGGCAGCTTCGGTAATCTCCAGTTCCAGCCTCTCCGGGGCCAGCTCGGTCTCTTCGAGGATCGCCGCAACCCGCTCGCAAAGGTTCGGGAGCATGAACTGCACCGGCGAGACGTTGACGGCGATGGACAGCGGCTGCGGCCACCGCACCGCTTCGGTGCAGGCCTGGCGCATCACCCACTCTCCAAGCTGCACGATCACACCGCTTTCCTCGGCGATGCCCATGAAGACCTCCGGTTCACTCATGCCGTGCCCGGGCCGATTCCACCGCATCAGGGCTTCATAGCCGGTGACGGTATCCGTCCTGCTGTCGAGGATCGGCTGGTAGCTAACGGAGAGCTGGCTGCGCGTGATCGCATGGCGCAGCTCCGCCTCGATCTGGCGACGGGCGCGCACGGTTTCGTCCATTTCCGCGTCGAAGAAGCAGGCCTTGCCGCGCCCGGCATGCTTGGCACGGTAAAGCGCCGTGTCGGCGTTGTCGCTCAGCTCTTCCGCCGTGCGTCCGTCCGTAGGATAGACGGCGATGCCGACGCTGATGCCGACGGCGGTCGGATCGCGGGCGATATCCATTTCAGCGGCGAGCCCGTCAAGAATAAGCCCCGCAAGCTTGCGCGCTGCGTCCGGCTGCTGCTTGCCCGTCTGGATGATCGCGAACTCATCGCCCCCAAGTCGAGCGACCGTGTCGCCCTCATCGGCCACGCGCTGCAGGATTGTCGAAACCTTGCAGAGGATGCGGTCGCCCTCCGCATGTCCGAAAATGTCGTTGACGGCCTTGAAACGATCGAGGTCCAGACAGAAGACGGCAATCTGCGTGCCTTTGCGCTGGGCCAATTGAAGAGCGTGGCGAATGCGCGTCTCGAACAGCGAGCGGTTCGGCAAGCCGGTCAAAACGTCGTGCTGCGCCAGATGCTCGATCATTTTCTCGGCGCGCTTACGTTCGGTGAGATCGCGAATCACCAAGACGTCGCAGTTGCGCCCGCGATAGACCATGCGACGGGACAGGATCTCAACCGGGATCTCGTTGTCGTCTTTGCTGGTCAACAGCGTCTCCTCGCGGGAGGCGGGCGTGCTGCCATCCATGCTCATCAGAACGGAGGTCGGATCAGCCCCGAGCAGCTCGGCCAAGTGCCAGCCCGACATTTGCTGGAAGCGTTCGTTGGCGTCGATGATCTTTCCTTCGCGCAGAACGAGCAGCCCCTCCATCGAGGCGTTTGCGAGGCCGCGTAGATCGGTCAGATGGCTTTCGAGAAATACGGCGCCGAGAGCGACGAGGATCAGGGCCGTCGACACCGCCATGATGATCGCAGCCAGGGCTTTCGGCTCCAGAACGGTTGCGGTTGCGCTTCGTCCGGGTTCGGGAATGAGCGTTATGCTGCTCATCGAAATGAAATGCATCGCTGCGATGGCGAGCACCATGGCGATCGCCGGCACCAGCAGCCGTTTTGCCCCCTTGAGCCTCTTGAAGGAGAGAAAGGCCATGCTCGCGAGTGTCGCGCCAATCAGCAGCGCGATCAGCGTTGCTGAAAGATCGTAGACGATATCAACCTGGGCTTCGATCGCCCGCATGCCCGTCAGGTGCATCGAACCGATCCCGAGCGCCATCAAGATGCCACCGGGCACGAAGGAATACGCGCTCGTGCCTTCCGCGGACACCAGGATGGCCAGCCAGGAGACGCATATCGCCAACACAACGGAGAGTGTTGTCAAGCCGAGACCATAAGTGATCGTGAAGCCGCCATCATAGGCGAGCATTGAGATGAAGTGCGTCGCCCAGATGCCGACGCCACAGGCAAATGCCGATGCCATGATCCAGTTTCGTTGCTGTCCGGGATCGCATTCCTGGGCGCGGAACAAGAGCAGCGTCGAGGCAAGGTTGCCGATCAGGCAAACGATGACGGCAGCAACAATTAGGCGCCAGTCATGGTTGTCGCGAATGCAGGTGACTACAGAGAACATATCTCACCTCGAACACATTGTCGGCATGCTATTTAGCCTTCCCTAAATAACTGTAAATTGTATCCGCGATTTCATGCCCTCGTCTTCAGGTGAGTCTCCCGGCGATCCGTTTCCCCTCCGATCTTTTTTCAACTCGAAAGCGATTTACCTTTGGTCTATCGTCCCGCCGAATTTCGAAAGGAGTCGAAAATGACCTACGTAACGCCAGTGCTTTCGCGCGCGGACCAGAATTTGCCGTCAAGCCTCGACAAGCTGTTTGAGCTCTTGAGGATCAAATCCATTTCTACCGACCCGGCCTTCAAGGCCGAGTGCCGCAAGGCAGCCGACTGGCTGGTTTCCTATCTCAAGACACTGGGTTTCGATGCTTCCGTGCGTTCCACACCCGGCCATCCCATGGTTGTCGCCCATCATGCCGCTGCGAGCGCCGATGCGCCGCATGTCCTTTTCTACGGCCACTACGACGTGCAGCCGGTCGATCCCATCGAGCTTTGGGAAAACGATCCGTTCGAGCCGTCGATCAAGGATGTTGGCAATGGTCGGAAGATCCTGACGGGTCGCGGCACGGCCGACGACAAGGGCCAGTTGATGACCTTCGTCGAAGCCTGCCGTGCCTACAAGGAAGTGAACGGCGCTTTGCCCTGCCGCATCACCATTCTTTTCGAAGGCGAGGAAGAATCCGGTTCACCGTCGCTGAAGCCTTTCCTTGAGGCTAACGCCGCGGAATTGAAGGCCGACTACGCGCTCGTCTGTGACACCGGCATGTGGGATCGCGATACGCCGGCGATTGCCGCAGCACTTCGGGGGCTTGTCGGGGAGGAGGTCGTCATAACGGCCGCCGACCGCGATCTGCACTCCGGCTTGTTCGGCGGTGCAGCCGCAAATCCGATCCACATCCTGACGGCTGCGCTTGCCGGCCTGCATGATGAAACCGGCCGCATCACCCTTGAAGGCTTCTATGATGGCGTCGAGGAAACCCCGGCCGATGTCAAAGCGTCCTGGGAAACTCTCGGCAAGACCGCGGAGACCTTCCTGGGCGAGGTTGGTCTGTCGATCCCCTCTGGTGAAAAGGGCCGCTCGGTCCTCGAACTGACGTGGGCACGTCCGACCGCTGAGATCAATGGTATCTGGGGTGGCTATACCGGGGAAGGCTTCAAGACAGTGATCGCGGCCAAGGCCTCCGCCAAGGTTTCCTTCCGCCTCGTCGGGACGCAGGACCCCGATGCCGTCCGGGAAAGCTTCCGCAGTTATGTCCGTTCGAAAATCCCGGCGGATTGCTCTGTCGAATTCCACCCGCATGGCGGCTCGCCGGCCATCCATCTCTCTTACGATTCGCCGGTGCTGACGAAGGCCAAGAATGCGCTTTCCGACGAGTGGCCGAAACCTGCCGTCGTCATTGGCATGGGCGGATCGATCCCGATCGTCGGCGACTTCCAGAAGATGCTCGGCATGGAATCGTTGCTGGTCGGCTTCGGCCTCAGCGACGACCGCATTCACTCGCCCAACGAGAAGTACGAGCTTGCTTCCTATCACAAGGGCATCCGCTCCTGGATTCGCATCCTGGAAGCGCTGGCCAAGTAAGGAAAGCCTGCTCTCTTGAGAGCCTGAAAAACAAAAAGGCCGGAACAAGCCGGCCTTTCGTCATCCGCTTCATTTCGATGCCAGTACATCCGTGGTCAAGGAGGAAGCGAATGTTGCAGCCAGAGTGATCGCGAAAGGTCAACCAATGGTTAATTTGAGAGCCGCGATCAAAACGATGGAAGCGGCAACCTTGCTTGCGCGCACAGCTTTCCACCGGCTGCAATATGTTGGTCCTATGTCGGAATGCCGGCCTCGCGTTTCAAGTAGGGCTAACGCATTTCTGCGTTTCGAGGCTTTCAGGAGTTCGACGAGGCCGCTGCAGCGGCCGCCCTTTTGCTCGCTTGCCGAGGGGGGAGGCTTCCACCGGCGACATGGGAAGGCCCGGCGCTCTGGGAGAGACACCGGGCCTGATCGCGATCGGCACGTTTGAGGGGAGACGGCCGACCTTCAGCGAAACGTATAGGGCGTGTTTCGCTACGGACTTAATTCATTAGGCCGCTGATGGTTCCCTGCTACCAGAGGGAAACGGAGTTCTGCCGACAGACGAGCAGCTCGCGCATCTCTGCGAACGGGCCGTGCAGCATCTTCAGGCGGCTTTCTTCCATCTTTGTCAGCCGGTAGCGGCGCGCAAACTCATGCACGCTCCAGACTTCGCGCAGCTTGAATTCTTCGATGTTGCTAATGTCGATGCTCATGAAATGCCTACATATTGCGCGTGCTGCACTAATCCTAGGCGCAATTCGGCATGCTATATGTCAGATTTGTGACGGTAGCAACGAATGGCAGCCATGCCAAAAAAGCGTGGCTTCGTAAATGAAACAAAGCCCGGCCGATTGGCGCGCCGGGCTCTGGTTTGAACTGCGTGATCAGCGCCAGCCGTAGCGATCGCGAGCCCATGGCGGCGGACGATCCCATCCGTAGGACCGCTCATAACGCCAGCCATAGCGTGGCGGCGGGCCGCCCCATCCATAGCGACGATCAGAGCGCCATCCGTAGCGCGGCGGTGGCGGGCGGTTCCAATTCGGTCGGCAATTTCCCCACCGAGTGAGATGATAGCCGCGGCCGCAAGCGTAATCGACAAGTACCGTATTCTTGCCCGCAGCGCCGTTCACCGGCACAATCGGCATCGCTTCAGCCGCGGAAACGCCAAACCCACAAATGGCGATCGCGGCTGCAATCATTCTCATACGCATCTCTGCACCTCTGTTATGCAAGTCCCTTGCACGTGGATTAGAGAGCCGGTTGGGTGAACAGGGGCTGAACCAAATTTGACATTATTGGGGCAGCGGTGGCCCTTCTAACCACTTCTTAACCACCCCTTAAATCGCCGCATTTAAAGTTCAACCGGGCGGAGAACCGTTTGGCAAGGCACGGCTTCTGCGGCGTCGTTGCTCAGAGCGAAGATGGGGTGTACCGGGTACTAGATGGCGGGCAGAGGCAAATCACGCGACAGGATCGAACCCACTTTCAGCGGCCGCGATGACCGTGACGATGATGACGATTTCGCGCTCGATGCCGACGACCGTGTGGTCCGTGGACGCTCAAGCAAGCGCGTGGCTCCAAAATCGTCTCGGGCACGGCAGCCCGAGCGACGCAAACGCGACCGCCGGGAGCGTGAAGGCGGAAGTTTCTTCGGCTTCATCCGCCGTATCGTCTACTGGTGCATTGTTTTTGGTATTTGGGCCGGCATCGGCGTCGCCGGCCTCGTCGTCTACTACGGGTCGCGCATGCCGAGCGCCAGCACCTGGGCCATTCCCGAGCGCCCCCCGAACGTCAAGATCACAGCTGTTGACGGCAGCGTCCTCGCCAATCGTGGCACGACGGGCGGCGAAGCGCTCGCGCTCGAAGACATGTCGCCCTACATCCCGGAAGCGATCGTCGCCATCGAAGACCGTCGCTTCTACTCGCATTTCGGCGTGGATCCCCTTGGCCTTACACGTGCCTTCGTCACCAACCTGACGACCGGACACATGGTCCAGGGCGGTTCGACATTGACGCAGCAGCTTGCAAAGAACCTATTCCTGTCGCCGGACCGCACGCTGGAGCGCAAGGTGCAGGAAGTCCTGCTTGCGCTTTGGCTGGAGCAAAAATACACCAAGGACCAGATCCTTGCGATGTATCTCAATCGCGTGTTTTTCGGCTCGAACGCCTATGGCGTCGAAGCTGCCTCGCGCCGTTATTTCAACAAGTCCGCACGTGACGTGAACCTTGGTGAAGCAGCCCTTCTCGCCGGTCTCGTCAAGGCACCGTCGCGTCTGTCGCCGGCCCGCGATCCTGAGGCAGCCAATGCCCGCGCGCAGGTGGTTCTGCAGACGATGCGCGATCAGGGCTACATCACAGACGATGAAGTAAAGACCGCCATGTCGCAGACGCCGGCCAAGGCGAAGCGCTACTGGTCGGGCGCTGGGCACTATGTCGCGGATATGGTGATGGACCAGCTGCCCGGCCTGATCGGCGACGTCAAGGAAGACATCGTCGTCGACACGACGATCGACAAGACGCTGGAAAAGCGGGCCGAGCAGTCGCTGAACGACGTATTGAGCAAGGATGGTGCCAAGCTCGACGCCTCGCAGGCCGCACTGGTCTCGCTCGACGGGACGGGCGCAATCCGTGCGCTCGTTGGCGGCAGGGACTATGCCGACAGCCAGTTCAACCGCGCCGTGACCGCCAAGCGCCAGCCCGGCTCCTCCTTCAAGCCGTTTGTCTACGCTGCGGCGCTGGAAAAGGGTCTGACGCCGTTCTCGATATTCAATGACGCACCGATCCGGATCGGCGATTGGACGCCGGAGAACTACGAGAAGAAGTACAATGGCGAAGTGACGCTCGCGACGGCACTTGCAAAGTCGCTGAACACCGTCGCCGCCCAGCTCGTGATGTATGACGGACCGGACCAGGTCATCAAGCTCGCGCACCGCCTCGGCATCGAATCGGAACTGCAGCCGAATGCCTCGATTGCTCTTGGCACGTCGGAAGTGTCGCTGACAGAACTCACCGGCGCCTATGCCGCCTTCATGAATGGCGGCTACAAGGCGACGCCGCACGTGATTCGGCGTGTGACGACGGCCGACGGCAGCAGGGTGCTCTACGAGAACACCTATGACAATCCGCCCCGCGTCCTGTCGGAGGCGATTGCTGCCAACATGAACACGATGATGATGGGTGTCATCAACCAGGGGACCGGCAAGAGCGCCAAGCTTTCCGGTTGGCAGGCGGCTGGCAAAACCGGCACCACCCAGAATTCGCGCGACGCGCTCTTTGTTGGCTTCACCAGTAACCTTACAACCGGCGTCTGGTTCGGCAACGACGACGGCAAGCCGATGAAGAAAGTGACGGGCGGCGGCCTGCCGGCCAGGGCATGGCAGGAGTTCATGGTCGCCGCACACAAGGGACTGTCGCCGGCACCGCTCTTCGGCAATGGGCAGTTTATGACAGATCCCGCAGTCAATCCCGGTTTCGGCGATCAGCCGATGGCCTCTGTCGAGCCTGGCATGGCGCCGCCGCTTGAGGAGCCGACCACAATCGGCAGCATCCTCTCCGGTGTCTTCGGGGGCGGGGCCGATGTTCGTGAGCGCTATCCACAGGCGACCGAGCGACCAAGACGTCAGCCGATGGCTCCGGTTAATGGCGGTCCGGTGCCTCCCGCCGACATCGCTCAAGACGGCGATGTTGGCTACGGCGACGCGCTGCCGCCGGGTGATATCGGCGAGCCTGAACCGTCGCCGACGGGCAGGCCGAGACGGACGACCTTGCTCGACTTGATCATGGGGCAGTAGCTAAAGCGTTTGGCCGGAAAAATGCCATTTTCCTGCGCCTGTCGAAATTAATTGCTAGGCGCCTGTTTTGCTGGTTTTCTGGCTATTTCTCGCCTTGCAGTCCCGAAAACCGCTCCTTATATACGCCGCATCACCGCAATCACGATTGCGTTAATCTTAAAGACCCATCCCGTAAGGGGCTGTCAGGGAAATGCCTTCTCGGGGTTCCGACAGCTTGCTTCAAGGAGAGAATGACATGGCAAAAGTAATTGGTATCGACCTCGGAACGACAAATTCCTGCGTCGCAGTCATGGACGGCAAAGACGCAAAGGTCATTGAGAATGCGGAAGGCGCGCGTACGACCCCTTCCATGGTGGCATTTTCTGACGATGGCGAGCGCCTCGTTGGTCAGCCGGCCAAGCGCCAGGCGGTCACCAACCCCACGAACACCCTCTTCGCAGTGAAGCGCCTGATTGGCCGCCGCTACGAGGATCCGACCGTTGAGAAGGACAAGAGCCTCGTCCCCTTCCACATCGTCAAGGGTGACAACGGCGACGCCTGGGTCGAAGCCCAGGGCAAGTCCTATTCTCCGGCACAGATCTCCGCGATGATCCTTCAGAAGATGAAGGAAACCGCTGAGTCCTATCTCGGCGAAAAGGTCGAAAAGGCCGTCATCACCGTTCCCGCATACTTCAACGACGCACAGCGCCAGGCAACCAAGGATGCCGGCAAGATCGCTGGCCTCGAAGTTCTCCGCATCATCAACGAGCCGACGGCAGCCGCACTTGCCTACGGTCTTGACAAGAAGGACGGCAAGACCATCGCCGTTTACGACTTGGGTGGCGGTACGTTCGATATCTCGATCCTCGAAATCGGCGACGGCGTCTTCGAAGTGAAGTCCACCAACGGCGATACCTTCCTCGGCGGTGAAGACTTCGACATGCGTCTCGTCGAATACCTCGTTGCCGAGTTCAAGAAAGACAACGGCATCGACCTCAAGGGCGACAAGCTTGCTCTGCAGCGCCTCAAGGAAGCTGCTGAAAAGGCGAAGATCGAACTTTCGTCCGCGCAGCAGACGGAAATCAACCTGCCGTTCATCACCGCCGATGCAACCGGCCCGAAGCACCTGACGCTGAAGCTGACGCGCGCCAAGCTCGAAAGCCTGGTCGACGATCTCGTCCAGCGCACGATCGCTCCGTGCAAGGCAGCCCTTAAGGACGCCGGTGTGACGCCTGCCGAGATTGACGAAGTCGTTCTCGTCGGCGGCATGAGCCGCATGCCGAAGGTCCAGGAAGTCGTCAAGCAGTTGTTCGGCAAGGAGCCGCACAAGGGCGTCAATCCTGATGAAGTCGTGGCACTCGGCGCAGCTATCCAGGCCGGCGTTCTGCAGGGCGACGTCAAGGACGTTCTGCTTCTTGACGTAACCCCGCTGTCCCTCGGCATCGAGACCCTTGGCGGCGTCTTTACCCGTCTGATCGAGCGTAACACGACGATCCCGACGAAGAAGTCGCAGACCTTCTCGACCGCTGACGACAACCAGCAGGCGGTCACCATCCGCGTTTCGCAGGGTGAGCGCGAAATGGCTGCCGACAACAAGCTGCTCGGCCAGTTCGACCTCGTTGGCCTGCCGCCGGCACCGCGTGGCGTTCCGCAGATCGAAGTCACCTTCGATATCGACGCCAACGGCATCGTTCAGGTTTCGGCCAAGGACAAGGGCACCGGCAAGGAACAGCAGATCCGCATCCAGGCCTCCGGTGGTCTCTCCGACGCCGACATCGAAAAGATGGTCAAGGACGCGGAAGCCAATGCCGAAGCCGACAAGAAGCGTCGCGAAGGCGTGGAAGCCAAGAACCAGGCCGAAAGCCTGATCCATTCCACGGAAAAGTCGCTGAAGGATTACGGCGATAAGGTCTCCGAGGCCGACCGCACCGCGATCTCCGATGCGATCGCTGCTCTGAAGTCTGCGGTCGAAGCAAGTGAGCCGGATGCCGAAGACATCAAGGCAAAGACCCAAACCCTCATGGAAGTTTCCATGAAGCTGGGCCAGGCGATCTATGAAGCCCAGCAGGCAGAGGCCGGCACGGCTGATGCCTCCGCAGCCGGAGGCGATGACAATGTCGTCGATGCCGACTACGAAGAAGTCAAGGACGACGACCGCAAGAAGTCCGCTTAAGCGGGACGAAACGGTCAAGCTTGAAACTGACATTCCGGCTGCCTCCGTGGCAGCCGGAAATCCATTTCCGGGGTCTAATCCTTAATGGCAAAAGCCGATTTTTACGAAACGCTGGGTGTCGCCAAGACGGCGGACGAGAAAGAGCTGAAAAGCGCCTTCCGCAAACTCGCCATGAAGTTCCATCCGGACAAGAATCCGGGCGACCATGACGCCGAGCGCAAATTCAAAGAAATCAACGAAGCCTACGAAACGCTGAAGGATCCGCAGAAGCGCGCGGCTTACGACCGTTACGGTCACGCCGCCTTCGAACACGGTGGCATGGGCGGTGGCGGCGGCGGTTTTGGCGGCGGTGGATTCTCCGACATTTTCGAGGATATCTTCGGCGAGATGATGGGCGGCGGTCGTCAGCGGCAGCGCTCGTCCGGCGGCCGCGAGCGTGGCGCCGACCTTCGTTACAACATGGAAATTTCGCTGGAGGAATCCTTCTCCGGCAAGACGGCGCAAATTCGCGTTCCGACCTCGATTACCTGCGACGTCTGCTCAGGTTCGGGCGCCAAGCCCGGTACGCAGCCGAAGACCTGCGGCACCTGCCAGGGTTCGGGCCGCGTGCGCGCTGCCCAGGGCTTCTTCTCGATCGAGCGTACCTGCCCGACCTGTCATGGTCGCGGCACGATCATTCCCGATCCCTGCGCGAAGTGCCATGGCCAGGGTCGCGTCACCGAAGAGCGGTCGCTCTCCGTGAACATTCCGGCCGGCATCGAAGACGGCACCCGCATTCGCCTGCAGGGCGAAGGCGAAGCCGGTATGCGCGGCGGTCCATCGGGCGATCTCTATATCTTCCTGTCGGTCAAGCCGCATGAATTCTATCAACGTGATGGCGCCGACCTCTACTGCACCATCCCGATCTCGATGACGACGGCGGCTCTCGGCGGCACCTTCGACGTTGCGACGCTCGACGGCACGAAGTCACGCGTGACCGTGCCGGAGGGCACGCAGGCCGGCAAGCAATTCCGCCTGAAGGGCAAGGGTATGCCAGTGCTGCGTTCGCCCCAGACCGGCGATCTTTACATTCAGATCCAGATCGAGACTCCTCAGAAGCTGACGAAGCGCCAGCGCGAACTTCTTCAGGAGTTCGAGCAGCTTTCCTCGAAGGAGAACAATCCGGAATCGACCGGGTTCTTCGCGCGAATGAAGGAATTCTTCGAGAACTGATCAATCAGGCATGAAATGCGACAAAGGCCCGGTTGTTGTTGCAACCGGGCCTTTGTTGTTTGTTGTTCCACTCTGCCTATGCAGGGTTGCTGCAATGGCTCGACTCTCATATTCAAAAATCGCTTTATAATCTTGTATCAACCAAATGATTGGCAGGACATTAAGATAATAAAAGGTTAAATTAGCAGGCGCCTAGTAACATTACAGCGCCGGGGGACACTTGGAACGCCGTCTCGCAGCCATCCTTGCAGCAGACATCGTCGGCTACAGCCGATTGATGGGCTCAGACGAATCCGGGACGCTGAGTGCGGTGAAAAATTGCCGCACCGAGCTTCTCAATCCGAAGATTGCTCAGCATCGCGGCCGCATCGTCAAGCTGACCGGCGATGGCATGCTGGTCGAATTCTCCAGTATCGTGAACGCCGTCGCCTGCGCTGATGAGATTCAGCGGGAGACTGCTCAGCGAAATCTGTCCGTGCTGGAGGACAAGCGAATTGAATTTCGGATTGGCATTCATCTGGGCGATGTGATCGTCGAGGATGGAGACATCTTCGGAGATGGTGTGAATGTTGCCGCGCGGCTTGAGACACTGGCCGAGCCTGGCGGCATTGCCGTCTCCGCCTCCGTCAGGGACCATGTCGGAACCCGGCTCGACCTTTCCTTTGAAGACAGGGGCGAGCACAGGCTCAAGAACATCAAGGAGCCGGTGAGGGTCTACGCGATCTCGCCACGGCGGGCGCTGCCATTGAAGGTCAACAAGGCCGCTTTGACCGCGGCCAGGGAAAAGCACAAGCAGCTCGTCGCCGTGCTGCCGTTCACCAATATGAGCGGCGACGCCGAGCAGGAGTATTTTTCGGACGGTATCACTGAAGACATCATCACCGATCTCTCGAAGATATCGAACCTTTACGTTGTCGCGCGCAACACCGCCTTCACCTACAAGGGCAAATCCGTGCAGGTGAAACAGGTCGCAGCCGAGCTCGGTGTCGACTTCGTTCTCGAGGGGAGCGTCCGCAAGGTGGCGCAGCGCGTGCGCATTACGGGGCAGCTGATTGATGCGAGGAATGGCGGGCACCTTTGGGCGGACCGCTTTGACCGCGACCTCACCGATATTTTTGCGATCCAGGACGAGATCACCCACGCGATCGTTGATCAGCTCAAGATCAAGCTGCTGCCCGAGGAGCGGCGGGCAATCGAGGCGGAACCGACAAGCAACGTCGAGGCTTACACCTACTATCTGCGCGGCCGGCAGCTTTCCCATACCTGGACGAGGCCTTATCTGGTCTTGGCCCGGCGCATGTTTGCAACGGCTGTCGCGCTGGATCCGGAATATGCGCGTGCCTATGCCGGCATGGCCGATTGCGAGTCGGCACTTCGCGACTGGCATGCGGGCGAGTATACGCTACAGGGAATTCTCAGTCTGAGTGCCAAGGCGCTTGCGCTCGATCCAAATCTTGCGGAGGCGCATGCCTCGCGGGGGCTGGCGCTGCACCAGGACGGGCGAGACGAGGAGGCGCTTGTCGAATTCGAAAAGGCGCTTGCGCTGGAGCCCGATCTCTATGAGGCGAATTTCCACTATGGTCGTTTCCTTTTCATGCAGGGCAAGTTCGAGGGCGCGATCACCTTCTTCACAAGGGCGGCCGAGATACGCCCCGACGACTATCTCTCGCCCATCCATCTGATGAGTGCATGTCGATCGCTCGGCCTGATGGAGGAACGGGCACATTGGGCGCGCGTATGCATCGAGCGTGCCGAAGAGGCCTTGGAGCGGCATCCGGAAAACTCCGGGCCGGCCCATCGCGGTGCGCTTGCATTGGCGCACATGGGCGATGCGGAACGAGCAAAAGAGTGGGTGAAGCGCGCGCAGACGATCGATCCGGATGACATCGTTGCACAATACAACATCGCTTGCGTTTATGCGCTGTTGAACGAATGCGACGCCGCGCTCGACCTGTTGGAGGAGCTGTTGCCGCAGTCATCCTGTTATCACATCCTATGGTTCAAGCATGATTCGGACCTCGATTCCGTGCGCGATCATCCACGCTTCGAGAAAATGCTGGATGCGATCGAGGCATGTTCGGCCTCCCTCGACTTTAGGGTCGCTTCGGAATAGCGCCGGCGCCTGCCCAATTGTTCCATTCTGAAACAAGCGGAAATGCACATCTGTCTTGCGTTAACGCAGGCAGTGAATGCCGCTTTGCAAAGACAAGCAAAGCGGCCAGTATTCTGCCGGGGATCAACCAAGAACAAGGGCAACTTCCATGACGGCAGCAGCCACTACTCTGTCTTTGCAGTCCGATGATGTCGACGTGCTTGCCGGTGCGCTCTACGCGTGGTGTGCCGAGCGCAATATCAAGATGCGCAGCCAACAGGGACTTTCAATAGCGAGCATCGCGATCGATCTCTATCACGCAGGTCATCATACGCAGGACGATCTGCTCGTTGCGCTTCATGAACGCGAGTTGCACTGACGCGAAATGAAGGCTCTAGCCTAAGGCCTCGGCGTAGGTTTCACCGGACATAATCGAGAGAATCGTCTTCACGGCCTCCTTGCCAGCCGTGGAGAGAAGCCTGTCGTAGTGCATGGCCAACTCATAGGCTTCGGGGCTGAGGCCCTGCTTTCCCGCGCCATCATTGGGATTGGCGCCTTCGAACAACTCGGAAATATCCACACCCAGAAAGACCGCAATCTGGTGCAGTTTACTTGCTGATACGCGGTTGGTGCCCTTCTCATATTTCTGAATTTGCTGAAAAGTCAGCCCGAGCGCCTCCCCCAGTTCCAGCTGCGATATGCGTCTTTTGGACCTGAGTGCCCGAACATTTCTACCGACAATAATATCTACCGGATCTGGCACCGTGTTGTTCCCTTATAAGGCAATTATATTTGCGTAGTACTATGCCCGCGTTTCGCAATATCTCAACCCTTCAGTTGGAAAATTCAACCGGCTTTTTCTGTGGTTTTTCGGTGGTATGCCTAGACTTTCGGCGTAGGTACCGACCCTGGCGTGCACATTATTTGGGATGCCAGTTAAGGGCGGGAAATCAGCCTGGATGGCACTTGATTTTACTTGTGGTCCTCGCGCGCCGAATTCTCAGTCGCCCGTGGCGGGCAACTTGACCAGAGCCAGCGCAGCGCATATTTTAGAATAATTCTAAAAATGAGGTTGTTATGCTGCGTAGGCTTTTTGGATCATCCAAGCGTTCCTTTGACTCTTTGTCCGAGCAGGAAATACTGGCGCTCGCTATCGGCTCCGAAGAGGACGATGCGCGCATTTATCTCGCCTACGCCGACATGCTGCGGGGCGAGTACCCCGCATCCGCCAAGGTCTTCGAGGAAATGGCTGAGGTGGAGGACACGCATCGAAAGTCCCTGATCGAAATCTATCGCCAGCGGTTCGGCGAGCGCATTACACTCATTCGTCGGGAACATGTTCGCGGGTTTTATGAGCGGAAGCCCGATTGGTTGCGGCGCAGCCTTTCATTGGAGAGAATCCGGGGTGAAGCGGTGGCCATGGAACAGCAGGCCTATCGCTTCTATGTCGAAGCGGCGGGCCGCGTTACCGATGCCAATACCCGGCAACTGTTGGGGGACTTGGCGCTGGCCGAGCAAGGCCACGAAGAGATCACCCATATGTTGGGCGACAAGCACACGCCTGAAAATGTGAAGGCTGAGGAAGACCTTGCTGCGCGCCGGCAACTGGTCTTGACCTATGTACAGCCTGGTCTTGCCGGTCTGATGGATGGCTCGGTGTCAACGCTGGCGCCGATCTTCGCCGCTGCCTTTGCGACCCAGGACACTTGGCAGACGTTTCTGGTTGGCATGTCCGCCTCCGTCGGCGCCGGCATCTCGATGGGCTTCACGGAAGCGGCCCACGATGACGGCAAGATTTCGGGCCGTGGTTCGCCGATCAAGCGCGGTCTCGCCTGCGGCGTCATGACCGCACTTGGTGGTCTTGGCCACACCTTGCCTTATCTGATCACAAACTTCTGGACGGCAACGACGATGGCGGTGATCATTGCGATCTTCGAGCTTTGGGCAATCGCGTTCATCCAGAACAGATTTATGGAAACGCCGTTCTTACGTGCTGCTTTACAGGTGGTCGTCGGCGGCGGTCTTGTCCTCGGTGCCGGCATCCTGATCGGCAACGGCTGAGCCGCAGTTCCCGAGCAGTAATCAACTCAGTCCCAACAAAGAAGGCCGGCATTTTTTGCCGGCCTTCTTTGTTCCATCCGATATCGTCTACTTCAGAGCACCGACGAGAACGTCGCGGCCATTTTCGATGGTGACCCAGCGGCCGGCATTGGCGCTCGACTGTCGCTTGATGAACGAATAGGGCGTGTCGAACCACGGCTTGACGTTGGAAGCCAGGTTGTCGAGCACGAAGTCCCCGTGGCTGGTGCGCAGTGTCAGCACGGCGTGGCCTTCGCCATCGGGCTTGCGAACCACGGTGAGAAGAAGGTTAGCCGGCGAAATGCCTCGCTGGATCAGGATACGGCGCTTCAGCAAGGCGAAGTCTTCGCAATCGCCGGCGGTTGTCGGATAGGCCCAGACCTCATCCTTGCCGTAGATTTCCTTGTCGGTCATCGGAGTGATGCTGTTGTTGACCGTGGCGTTGACCGATCGCACCATTCCCCATTTCGCATCCGACATCTCAGCCGGCGAGACATTGCGGTTCGGGCCGCACTCATTGCGATGCGTCTGGCAGAAGTCGTAATGGCCGATCGGCTGGGAAGTGGCCGCGCCGGTGACCATCGAGAGGTTGTTGGTGGAAGCCGGCGTCGCGGCTGTAGACATAGCAAACACGGCCATCATGGCCACGAGGAAACCCTTGATTCGCACGCCCGCTTTTCCCTTGCATCGCCCATGTATTGTTAACAAAAAGTTAACGGACAGAGGCTCGAAGAGTCAATCGTTACTTCTGGGGAGGGGCTTGCTACCCACCAACATGGTTAAAATTCGTTAGGATTTGGCACAGGTGATATCGTTTGGCTTAGCGGATCAGCCCTTTGACTGCAGCAAGCATACGCTCGATGTCCTGGGGCCGCGAAAGCCGGTGATCGCCGTCACGCACGAAGGTTAGAACGACGTCGTCGGCGGGGAGGTGTTCCACGAGCTTCATAGCATGTTGATAGGGAACGTCGGGATCCTTCATCCCTTGCAGGATATGCACTGGGCAGCCGGTCTCGATGATGCCCCTGAGCACGCTGTTGTCGCGCCCATCCTCCATCAGCGCCCGTGTATAGATGTTCGGCTCCGGGCTGTAGGCCGACCGCTCTTCGAAGTAGCCGCGCTCGGCAAGGGAGGCTTTTTCTTTCTTCGTGAGGTTCGGTTCGATGAGATCGGAGGTGAAGTCGGGAGCCGGCGCAATTAGAACCATGCCCTCCAGCTTTGGCCCGTCCTGCAGCTTGGCGAGTTCCTGGGCGAGCCGCAAGGCTATCCATCCACCCATCGACGAGCCGACGACGAGGATGCTTTCGGGTGCTGTATGGACGATAACCGCAAGCGCTTCCTCCAGCCAGCGCGAGATCGTCCCGTCGGTAAACTTGCCGCCGGATAGGCCATGACCGGAATAGTCGAGGCGCAGGCAGGCAAGGCCGTTTTCTGTGGCAAACCTGTCCAGTTCGATCGCCTTGCTGCCGCTCATGTCGGAGCGGTATCCGGATAACCAGACAAGGGTTGGGCCGGCCGCCTGGCCGGATTGGCTTCGCGCGATGTAGGCAATCTCGCGCGCGGCCTCGCCTTCTCCGACGGTCAGATATTGATGGTCATGGATGAGATTTGCGTCAAACATCGCGGAACTCCAGTTGTTTTGGCCTATAAAACAGATTCTTGACAGGCTGACAGCAGGTGTTTTTTCCGCTAAAGAGTGTTACCGACTCCGTTGCAGCAATGGTGAAACCACGTTTGTGCTTCCGTTATTGGGAGTGCCGAGGCTGCAGCGATCCGAAACAACGCGAGGAGAATACGACCATTCGCAGACCCTTTAAAGCCGACGCGCCCGTGAAGGAAGGGCCGCGCTCGAACCGGGAAATTCGCATCCCCCGAGTTCAGCTGATTGATGCTGAAGGACAGAACTTGGGCGTCGTGCCCACCGACCAGGCCTTGAAAATGGCTGAGGAAGCCGGTCTCGACCTGGTGGAAATCTCCCCAAATGCCGAACCGCCTGTGTGCAAGATCCTCGATCTGGGCAAGCTGAAATATGCCAACCAGAAGAAGGCCGCCGAGGCGCGCAAGAAGCAGAAGATTGTCGAAGTCAAAGAAATCAAGATGCGCCCCAACATCGACACCCATGACTATGAGGTGAAGATGAAGGCGATGGGCCGTTTCTTTGAAGATGGCGACAAGGTGAAGGTAACGCTGAAGTTCCGCGGTCGCGAAATGGCGCACCAGGAGCTTGGCATGAAGCTGCTGCAGCAGGTGAAGGCCGACACGACCGAATATGCCAAGGTTGAAGCCGAGCCCAAGCTCGAAGGCCGCCAGATGATGATGGTGCTCGCGCCGAAGTGAGGCGCGTCGCCACTCTCGTATCAAAGCCGTCCGTAAGGGCGGCTTTTGTATTTTGGGCTGATGTTTGCCCAAACTGACAGGACGCTGACAAAAGCGCTCAACGGTCTGTCAGCGAGACTTTGGCATTCTGCACTCAACAGAGAAGAGCGCAGAAAGCAAAGATCATGAAAAAGAACATCTCACGCACGCTCCTGGCGTCCGCCGCGGCACTTGCAGTGACCCTATCTCTCCCAACAATTCAGACGTTCGGCCCTGACCATTTCTCGTCGGCTGCGTTTGCCCGTGGTGGCAGCGATGACGGCGGCGGCAGCGGTTCTGGCAGCAGCGGCGGTGGCGGCAACAGTGGTTCCGGTCACAGCGGCGGCAGCGACGACCACAGCGGTAGCGGACGCGGTGGTGACGATCACAGCGGTCGAGGCGGTCATGACGATGGGGATGACCATCATGGCCGCGGCCGTGATGACGGCGCTGAGCACGATCGCGACGACGACAATCCCGGTGAACGCCATGGCGGCCGCAACGACAATCGCCCGGAAGTAACGCTCTCGGTGTCGGAGGCGAGCCTTGCGGGGCTGTTGAACGGCTCGCTTGCCGCCGTGGACCAGCTTGGTCGTCGGCTTGAGGTCGAGATTGAGCTTGAAGATGGAACGCGCGTGGTGGTCGCGCATCCCCATAGAGGGGATTTTGTCCGAAATCCTGGCGCAATCACCAGCGTCACTATAGTTCCCGCTTCGGCGCAATAATCTGCCCGGCGCGGTCTTCCGGCCACCCCTTCGGAAGAAAGAACTCCGCCGCGCCCCGGCGGAGTTCTTGGATTTTTGGAGCCTTGTCTCGTCGCGACAATGCGTTCAGTGTAGGCTCCGCGGTTGCAGATGCATTGAGGTACTTAGAAGTTCAATGAACACAAGCCGTCGCGATTTGATGACGATGTTGATGCTGGCGGTGGGGCTTGCCGCCGCCGGTCCGATCCTCGTTTCCCATGCGCAAGCCAAGGATGGCGGCAGCGATGATGGCGGCGGCGGGAGCGGTTCAAGTGGCAGTGGCTCGTCCGGCTCTTCTGGTTCTTCCGGGTCCAACTCCGGCAGCGGCAGTTCCGGCTCGGGTTCCGGTTCCGGTTCCGGTCGCGGCGACGGTCACGACGATCACGGGAACGATGATGATGGTGACGATCACAGCGGCAGCGATGACAGCGGTAGCGGACGAAGTGGCCGCGCCTCGGACTATGATCGGGCGCGTGATGCCGTCCGCGAAGGCCGGATTCTTCCACTGAAGACGGTGCTGGAGCGCATTGACGCAAAACGCTACGGGCGGGTGATCGACGTCAACCTCAGGCGATCCATGTTCAGCGACGTCTATCAGGTGAAAGTGCGCGACGGGGCAGGGGCGATCAGGACGTTGCGCGTAAATGCTCGAAACGGAGTGCTGCTGGGGGGATAGGGGCATGCGAATATTGCTGGCGGAGGACGATCCCAATATTTCCGGCCACGTGGTCGAAAAGCTTGCGCGGGAAGGCTACCTTGTCGAGGTGTTTGCAAGCGGCCCCGATGTATGGGAGGAAGGGGAAACGGGCGATTACTCCGCCATCATCCTCGACCTTGGATTGCCCGGCATGGACGGTCTCTCCATCCTGAAGCGGTGGCGCGGCGCAGGCATCAACACGCCGGTTCTCGTTCTCACGGCCCGCGGCTCGTGGATGGAGCGCGTCGACGGTTTTGACGCGGGAGCTGATGATTATCTGCCGAAGCCGTTTCGCACCGAGGAGCTGCTGGCTCGCCTGAGAGCGCTTCTGCGCCGCACCGGCGCTGTCGCCGCGCGCGTGAAGTCCGCCAACCGCTTCACGTTGGATGAAAGCGCGAGACGCGTGACCTTCGATGGACGCGAACTCGACCTCAGCCCGCTGGAATACCGCATGATCGCGCTTTTCATCGGCAAGCCCGGGGAAGTGCTGAGCCCAACCGAACTGGCAAGCCAGGTGCAGGGACGCGACGACGATTCCGCCAAGAATGCCGTGGAAGCCATGGTGGCGCGGCTGCGAAAAAAGACGGATAGTGACGCCATCGAGACCCGGCGCGGCTTTGGCTATGTGCTTCCGGAGCGGCCGCGGTGATCCACTCGCTGCATTTTCGCCTGGCTGCTGGAGCGCTCGTCGCGATCGCACTGGCGTTGACGCTCGTCTGGGCGGTGCTGAGCCACCTGTTCACGGACTATCTGGCCGACCAGTATTCCAACGAAATGACATCGGTGATGGACTCTCTGGCGGCGCAGCTCGCCGTGGAGAATGGCGCTCTCGAATTGAAGAACGAGCCTGCCGACTCGCGATTCCAGATACCGGCCGGTGGCCGCTACTGGCAAATCTCGCTTGATGGCAATGAGGAGCCTTTGCGCTCCCGCTCCCTCTGGGACGAAGAGATCACCGCGGATGCACTATCCAAGGACATGTACTGCGGGTTCCGCGAAACCGACGGGCCCGATGGCTCGCCGCTGCTAGTGTCGATGAAGACGATGAGGCTCGGCGAAGGCGCCGCAAGCAAGAACTTTACCGTCTATGCCGCTTTCTCCAAGCCGGAGATGGAAGCAGCCCTTGAGACCTATCATCGGCCGTTGCGGCTGATGCTGCTTTCCACCGGCGGTATGCTGCTTCTGGCTGCTTTTCTGCAGGGGTGGGTCGGCTTGCGCCCGCTAGTGCGGCTTCGCGACCGCGTCGCCGATATCAGGGCCGGGCGCAGCTCTCATATCGGCACGGAGGGACCCAGCGAAGTCAAGCCGCTGGTTCGCGAAATCAACCTACTGCTGAGCGAGCGGGAGACGGCGATCGAGCGCGCGCGCGCTCGCGCGAGCGACCTCGCCCACGGTTTGAAAACGCCGTTGACGGTGTTGTCGCACCTGGTTGAAGCCTTGCCCGAGGGCCAACGCGAAACGGCATTGCAGCAGATCGAACTCGTTCGGCAGCGCGCCGACCGTCAATTGCAGGCGGCCCGCATGGGTGTGGAGCAAATGGCCACGACATCGCTGCTCGGCATCTCGGGAAAGCTCGTCAATGTTTTGACGCCTTTCACCGAAGAGAAGGGGATCGACTGGCATCTTGATATCGATCCGGCCCTGACGGTCCAGGCAGATCCCGCCGACATCGCCGAGGCATTGGGCAATGTGCTCGACAATGCCGTGCGCTTTGCCAGAACTCGGATCGAGCTCTCTGCCGGTCGCTCACAGGACGATGTCGTGCTCAGCGTTTCCGACGATGGCCCGGGTGCGGATCCCGACAGCTACGATCTGATGTTGAAGCGCGGGGTGAGGATCGACGATGGTACGGCAGGAACTGGACTCGGGCTCGCGATATCGGGCGATATCCTTGAGGCTTACGGCGGCAGGCTCGATCTTTCCGCCTCTCGATGGGGCGGGCTTCAAGTGAAATTGATGCTTCCGGCCATGGCCGGCCGGCCTTCCACCATTGCCTAGAAGATTCATCTGCCGCCCCGTTGCACTTTTATGACGCTGCGGTTATAAGCGCGCGTCCGAACTGACCGGCAGGGCATGCCGTGGCAGTTTCGAATGCTTGCGGAACGGTTCGTCACCGGAGCCGCAGATCAACAACAAACGCTCCCGCACCTTGTTGCGACGGCCGGAAACTTGGCATCGCGAGAAGGCTTCTTTGATGAAGCAGCCGGGGGTACAGAAACGGAGTAGCAAAATGCCCAAGATGAAGACGAAGTCCTCCGCCAAGAAGCGGTTCAAGATCACCGCGACCGGCAAGGTCAAGGCTGCAGCTGCTGGCAAGCGCCATGGCATGATCAAGCGTACCAACAAGTTCATCCGCGATGCACGTGGCACCATGGTTCTCGCAGAACCGGATGGCCGCAAGGTCGTGAAGAACTACCTGCCGAACGGTCTCTAAGACTATTCCGCGAACGCTTTAGATTAAGGAGATCATGAAATGGCACGTGTAAAAAGAGGCGTTACCGCCCACGCCAAGCACAAGAAGGTTCTGAAGGCCGCCAAGGGCTTCTACGGCCGTCGCAAGAACACCATCCGCGCCGCGAAGGCTGCTGTCGATCGTTCGAAGCAGTACGCTTACCGCGACCGCAAGATCAACAAGCGCAACTTCCGCGCCCTCTGGATCCAGCGTATCAACGCTGCCGTCCGCGAATTCGGCCTGACCTACGGCCGCTTCATCGATGGCCTGAACAAGGCTGGCATCGAAGTTGACCGTAAGGTTCTCTCCGACATGGCAATCCATGAGCCGGAAGCATTCGGTGCACTCGTTGCTGCCTCCAAGAAGGCTCTCGAGTACCTGAAGGACGCCGGTACGAAGAACGAGTTTGAAGCAGCCGTCAACTAAGCCGGCGCTATTCGAACTTTTGCTTCGATGATTTTGAACCCGCGCTGGCCAGGCTTGCGCGGGTTCTTTGCATTTGGCGCGATGCGATCGAGCGGCACAGCCCGTGATTGGCTGGCTCCTCTCTCGACGTCGCGGGCTTTTTGTGGTGTGCCCGGTTGATTGGCAGCGTGCACATGGGTAGTGATCTGCGACGCTTCATCGTGGCGACCAGCTATCCGATGCATGTTCTCGTGAATTATCGACAAGACTGACGCCCTGTGAGGCAGGAAAAGATGACCGAACTCGAAACCCTGGAAAAGCAACTTCTGTCTGATGTGGCAGCCGCTGTCGACGAGCCGGCAATCGAAGCCGTGCGTGTCGGCGCACTCGGCAAGAAGGGTTCGGTATCCGAGCTCCTGAAGACGCTGGGCGCGATGACGCCGGAAGAGCGCCAGACGCGTGGCGCCGCCATCAACGCGCTGAAGAACGCCGTCACGGACGCGATCACGGAACGCAAGGCGGAGCTCAAGAAGGCCGCGATCGATGCGCGCCTGAAGGCAGAGACGGTCGACGTCAGCCTGCCGGTCCGCTCTTCTCCGGTCGAGCGTGGCCGCATCCATCCGATCAGCCAGATCATCGACGAGATCACCGCGATCTTCGGTGACATGGGCTTCTCGATCGCCGAGGGCCCCGATGTCGAGACCGACTACTACAATTTCACGGCGCTGAATTTCCCGGAAGGTCACCCGGCCCGCGAGATGCACGACACCTTCTTCTTCAATCCGGACGAGAACGGCGAGCGCAAGGTGCTGCGCACCCACACCTCGCCGGTGCAGGTGCGCACCATGGAAGCGCAGAAGCCGCCGATCCGCATTATCATCCCGGGCAAGACCTACCGCCAGGATTCGGATGCCACGCACTCGCCGATGTTCCATCAGGTCGAAGGCTTGGTCGTCGACAAGAAGGCGAACGTCGCCAACATCCGCTGGGTGCTCGAAGAGTTCTGCAAGTCCTTCTTCGAGGTTGATAGCGTGACGATGCGCTTCCGCCCGTCCTTCTTCCCCTTCACTGAACCGTCCTTCGAGGTCGACATCCAGTGCGACCGCTCAGGCCCGATCGTCAAGTTCGGCGAAGGCACCGACTGGATGGAAATCCTCGGCTGCGGCATGGTGCATCCGAACGTGCTGCGCGCCGGTGGCCTCGATCCGGATGAGTATCAGGGCTTTGCCTGGGGCATGGGGCTCGACCGCGTCGCCATGCTGAAATACGGCATGCCCGACCTGCGCGACTTCTTCAACGCCGATGTCCGCTGGATGACCCATTACGGCTTCCGCCCGCTCGACATGCCGACGCTGTTCGGCGGATTGAGCGCGTAAGCCAATGCCGACCTTGCTGATCTGGCATGGGTACAAGTTCAGGTTCTACGCTTTGGATGTCGGCAAACCACCGCATGTCCATATCGTCAAGGACGGAAAGTCCCTGAAGGTCTGGCTGAAGAGTTTGGAAGTCGCGCAGAACAAAGGGTATAGTGATCAGCTGCTCAAGGTGGCCTGCGAGCATCGTGACGAATGGATAGGCGCTTGGGATGACACTTCTTTGGCCTTTGAAACCGACGAAATGCAACCAGTTCGGGCTTGGTGCGCCGGTGGTGAGGTCTACGCCGCGCTTGCGGACGGGCGTGTCATCGCAACGCCTCTTTGTGGTATCCCTTCCTGTCGGAACTCGACGATGGCGAACTTAACGACATCGAGTTGATGTACGAAGGGATTTGGTGGACCGCCATCGACGAGGGTATTTCGGTTAAATGCATGTTCTTGGGCATAAAGGCCCCTGGCGCCAAGGCCCCGGAAAGGGCTGCCTGACCGACCGATTGATGATTTTTGAGACGAGAACAAGACAATGAAATTCACGCTTTCCTGGCTCAAGGATCATCTTGAGACCGACGCCACCCTCGATGAAATCTGCACGCGGCTGACCGAGATCGGGCTCGAGGTCGAGAATGTCGACGACAAGGCGGCGTTCAAGCCCTTCGTCATCGCCAAGGTCCTCTCGGCCGAAAAGCACCCGCAGGCCGATCGCCTGAAGGTGCTGTCGGTCGACACGGGCAAGGGCGCGCCGGTCCAGGTCGTCTGCGGTGCTCCGAATGCGCGCGCCGGGCTGATCGGCGCCTTTGCGGCGCCCGGTACCTATGTTCCCGGCATTGACGTAACACTTGCCGTCGGCAACATCCGCGGCGTCGAAAGCCACGGCATGATGTGCTCCGAGAAGGAGCTGATGATCTCCGACAATCACGACGGCATCATCGACCTTCCCGAAGATGCGCTGGTCGGCCAGAGCTACGCCGCCTACGCTCATCTCGACGATCCCATGATCGAGATCAACCTGACGCCCAACCGTCCGGATTGCACGTCGATCTACGGTATCGCCCGCGATCTGGCCGCCTCCGGCCTCGGCACGCTGAAGGCGCGGGCCGCCCCGTCCTTTGCCGTCGAAGGTGAAACGACCGTCAAGGTGACGCTCGATCTCGATGACGAGAAGCTTTGCCCCGGCTTTGCGCTGCGCCTCGTGCGCGGCGTCAAGAACGGCCCGAGCCCGAAGTGGATGCAGCAGCGTCTGCTCGCGATCGGCCTTCGTCCGATCAACGCGCTGGTCGATATCACCAACTACATGACCTTCGACCAGGGTCGCCCGATGCACGTCTTCGACGCCGCCAAGGTCAAGGGCAACCTGACCGTCCGTCGCGCCAAGGACGGCGAGACGGTGCTTGCGCTCGATCAGCGCGAATACAAGCTTGGCCCGAACAATGTCGTGATCGCTGACGCTGATGGCATCGAGTCGATCGGCGGCATCATGGGCGGCGAGCATTCCGGCTGCGACGAGAACACCACCGACGTCCTCATCGAGAGCGCTCTCTGGGATCCGATGAACATCGCGAAGTCCGGTCGCGGCCTCGGTATCATCACCGATGCCCGCTACCGGTTCGAGCGTGGTGTCGATCCGGAATACATGGTGCCCGGCCTCGAGCGGACCACCGAACTGGTCCTCGAACTCTGCGGCGGCATCGCGGCCAAGGCCGACGTCGTCGGCTACAAGGGCCATGAACCGAAGATTGTCGATTTCCCCTATTCGGAGGTCAAGCGTCTGACAGGTCTCGAGGTCTCCACCACGGAAAGCACCGAGATCCTGACGCGCCTCGGCTTCAAAGTCTTCGGCTCCGGCGAGCGGGTTTCGGTCGCCGTTCCCTCCTGGCGTCCCGATGTCGACGGCAAGGCCGATCTCGTCGAGGAAGTCATGCGCATCCATGGCGTCGACAACATCAAGCCGGCGCCGCTGGAAAGCCATGCGGCCGTCAACGGCAAGATCCTGACGACGCTGCAGATCCGCACCCGCATCGCCAAGCGCGCACTGGCCTCGCGCGGCATGCTGGAAGCGGTCAACTGGTCCTTCATTTCGGAAGATCAGGCGAAGCTCTTCGGCGGCGGTTCGCCGGCGCTCAAGCTTGCCAATCCGATTGCATCAGACATGTCCGACATGCGCCCGTCCCTACTGCCGGGCCTGCTCAGCGCCGCCCAGCGCAATGCCGACAAGGGCTATGGCGACGTCGCCATTTTCGAAGTCTCCGGCACCTATGAGAACGACCGGCCGGAAGGCCAGCGCCGCGTCGCCGGCGGCATCCGCCGCGGGACAGCATCGCTGGCCGGCGCTGGCCGCATGTGGTCGAACAATGCCAAGGGCGGCGGCAAGCCGGTCGATATCTTCGACGCCAAGGCCGATGCGCTCGCCGTGATCGAAGCCTGCGGTCTGCCGATGGGCAATATCCAGATCGAGCAGGGCGGACCGGAATGGTATCACCCGGGCCGCTCCGGCACGATCAAGATGGGGCCGAAAATCGTTCTCGGCTATTTCGGCGAGTTCCATCCTTTAACGCTGGAAGCACTGGATGTGTCCGGCGCGCTGTGCGGCTTCGAAGTCTATATCGATGCGATGGCCGAGCCGAAGAAGAAGGCGACCCGCACCAAGCCGGCACTGGAGCTTTCACCGTTCCAGGCCGTCAAGCGCGACTTCGCCTTTGTCGTCGACAAGTCGGTGGAAGCGGGCGCGATCATCAAGGCCGCATCGGGCGTCGACCGCAAACTCGTAACCGGTGTCAACGTCTTCGACATCTTTGAAGGTGCGTCGCTCGGCGAAGGCAAGAAGTCGGTGGCAATCGAGGTGCAGATCCAGCCGGTCGAGCGCACCCTGACCGACGAGGATTTCGAGGCACTGACTGAGAAGATCGTCGCCAGCGTGACGAAGTTCACCGGCGGCGTCCTCAGGGCCTGAGGATATCGCGTTTTTTGAGATCAAAGGCCGGCGATAGTCTCGCCGGCCTTATTATGTGTGGAGATAATAGAGCTTGTTGACGATCATCCAGCGGCCCTCGATCTTCAGCATCGACAGATAGTCGGTGAAGCGCATGCCAGCAAAATCGTCGCTGACCTTCACGCACGCCGCATCGCCGACGACGTCAAGCATCTGGATGTCCATATGGGGCTGTGTTGTGGGCGGCGCCGAGCCCTCGGCGACGATCGCAGCGATGAATTCTTCCCGGTTCAGCCACTCCACGGCGTTTTCGTAGTGCCCGATAATGTCGCATCGCGGATGAAAGGCCTTCCGCAATGCAGCTTCGTTCGCGAAGGTCATGCCTTCGACGTAGAGATGAACGACTGCTTCGATTGCTTGCTGGTCCGACATGTCTCACCTCGCCAGAACATGTCCATAGCATAGTGCAGGGACTGCTTGCGGCAAGGTCGCCGAAGGATGCGGTATGCATTCGAAGCTTCAACCTTTAGAGGTTGGTCATCGCCAGCGATGCATCCGAGTAGCGCTTGCCGGCGATCTGATCGAGCCGAATGGTCTCGGTCAGTTCGGTCAACTCCGCCTTGCTCAGCACGATATCGGCCGCAGCGGCATTCTGCTCCAGATGGTTGGTCTTGCGCGCGCCAGGGATCGGCACAATGTCGTCGCCCTGGTGCAGGACCCAGGCGAGGGCCAGCTGCGCGGTGGTCACGCCCTGTTCCTTCGCGAGCGCTTCGAGCTTGGCCACGAGTGCCGCGTTCGCGTCGAAATTGCCGGACTGGAAGCGCGGCAGCTGGCGCCGGTAATCATCTGCGTCGAGGTCTTCCAGCGTCTGGATCGCCCCAGTCAGAAAGCCGCGTCCGAGCGGGCTGAAGGGTACAAAGCCGATGCCCAATTCGCGGCAGGTATCGAGAACGCCATCTTCGGGATCGCGGGACCAAAGCGAATATTCGCTCTGCAGCGCCGCAATCGGATGGACGGCATGGGCGCGGCGGATCGTGGCGCTGCCGGCCTCGGAGAGCCCGAGTGCGCGGACCTTGCCTTCCCGCACCAGCTCGGCCATGGCGCCGACGGTCTCCTCTATCGGCACATCAGGATCGACACGATGCTGGTAGAAGAGGTCGATCGTCTCGACGCCAAGGCGCGTCAGCGAGGCTTCGGCGACCCGCTTCACATTTTCCGGGCGGCTGTCGACACCCGTCACTGCGGCCGGCCCTGACTTTTCCGGATCGAGCTTGAAGCCGAACTTGGTGGCAATCACGACGCGCTCGCGCACTGGCTTCAGCGCCCGGCCGAGAAGCTGTTCATTGGTGTAGGGGCCGTACATTTCGGCGGTGTCGAAGAAGGTGACGCCGAGTTCGACGGCGCGGTGCAGCGTCTTGATTGCTTCCTTTTCATCGCCGGCGCCATAAGCGGAGCTCATGCCCATGCAGCCGAGGCCGACGGCAGAGACGGTCAGATCGTTTCCGAGTTTGCGGGTTTTCATGCGGAGGCTCCTTTGTCGAGCGAAGTTCAAACCGCCGTCGATACCGGCGGTACCGACGTAACGTAGCGCCCGATCAATCATCAAAAAATACGTGCAATACATAACAGGCTGTTCTAATGATTCGATCAATGAACCGGACACAGCTTGCCCAACTCGCCGTTCTTGCCGCCGTTTCCGAACGGCGGAGTTTTCGCGCGGCTGCCAAGGAGTTGGAGATTGCGCCCTCTGCCGTCAGTCATGCGATCTCCAGCCTGGAGGAGAGCCTTGGCGTTCGACTTCTGGCGCGGACAACGCGTAGCGTGGCGCCGACCGAGGAGGGCCGCCTTTTGTTGCAGCGCCTGAAGCCGGCGCTGGACGAGATCGGGATCGCGCTGGCAGCCGTCACCGAGGCCGGCGGAAGACCGGCCGGCAATCTACGCATCACCGCCCCACGCTTTGCCTCGGATATCCTGCTTGCGCCGCGGCTCGGCGAGTTCCTGAACCGCTATCCCGACATCACCCTCGAAATTGCCAATGAGGATGGCTTCACCGATATTGTCAGGGAAGGTTTCGACGCCGGCATCCGGTTGGAGGAGAGCCTTGAGGCGGATATGATCGCAGTGCGGGCCTCGCCCAGCCTGACGACGGTGATTGCGGGTTCTCCCGAATACTTCGGGCGGCACCCCAAACCTCTGCATCCTTCCGATCTCGTCCACCATCGCTGCATCAAGCGGCGCTTCACCAACGGTACGATCTACCGCTGGGAGTTCGAGAAGGACGGGCAGGAACTCGTCGTCGCGGTTGATGGGCCATTGATCGTCGCCGAAGACAGGCTGGCGCTGATGGCGGCGCTGAACGGCGCCGGGCTTGCCTATCTCTTCGATCTGCGCGTCGAGGATGAACTGGCAAGCGGAAAGCTCGTGCGCGTGCTCGAGGACTGGTGCTCACCCTATCCCGGGCCGTTCATCTACTATCCCAGCCGCCGCCAGATGCGGCCGGCCCTGCGCGCCTTCATCGACTTCTTCAGATATAGCCCACAGGCATAAGATAACGGGTGGTCCGCAGCGCGTCGACAGGGGAGGGTCGCATGGAAGCAGGAGGCGGTGTATGAAAAAGCCAGGTTCTATGAAGGGCTTGGAGGAACTCGGACGCGCGCGTCTTTCGAAGAATTTCTTCCTCCGCGATTTCCTGCATTCCGAAATTGCCGATTTCTACCGCATCCCGAACATCCCTGAAAATCCCGATCTGGCGATTGAAGCGGGGAAGCGGCTCTGCGAGGAACTGCTGGAACCGCTGCAGGCGACCTTCGGCCGGCTGCACATTCGCTCCGGCTATCGCTCGCCTGAGGTCAACCAGTTCGGCAACCGCAACAAGCTCAACTGCTCGTCAAACGCCGCGACGGCAGCCGATCACATCTGGGACCTTCGCGATTTTGACGGCTGCATGGGGGCAACCGCCTGCGTCGTCGTCCCGTGGATGATCGACAACTACAGCAAGGAGGAGGACTGGCAGAGGCTTGCCTGGTGGATCCACGATTGTCTGCCCTATGCCTCGCTCTGCTTCTTCCCCAAGCTCTGGGCTTTCAACATCCAGTGGCATGAGCGGCCGCGGCGCGTGATCCAGAGCTATGTGAGGCCACGCGGCATCCTGACGAAGCCAGGCATGGAAAACTGGGGGGGCAGCCACGCCGGCTTCTACGAGGGCTTCCCGCCGCTCAGAAATTGATGCGGTAGCGAATGTGCCCGTCGCTCTCGACGTAGCTGTCGTAGAGCGCCCGCGCCGTCTTGTTCTGCTCGCTGGTGTGCCAGTAGAGCCGCGACCAGCCGTTCTTCCTGCAGAGCGAAACGAGGTCGTCCATCAAGGCCCGGCCAACACCCTTTCCGCGTGCGGCCGGATCGACGAAGAGGTCTTCGAGATAGCAGTCCTTGCCACGGATCCAGGTGCCTTCATGCGTCAGGCTGAGCGTGAAGCCTATGACCTTGCCGTCCACCTCGGCGACACGCATGAAGATCGCCGACGCGGGATCGGAGTCCCGGCGCCACGTTGCATCGGTGATATCAGGGTCGACCGTGACTTCGTAGAAGGCGAGATAGTCGGCCCAAAGCTCGCGCCAGCGCGCTTCGTCCTCGGGTCTCGCATCGCGGATCGTCACGGTCATCGTTCCCTCCCGTCAGGCGCCGGCCTTGTCGAGCAGCGCCATCGCGTCGTCGGAGAGCGAAAGCGTCGCTGACTTGGTCAGGCTCTCAAGCTGCGACAGGCTGGTGGCACTGGCGATCGGCGCCGTCACGCCCTTCTTTCTGAGCAGCCAGGCCAGCGCGATCTCTGCCGGCTTGGCGCCCGTTTCCGCAGCCACCTTGTCGAGGGCGGCGAGGATGCGCAACCCCTTGTCGTCGAGATATTGCGCAACCCGGCCTTCGCGGGCGCGGCCTTCCGTGTCGGCCTTCGTGCGATATTTTCCGGAAAGAAAGCCGGCGGCAAGGCTGAAATAGGTGATGACGCCGATGTCTTGCCTGACACAGAGATCGGCCAGCGGCCCCTCGAAGCTCCGGCGTTCATAGAGATTGTATTCCGGCTGGATGACGTCATAGCGCGGCACGCCGGCCCTCTCGGCCGCATCGAAGGAGGCCTGGAGTTGCGCAGCGTCCAGGTTAGAGCAGCCGATCGCGCGGATCTTGCCCTGCTGCTTCAGTTTCGTGAACGCGCCGAGCGTTTCCTCGTAGGGCGTGTTCTCATCCGGCCAGTGCGAGAGGTATAGGTCGATATAGTTGGTCTGCAGGCGGCGCAATGAATCCTCGACCGCCTTCAGGATGTAGTTCTCCTTCAGCGTCTTGCCCTGGCCCATGTCGGAGCCGACCTTGGTGATGATGACCGCCTTGTCGCGCGACACCTTGCCGCGCTTCAGCCACTTGCCGATGATCTCCTCGGAATCGCCGCCCTTGTTGCCCGGCACCCAGGCCGAATAGACGTCGGCCGTGTCGATCGTGTTGAACCCCGCATCGAAGAACGCGTCGAGAATGTCGAAGGAAGTCTTCTCGTCGGCGGTCCAGCCGAAGACGTTGCCGCCGAAGACGATCGGGGCGATCGAAAGCCCAGTTTTTCCAAGACGGCGCATATCCATGGCGCTCTCCTAAAGTGCTGAATTGATTGAAATCGCTGACGCAGCAGAACGCCGCCGGGGATTAACCTAGCGCGGCTACGGCCAGATGGAAACCAACTCCGCGAATTGTGATCGCGCCATTGCGCCGCGGTCGTCGCCTCACTAAGGTGCCCGAAAATCAAACAGGAGGACCCAGGCTATGCTGCGTTTTGGTATTCTCTCGACCGCGAAGATCGGCCGCGAACTCGTCGTCCCGGCCATCCAGGATGCGGAAAACTGCGTCGTGACGGCGATTGCCAGCCGCGATCTGGCGAGAGCGCGCGAGATGGCGGATCGCTTTTCCGTTCTCCACGCCTTCGGCTCCTACGAGGAAATGCTGGCTTCCGACAAGATCGACGCCGTCTATATCCCGCTGCCGACCTCGCAGCACGTCGAGTGGACGATCAAGGCCGCCGATGCCGGCAAGCATGTGCTCTGTGAAAAGCCGATCGCGCTCAAGGCCGATGAGATCGACAGCCTGATCGCCGCCCGCGATCGCAACAAGGTGCTCATCACGGAAGCCTACATGGTCACCTATACGCCGGTCTGGCGGAAGGTGCGCTCTTTGATCGCCGATGGTGCAATCGGCACGCTCCAGCACGTCCAGGGTGCCTTCACCTATTTCAACCGCGACCCGGGCAATATGCGCAACATTCCCGAGCTCGGTGGCGGCGCGCTTCCCGATATTGGCGTCTACCCGACGATCAGCACGCGCTTTTCAACGGGTAAGGAGCCGCTGCGCGTCCAGGCTGTCACCCGCCGCGACCCGGAGTTCGGCACCGACATCTATTCCAGTGTCAAGGCCGACTTCGGTGACTTCGAGCTGAGCTTCTATATCGCCACCCAGCTTGCCAATCGCCAGGTCATGGTGTTTCACGGCACCGATGGCTTTATCGAGGTCAAGTCGCCGTTCAACGCCGACCGCTGGGGCGCCGAGGAGATCGAGCTCACCAACCGCAGCCACAATGAATCGACGATTTTCCGCTTCCCGGATAGCCGGCAGTACAAGCGCGAAGCCGAAGCGTTTGCGCGTGCAGCCAAGGGCGAGAAGGAAGAGGTCGTGACGCTGGAGAGCTCTAAGCTCAGCCAGAAATTCATCGACGCGATCTACCGCGCCAGTGAGAAGGATGGCTGGGAAACGGTCTGACGCTTATTCGCCGCGCAGCACAAATCGCAGGTAGCCGAAGCAGCCGAAGCCTAGCGAGGTGACCGAGGCAAATGCCATCGCCGCCAGCGGCTGCAGCGATGGCGAAATCGCGATCAGCGAGGCGAACAGACCGTAGTTCAAGAGGACGGCGATCATCAGGATGGCTGCGACACCGGCGTCGCTGACGGCCAATTTGCCGCCGGTGGTCACTTTGCTCCAAGGCAACAGAGTGCGCATTGCGATGAGTGCGGCGAGCAGGCTGAGAGCGCGTGCGATGAAGGGGCTCATTGCGGTATGCAGCAAGAGATAGAGTAGGAGATCCGCTGCCACGCCGACGATCGACAGTGCAAGGAAGCGCCAAAACAACGCATTGCGCCCGCGCTCAGCCATTGATCGCCAGCATACCCGCGATGATAAAAACTGCACCTATCGCGTAGCGCAGCGTCAGGGCTTCGCCGAGAAAAACCTGCGCCAGCAAGGGCACGAAGCAGAACGTCAATCCCATGAAGGAGTAGGCCATGGTCAATGGCACCGCCTTGAGGACATAGATCCAGATGATAGTGCCCAGACCGTAAAGCAGAAGCGCGGCAATCAGGACAGGGTTCAGAAACAGCGCGAGCAGATTGCGTACGCTAAGTTGGCCGGCTGTCGCACTCGTCATTTTGAACAGGACCTGGCCAGAGGCGATGAGCAGCGGCGTGCCGATAAGGCCGACCCAGTTGCTGATTGAAAGGTTGGAGAGCATGAGGCCGTCTTTCAATTCGCAGCTTGCCTGTCTTCCATGTAGAAGATGTCGCGGCCGATATCTTCGCAGACGAATGTCGGGGGGACCGGGTGAACGGCTCGCAGAAACGAGTGCGTATACGGGAAGAAGTTGAAATGCGGATTGAACGTGTAGCGATATTCGCGCTCCCGCGGCACGACGATGATGAGCTGTCGCTTGGCGATGCGGCGCAGTTCCGCGATGGCTTGCCGATAGTCGAGAATATGTTCGATGACGTGCGTGCAGATCACGGTGTCGAATTCGCCATCGGCGAAGGGCAATCTCTCCACCTTGGCGGCTACGTACTCGATGCGGGGAAGCGACGAGGCGTCATCAATCACGAAATCCACGCCGACGAGGCGGGCAAGGTTTGGATGGGCCGACTGGATGCGGCTCAGCAAGGCGCCGGTGCCGCAGCCGACGTCGCATACGCTTCCGCCTTCGATCGATCCGACAATCCGGGCGATGCAGGCTGCGGAGTTGTCGGTACCTTCATGGACACGCGGATGATTGCGGTAGAGCTCGGCATACTCCTCCGCGGAAAGGAACGGCGCCCGTTCGCGGAACTTCGCAAGCTGACTGATATGGTCACCCCAGACGCGCTTCGCCGCCCAGCGAAAGACGCCGGAGTCCCGCAGAAATGGCGGCAGAACGTCTTCGAGAACGAAGCGAATTCGGTTCGTGGTTTCTCTGTTCATGAAAATTGTACCGTGTCACGCTGAGCAATCATGCGATGCGAGTCGTCTTTTTGGGTGGGGCAGTCGTACGCTCGGCCGTCGTCGATCCGTTACTTCTGGCCGCGACGTTCAAATAGAAAATGCGCAGCTGCTCGGAGCGCGAGCGCGCGACGGAATCGAGAATGAGACCTGCGGTGAAGACCATGAACGAGATCATCATCAGCGCCATGGACAAGACCCAGGTCGGCATTCGATTGACCAGGCCGGTTTCGAAATATTCCATCAGGACGGGTGCCATGAAAGCCATGCTTGCCAGCATGAAGAAACCGCTGATGATGCCAAAGAAGGCGAAGGGACGTGTCTCTTTCATCAGCATCGCGAACATCCAGAGGATCTTGGCACCATCCTTGAAGGTCGAAAGCTTAGAGTGAGAGCCTTCCGGCCGGCGGCCGTAATCGAGTTCCAGCTCGCTGACGGGCAGTTTCAGGCGCGACGCATGAACGGACATTTCCGTCTCGATCTCGAAGCCTGCCGAGACGGCCGGGAAACTCTTGACGAAGCGCCGAGAGAAGACGCGGTAGCCCGAGAAGATGTCGGTAAAATCGGTCCCGAAGATGGTTCGGTACAGCATGTTGAAGATCTTGTTGCCGAAGGCATGCCCCTGTCTGCCGGCGTCGGCATGCACGCCGCGCCGCGTGCCCACCACCATGTCGGCGCGCTCGGTCAGCAGGGTGCGGATCAGTTCCTCGGAATCGTCAGGCGAGTACGTTCCGTCGCCATCCGCCATGATATAGATGTCGGCGTCGATGTCGGCGAACATGCGCCGGACAACATGGCCCTTGCCCTGCCGCCGTTCGCGCACGACGTTAGCGCCGGCAAGCATTGCGTGGAGCGCAGTGCCATCCGTTGAGTTATTGTCGTAGACGTGGATTGGCGCACCAGGCAGCGCGGCCTTGAACCCCCGGACAACGGCGCCGATGGTCGCGCCCTCGTTGTAGCAGGGTAAGAGCACGGCAATATTCAGATTGTCGATACGCGATCCACTCATGATCACACCCGTGGCGAAGAAATCCGCACAAGAATAAAGGGCGGCCGTTAACAAGTAGCTATGAAGTCCGCGAAAACCGTTTGTCAGCAGGACTTTTACGGTTTCTTGATAGGCGAGGGGTAGGATCTCGGCACTCAAACGGTGAGATCCGCTCATGACGAATGTTGCCCAGATGATCGATGATACCGCGTCGGCGTCGTTGATCGCCAAGCTGCGTGCCCTGATGTGCGGGCTACTGCCGTGCGTTCTTCTTTACAGCGCACTGCTGATTGCTGCGATCCTCGCTCTGAAGCTGCCTGGCGCAACCGACTATGTCGGCGCCGATAACGATGACGGCATGCGGCTTGTCGAAGTACGCGATTTCCTGAACGGGCAGGGCTGGTTCGACGTGATGCAATATCGCATGGGACTGGGCGCGGGCACCTTGATGCACTGGTCCCGGCTGATCGATCTTCCAATCGCTACGCTGATCAGGCTTTTCGGTTTCTTTTTCCCGCAGGAGCGCGCGGAAGCGCTTGCGCTCGCCGTCTGGCCGCTTTCCCTGACCATCCCCAGTCTGTGGGCCGTGGGACTTGCCGGGCGCCGTATCGGCGGCACGTTTGGAATGCACATTGCGTTGGGACTGACGGCATTTCTGCTGGTCCCTAGCAACCGCTTCCTGCCGGGCGCCATCGATCATCACAATGTCCAGTTCGCACTTGTCGCGATTATGACCGCGATGCTGCTCGACGAAGACCATCGACCGCTCAGTTATGCCATCGCCGGATTGGCGGCCGCGACAGCTATCGCGATCGGAGCCGAAACGACGCCCTTCGTAGCGGCGGTATGCGTGGTTGTCGCCGTTTCGTGGGCGTGGGAAGGCGAGCCGTTTGCGCGCGCCGCCAAGGCTTTCGGGCTCACATTGGCTCTGTCCATCAGCCTGTTTTTCTTCGGTACCGTTCCGCCGCGTCTCTATTCGGCGGTCACCTGCGATAACCTGTCGCTCAGCTACTACAGCCTTTCGACGATCGGCGGCGGGCTGTTGCTCATTGCCGCCACTTTCGCAAGTAGAGGAATCCGGTTGCTGCGATTTGTCGCTTTGGGCGGGATCGGCGCGGTCGTCCTCACCTCTGCGATCACGATAGCTCCACAATGCCTCCGCAATCCGCTGGCTGATCTCGATCCGCTTCTTGTCAAGCTCTGGCTGGACCGCGTGCAGGAGGCGCAATCGATGCTTGCACTCGATAGGCAGGATCCTTTTACGTTGGGCTTCTACTACTCGACCGGGGTCTTCGCACTTGCCGTCTGTGTGTTCCGCCTCGTTTACGGGGATCGTGTGCGGGTGCATCTGGTCTTGCTTTTTCTCCTCGGCGTGAGTTGGGCAATCGCCGCCTTTCAGGTACGCGGCACGATGTTTTCCAATCTGCTCGCAATCCTGCCGCTGACATTGTTGATCATCGACATGCGCCGGATATCGGCCAGCGACAGCGACGATGTCGCGGCCGCCTTCTGCTACCTTTCCACGGTTCTCATGAGCGTGGCGGCGGTTTGGGGGCTGGCAGGCGGGCTTATCGGCATGCAGGTGGGCAATGGCGAAAGCATCCTCCAGGCTGCGGCCGCAAAGCCATCCTGCTCATCGAAGTCGTCTCTGGCGCCATTGACCGAAGTGCCGATCGGCCTGGTAGTCGCGCCGTCCGACGTGGGCGTCTCGATTCTCCGCTTTACCGAGAATCGGATATTGGCAGCGCCGTACCATCGAAACCAGGGTGGCATGCTCACGGAACTGCATATCGGCTTGGCAGAGCCACGGGAAGCCGAGGCGTTCCTGAAAGGTGCAGGCGCCACGGTTCTCGCCTTTTGCGCCGATAATCCGCAGACCAGGGAGCTTGCGGAAATGAAGCCGGATGGCCTATACGCACAACTGGCGAAAGGCGTCGTTCCGGCTTATCTGAAGCCCATGCCGACGCGTGATGGCACGCCTATTCGGTTCTTTCGCTACGTGCCTGCCGGCTCGTAGGTTCAGACGAAGCGCCGGCGATCCCGCATGCGATCGAGAGCGTAGAGGCCGAGAAGGCAGATCAGAAGGCCGCTGTCGTAGCAGACAATGGCGACGGCAAGGTCAAGAATCGAGGTGGTTGAGACCCAGGCCGCGCAGGCATAGACGGCGCACACAAGGAAGCCGACCAACACCATCGAAAAGATCGAGCGCATTGGTGCGGTAACGAAACCCAGTGCTGTGGCCGTCAGGGCGATCATCAGCGTCTCCTGCTTCGCTTCAGTATAGCCGGCTTTGTCTTGTCGAACAATTAATCGAGCAGTTTGTTACCGCTTTCCCCAGTGTTTCCAATCGGCACAGTGACGATGTACGGCATAACGGACGACGTAAGTCAGCCCGAGAATGCTCTCTGCTGACGTGTCGGTGGCATGGACCCGAGAAATTCGCAGCGGCAGTATCGAACGGTCGGACACCAGGCAAAGGTAAGGGTCTGCCCGGATGCCATGGTGACGACCAGGTCTCCTCCAATGCCGACATAAAGTGCCCTCGTGATTTCGGCGAGGTTGAGATTATCATTGGGGAGGACGGCGAAGCCGGCGCTCGCAGGACCAGTTGAGCGAGGGCGCATGGGAGGCGAAGCGGTCAGACATGGAAACTGCTGTTGTGGTTTGTCCGATCATCGCTTTACAGGGATTGCCGGGGAAACCGAGAGGTAATCGATCGCCGACTTTCCTGCTCGCTCGGTCTAAGCCTTTGACATAATTAAAAAAAGAACTGCGCCAACAGTTACCGTCATTGAGCCGCACATAAAAATCATCCCCTTTTGGCGGCTGCTCTTTGCTGCCCGATCGGCTAGAACAGGACTATGAGCAACGTCTTCGAGAATGATTCGCCGAGCAATCTTACCGAGTACTCGGTCTCGGAACTTTCCGGCTCGATCAAGCGCACGGTCGAGACTGCCTTCGACCAGGTGCGCGTGCGCGGCGAAATTTCCGGATACAGAGGCCCGCACTCGTCCGGGCACGCCTATTTTGCCTTGAAGGACGATCGCGCCCGCATCGACGCTGTCGTCTGGAAGGGCACCTTCTCCAGGTTGAAATTCCGCCCCGAAGAGGGGATGGAGGTGATCGCCACCGGCAAGGTGACGACATTTCCCGGCTCATCGAAGTATCAGATTGTCATCGAAACGCTGGAGCCTGCCGGCGCTGGCGCGCTGATGGCGCTGATCGAGGAGCGCAAGCGCAGGCTTGGCGCCGAAGGCCTGTTCGACCCGTCCCGGAAGCGGCGGCTGCCGTTCATGCCAAGGGTGATCGGTGTCGTGACCTCGCCGACCGGCGCCGTCATTCGCGATATTCTCCACCGTATCTCCGATCGTTTCCCGGTTCACGTCATTGTCTGGCCGGTAAAAGTGCAGGGTGACGGCTCCGGCGAGGAAGTCGCCAACGCTATCAGAGGCTTCAACAACTTCGAGCCGCACGGGGGGATGCCGCGCCCGGATGTTCTGATCGTTGCACGTGGCGGCGGTAGCCTCGAGGATCTCTGGAGCTTCAACGACGAAATCGTTGTGCGCGCCGCCGCCGAGAGCCAGATCCCGTTGATCTCTGCGGTCGGCCACGAAACCGACTGGACGCTGATTGACTACGCTGCCGACGTGCGTGCGCCGACGCCGACCGGTGCGGCCGAGATGGCGATTCCCGTGAAGGCGGAACTGGAGGCGCAGACGGCGGCGCTTGCTGCGCGTCTGCAGGGCTGCATGAGCCGCCGCATGGATCATCATCGCCAGTCGGTGCGGGCGTTGATCCGCGCGCTGCCGTCGCTGGATCAACTGCTGGCCCTGCCGCGACGCCGGTTCGATGAGGCCGCCGCCGGTCTCGGTCGCGGCCTTGAACTGAATACGATCAACAAGCGCCGCAGCTTCGAGCGCACTGCTGCGCATTTGCGTCCCGATGTCCTGTCGAACCGTATCACCGAGCGTCGCCAATACCTGAACGAACGGATGACGCGCGCCGAGCGGACGGTCGAGCGCCTTATCGATCGCTCGAAATCGCGGGTTGGCCGCGCAGATGCGATCTTCGCGATCCTCCCGGCGCGCCTGAAAACGCAGACCGCTCGGCTGCATGATCACCTTGCCAATCTGTCACGTCACGCCGATACGGCTGTCAGGCATCAGCTGACACGGGCACGCGGCGAGCTCACGGCGCAGGATCGCGTGCTGCAATCCTTGTCTTACAAGAATGTCTTGAAGCGCGGCTATGCCGTTATTCGTGACAACGAGAACAGGCCGGTGTCGCAAGCCGCAATGCTGTCATCGGGCGCAGGCATCTCGATCGAGTTCGCCGACGGCCGCGTCGGCGCGGTAACCACCGACGGAGGCCCGCCGTCCGCCACGCAGAAGAAGCGCGCCGCAAAGCCGCAGGATGAACAGGCGCCGCCGAAGCAAGGAAGCCTATTCTAGGTAACGTCGTCGGCTCAATTGCAGCGCCGACATCATTGAAATGCAACATATACGTGTCTTTCTTCTCGTAAACGGGAGGGCGTGACATGAGACTTGCATCGTTCAATGTCGAAAACCTGTTTGATCGTGCGAAGGCGATGAACCTGGAGACCCGGGCCGACGGCCGGGTTGTTCTCGACCGTTTGCCGAATTGGAGAAATTGCTGGGGCAGGTGTGACCTATGGCGACGCTGACAAGACGCGCATGGCCACGTTGATTATCGAACTCGGGATGGAAAAGACCGATACAGGCCCCTTTGTCATTCTTCGGCGCAGTCGGGGCAATCTTCTGAAGCGACCTAGGGCCGGCGGTGTGGTCATTACCGCGAATGGCCGGATCGATTGGGTCGGATCGCTGGAGCTGCGTGACGAGCCGATCAATGAGATCGCCATGCAAAACACGGCGCGCGTCATGAGCGATCTGGAGGCCGATATTCTCGGCATCGTCGAAGTTGAGAGTCGGCCCGTCCTTATGGCCTTCAATACGCAGGTGCTGCCGGCCGTTGGCGGCAACCCTTTCACGCAGGTCATGGTGATCGACGGAAACGACGAGCGTGGCATCGATGTCGGGCTGATGACAAGAAAAGGACCTCGCGCTCGATATTATGCGCAGCCACGTCGATGATAGGGACGCGGCAGGCAACCCGATCTTCTCGCGCGATCGCCCCGAATATTACGTGACGACGCCGAACGGAGCGACGCTGCTTGTCATGGTCAACCATTTCAAGAGCAAGGGTTTCGTTAGTGCCCAGTCCTCCGATGCTCGCCGACATGCACAAGCGCAACGGGCGCGAGAGATCTACGAGAAGCGTATTGCCGAAGGATTTGACCACATCGCGCTGATTGGCGACCTGAACGACACGACGGACAGTGCCCCTCTGGCGCCACTGAAGGAGAACACGCTCCAGGACGCCTTTACGCATCCCGCGTTCGACGACGGGGCTTTCCCGGTACCTTCGGCCTTGGCAACGCCGGAAACAAGATCGACTACCTTCTTTTATCGCCGAAGCTTTTCGAGAAGGTCGAGCGCGGCGGTGTCTTCCGCAAGGGCGCCTGGCCCGGAAGCCGGCCGAAGCTGTGGGAGACCTATCCGGAACTGACCGAGCCCAAACACGCGGCGTCGGATCACGCGGCGATATGGGTCGAACTCGATATCTAGAGGAGCACTCCCAACTGTTCCGCGCCAGCAGCTCACCGCGTGAACACCTATGCTACTCGAAGGTCGCTAGGAACTTGCGCAGCAGGGTTTCAAGCTGAGCCTTCTCCTCTGCGCTAAAGCTCTGCATCAGGCGCTGCTGATTGGCCACATGGGCGCCGACGGCGCCTTCCACGGCGGTAAGCCCTGCTTCGGTCAGCGCAATGAGCACGCTCCGCCGATCGTCCGGATTGCGAACACGCTCGACCAATCCGGCCTTCTCCAACTGGTCGATCCGGTTGGTCATCGTGCCGGAACTGACCATCGTCATCGACAGCAGATCGCCTGGCGAGAGCCGATACGGTGCGCCCGAGCGCCTGAGGGTCGCCAGCACGTCGAAGGCGGAGGAGGAGAGACCGTGCTGTTGAAGCACCTGCTCGACCTCGCGGGCGAGATGCGTGGTCAGCCGTTTCAGCCGGCCCATGATGCCCATCGCCTCGGTATCGAGCTCGGGGCGTTCCCTGCTCCACTGCGCAAGTATCTTGTCAACGCGATCCATCGGCCAGCTCCCGAGGAGACTGTTACCATCACATATCTTGACGTCAAGATAAATGGTGCTAAATTGCATTTATCTTGATATAGAGATTCTTGAAATGAAGAAAACTACAGCGCCTCTTTCCGATGTGCTGATGACGGCGTTGGCCCCGACGATCTGGGGCAGCACCTATCTCGTTACCACATCCTTCCTTCCACACGGATATCCGCTGACAGTGGCCTTCCTTCGCGCTTTGCCGGCCGGGCTACTGTTGCTTGCGATCGTTCGACAACTGCCACGGGGCGTCTGGTGGTTTCGCGCCTTCGTGCTCGGCGGCCTCAATTTCTCGTTCTTCTGGGCGATGCTGTTCGTGTCGGCCTATCGTCTGCCAGGCGGCGTCGCCGCGACCGTTGGCGCCATTCAGCCGCTGATCGTCATCCTGTTGTCGCGCATTTTCCTCGGCAGGCCGATCCATGCCCTTGCTGTTGGGGCTGGACTGATCGGGATGACGGGTGTCGCCCTGCTTGTCCTTACGCCCAACGCGGCGCTGGATCCGATCGGCGTCATTGCTGGTCTTGCCGGCGCGGTTTCGATGGCGTTCGGCACCGTGCTGACGCGACGTTGGGTTCCGCCGGTTTCGAATCTTGCCTTTGCCGCATGGCAGCTCACGGCCGGCGGTATCCTGCTCGCGCCCGTCGTATTCTTCTTCGAACCCGCGCTGCCGGCGCCGACCGCGACCAATGTCCTCGGCATGGCCTATCTTGGTCTGATCGGCGCGGCGTTTACCTATCTGCTGTGGTTCCGGGGACTTGCTCGCCTGGAGCCGTCCGCAGCGGCCTCATTGGGTTTCCTGAGTCCGGTCACCGCCACCCTTCTCGGTTGGCTGGCTCTCGGACAAAACCTGACGCCCGCGCAGCTTTTCGGCTTCGCAACGGTGCTTGCGAGCGTCTGGCTCAGTCAGCGCACGATGTCCGTCAGGCCCATTCGCCCTGACGCATCACCGGAACGCGCGAGCCGTCCGGCTTGATGCCGTCGATATCGACCTGGCCCGAGCCGATCATCCAGTCGATATGGATCAGGCTCGAGTTGCCACCTTGGGCCTTGATCTGCTCCTGAGTCAGGCTTGCGCCGTCGACGAAGCACTTCGAATAGCACTGCCCGAGCGCGATGTGGCACGAGGCGTTCTCGTCGAACAGCGTGTTGTAGAAGAGAATGCCGCTGGCCGAGATCGGCGAGGAATGCGGCACCAGCGCTACCTCGCCGAGCCGGCGCGCGCCTTCGTCGGTATCCAGCACCTTGTTCAGTACTTCTGCGCCGCGCGAAGCCTTTGCTTCGACGATTCGGCCGCCTTCGAAGCGAACTTGGATATTGTCGATCAGCGTACCCTGATGCGACAAAGGCTTCGTGCTCGAGACGTGGCCCTCGACACGCAGCGCGTGCGGCGTCGTGAAGACTTCCTCGGTTGGAATGTTCGGGTTGCAGGTAATGCCGTTCTTGGCGGTCGACGAGCCACCGTGCCACTCGTGACCGTCGGCAAGGCCGACCATCAGATCGGTGCCGGGTCCGGTAAAGTGCAGGGAAGCGAAGCGTTCGCCATTCAGCCAGCTCGATCGTTTGGCAAGGCTGCCGTTGTGCTCGGCCCAGGCGGCGATCGGGTCTTCGACATCGACGCGCGATGCGGCAAAGATTGCCTTTGCAAGCTTGGCGACTGCGATGGCCTCCGGATCATCAGGAAAGACGAGCGCCGCCCATGAGGGGTTGGGATAAGAGACGATGTTCCAGTTGATGTCGAAATTCGAAATCTTCTCCAGCGCCGGCTTGTAGGCGGCGGAGTTCGCCCGGTTGGCACGGCCAACCTTTGCCGGATCCTGCTCCGAAAGCAGCATCGGATTGTCGCCGGCGATGGCGAGGCGGGCAGTGCCCCTGGCGTAGGCCTTGGCCATGCCGTCGTAGAGCCAGTCGGATGCGCGGTCGAAGCTCTGATCGTTGCCGTATCGGTAGCGCGCGAGCGTCGATTCCTCATCGGAATAGAATGCCGTCACCAGTCCGGCGCCCGCCATATAGGCATGCTTGGTGATCAGGCGGACGAGCGGTAGGGCGACTACGGGGGCCGTGATCACGAGATCCTGGCCCGTTTGCAGCTGCAGCCCAACCTTGACGGCCACTTCCGCCAGCTTTTCAAGCTTTGCAGGATCCACGGAGGTCTGGCTTTGCGGCATGAAATTCATGATCAGTCACTCCTCGAACAAAACGGATTGGCCGGTAGACTTAGACCCCTTTGCGGCGAAATTGAAGCTCACTTGTCGACCGATGGCGCTCTTTGCCGCCATCGGTCTATACCGGGATCAGGCGACCGAAACGGATGGCTGCTGCAACAGCACCGCGTCGTGACGTTTCAGGAAGGCCATCAGCCGGTCGGCATAGTCCGGTCCGGCCGCAGCCTTCACACTCGGTCTTTCGGACAATGCTGTCCGCCAGGCCTGGACGCTGGGCAGGCCGGCAAGAATGCCGCTGTCACCGATGGCGTCAAAGACGTCGAAGTACCGAAAGATCGGCGCAAATACGGCATCGACCATGCTGAAGCTATCGCCCGCGAAGTACGGACCACTCCTCAGTTCCGTTTCGATGGTCGCGAACTTCGATGCGAGCACCTGCCGTTTCGCCTCCAGCTGCATGCGATCTTGCGTCGTTTCGTAGACCCAGAGGTCGGACAGGATCGAAGAGCCGAACTCCATCCAGCCGCGGTGACGGGCGCGGGTAAGCGCGTCGGCCGGATGAAGGCGGTGACCGTCCTGCGTCTCTTCCAGATACTCACAGATGACGCTGCTTTCGAAGAGGATGTCTTGGTTGCCGTCGCTGTGGCGAATGCAAAGCAGAGGCACCTTGCCCAACGGCGAGATCTCGAGAAACCAGCGAGGCTTGTCGGCGAGATCGATGTTCACGCGCTCGAAGGGCACTCCCTTTTCCGCAAGCGCGATCGCGGCGCGCTGGACGTAAGGGCAAAGGTGGTGGCTGACAAGCAGCAGAGCCGAACCGGATGTTTGGATAGGCAAATGATCCATGGCGCAATCTCCATTGTAGATGCAATTGCATATAATAGTCGTTGCGCGAGAATTCAAGATAGATGTAGATGCATATATGAATGAAAAACAGAACGATGCGACGCCCTCCGATGCGGTGACCGATGCCTGGATCGGGCTGATGCGCGCCCAGCAGCGGCTGCTCGGCCAGATCGAGGCGGATCTCAAATCAGCCGGACTTCCGCCGCTTAGTTGGTACGATGTGCTCTGGGAACTCGTGCGGTCGCCGCAGGGCAGGTTGCGGCCGTTCGAAATCGAAGAGCGCACACTGCTTGCCCAATACAATCTTTCGCGCCTGATCGATCGTCTCGAGAAGGCGGGGCTGGTGCAGCGCGAAACCTTTGATCAGGATGGACGCGGACAATGGGTGGTCGTTACCGAGGACGGCCGTTCCCTGCAGAAGCGCATGTGGCAAGTCTATGCCAAAGCCATCGAGGACAATTTCGGCGCCAAACTGAGCACGGCCGATGCTGCGGCACTCACCTCTTTGCTGGCGCGCTTCAGCTAAGACTAGGCAATGAGGGGTGCCGCTGCAGCCTTCAGCGTCTTCAACGCGTCTTTCGGGTCAAGCCGAACCTGCAGCCCGCGTTGCCCGCCATTGATGTAGACGTGCGTTTCCGTCAGCGCTGCCTCTTCGATTGCCGTCGGGACGAGCTTCCTTTGTCCAAAAGGGCTGATGCCGCCGACGTGGTAGCCTGTCAGGCGCTCGGCATAGGCGGGCTTCATCATGTTGGCGGACTTTCCGCCAAAGGCGCTTGCGAGCTTCTTCATGCTGACCTCGCGATCCGACGGCACGACGACGCAGACGGCCTTGCCGTCGACCTCCGCCATCAGCGTCTTCAACACGCGATGCGGCTCCTCGCCAAGTGCTTCCGCAGCCTGCAGGCCGACTCGTTCTGCATTCGGGTCGTAGTCGTAGCTATGGACCGTGAAGGCAATCCCGGCCTTGCTGAGAACCTGCGTGGCGCGCGTGGTTTTGGACATCAATCAGGCCTTGAAGAAGCTGCCGTAGGTCTCGGGCTTGAAGCCGATGAGCAACTTTCCGTCCGCCTCGATAACCGGCCGCTTGATCATCGATGGCTGCTCCAGCATCAGCGCGATCGCCTTGCCCTCGTCGAGATTTTCGCGCTCGGCCTCAGGCCGCTTGCGAAAGGTCGTGCCAGCCCGGTTAAGCACCGTTTCCCACCCGGCTTCCTTTGTCCAGGCCTGCAGGTGTGCGCGATCGATTCCGACGGCCTTGTAGTCATGAAACTGGTAGGCGACGTTATGCTCTTCCAGCCAGTTGCGGGCCTTCTTCATCGTGTCGCAGTTCTTGATGCCGTATATGGTGACGGTCACTTAGTTCTCCAGCGTTCCAGGCTTGCGTGTCGCCTTGCTGGCGGTCTTGCAAGCAATCTTCATCATGTCGGCGCCGCGACGAACGAGCCGTTGAGAGCTGCGCATCACAATCAGGCCAGCCTGCGGCGCACGAATCTCGACGCTGCCGTCAGCCATGCCGGGGCGGGTGATCAACGTGGCAAGCACATCGCCTTCGCCAACCCATTCGCCGATATTGCGATGGAACAGGACCGTGCCGGCCTCCGGCGCACGGACCATCTCGATATTGTCGAGCGGGACGGCGGGGCCATCGAAAGCGGGCAGCGAGACGGTAACATCGATTGCGCCGCGGCTCGCCAGAAACTTCCACAATCCCTCGGCATCGTTCTTTGCCATGTCAGGATAGACATCACGGCGGCCGCGAAGCTCGACGGTTACAGACAGCTTGCCGGGCAAGCGCGACTGCTTCTCCGACGTCTCGCATTTCCAGGCAAAACCGACGGCCTCCTCGAAGGCGGAACTCTCGCCGTCGGACAGAAGAACGGCTTCCATCTCCATCGCGGAGGCCAGGTCGGCCGCCTCAGGCCAGAACGCCTCGTCGATGTAGGCATACTGCAGTGATTCATCATCGCAATGCAGGTCGATTACCAGATCGCAGCCGAGCGCCATGTGCAGCAGCTGGCGCTTCAGTTTGTCGACGGCCGAAAGGCGCTCGAGGTTCTCAAGCAGTCCGTCGCGATCCTTCACCGAGATCAGCGGAAATTCGCGGTTGAAGTTGGTGCGTGATCCAAGATCGAACCGGCCTTGGAGTTCGCCGAAATGAGACTGGGCCGCACCGATCGGGTTGGCATGCGGGACGACAATGATGTCGCTTCTGATTTGGCCGGCACTTTCGGACTGGCGCAATTTTTCGCACAGAAAGTGCATCAGGGCCGTGCCCGGCAGTTCGTTGGCGTGCAGAGCGGCCTGAATATAGACCTTCGGTGCCGCTGGATCGCCGCCCTTGAAACGGAGAACGGGCAGCCGCCAGTCGACACCCGCCGTGTCGCCCGCAATGATGATCTCGGACGTATTCATGTCGTTCTCCGCTTCATGCCGTCGTCGCAGGAGCTTTAAGCGACTTCAATAGCCCGAGGCAAGCCGTTATCCTCGCGCCCGCAGTGGCCAACGATCGACAAACTCGTAGCCCTGTTCGCCCGGGCGATTGCGGAGTAGCACGAATTCGCGCGCAGCGACGACCACGGGTTTCTGCAGAGTGACGCGGGGCATCACCTCGCTATCGTAGAGCAGCGTCGCATGTGGCTGAAGGTTCCGATTTATTCTGGCGTCTTCTCCGAGATTGCCCATCTGCACATGTAGCTGCCGCAGCAGCTCCCGGCCGCCGTTGCCGCTCAGCACGATGGCGTTTCGCCGCGACTTCCTGAAGGTCGCGACATGATCGAAGGATAGTTCGAACTGGCAGGTGTCGATGGCACTGGCGGTCCGACAGGCCGCGAAGATCACTGCATCTGAAATCCGCGCGCTCTGTTCGACGTTGTAGAGCGAGACATGCAGAAGCTCGGGTGGGACGCGGCGAGGCGAAGGGAAGGTGATCCAGCTGCAGCCGCCTTTGGATCTCCAGGTATTCGCAAAGCGATCGTCCGTCCGGCAAAATCGCAAAGAAGAGATTCTCCTTGTCGAAGCGTGATGCGCGCGGGCTGATTTTCGGGGAAGCGAACTCGAAGGATACCTGTAGGCTCTGTTCGTGCATGACCAGCTACCGGGGCATTCGCCCGGCCTTTTCGTTCTCCAGGGAATGTGGGGATCGTATCATCTGATCTTGAAAGCATAAGAACAAACAGAGGGCATTTATCGTGAGTCGCGGCGGTAGCGTTTGGTGCTGCGCAAGAAACGGGTTGAATTCAGCGCTCGGCTGCACGATTTTCAGGGTGATCCAGCATGGAGGCAGTGACGATGAAACAGGCAACGCACCACTATCTGATCTTCGAAACCGTCGGCGGCTTCTGCGGCATTGCCTGGAACGCTAGCGGCATCACGCGGTTCCAATTGCCGACGTCGAGCGCAGATTCGACCGAGCGCCTTCTCCTGCGTCGCATTCCGGGCGCCGAGCCCGCGACGCCAACGCCCGCCATCACAGACGCGGTAGCGGCGGTAAGGCGCTATTTCCAGGGAGAGCCGACGGACTTCTCGGCCATCAAGCTCGACCTCACTGGCCAAGACCCCTTCTTCAAACAAATCTATAATGCCGCGCGGCAGGTCGGCTGGGGCCACACGACGACTTATGGCGCTCTTGCAAAGCAACTCGGCGCCGGGGCGGAGGCGGCGCGCGATGTCGGCCAGGCGATGGCGAAAAATCCGGTGGCGTTGATCATCCCGTGCCATCGTGTACTTGCGGCCGGAAACAAGATCGGCGGCTTTTCCGCACCGGGCGGTTCGTCATCGAAGCAGAGGATGCTCGAACTTGAGGGCGTCAGCATGGCGCCGCCGAAACCAGCGCAGCAGTCCCTCGATTTCTGATCGGATTGTCGGGCGGGTCTTGATCTCAAGCAAGGGAGCTATCGTTCGCTTCCGGAGCGCCGCACGTCTCAAAGAGGATCGATCGCACCCAGCGGTGGCCGGGATCGCGATGCGTGCGCTCGTGCCAGACCGCGAGCTTGCTGAGGCCGGGGAGATTGACTGGAGGTTCAAACATTGCGAGCCCGTCGCCGTCCGCCACCAGGCGGAACCGGCAGAAGATCTCGCGAAGACGAAACCGAATCCGATGATCAACGGTCATCAGGATTGGCTGGACGGCCCGGCAGGTGCCGCCCGCCGGAAGGCCAAAAAATAGGACGCGCGGACTGCGCCCGTTAGAGCGCTGTTGCGTCCAAGAGGACCGGATTCACTGAATCCCAACGGCGCCAGAAAACATGCGCGGCAGCGACCAGATAGAGGCAATCCATGCGACCGAGGCCGCGCTACCGTCTTCCGCGCTGCCGCCCTAATCCGTGCGGTGCTTGGCGCGGAAGAACCACCCGAAATACAGACAGACAAGAAAGAGCACAGTGGATCGTGCCGCGTAGGGCGCTAAGCTGAGTCGACTGGACGGCATTGGCCCACATCAGCGGGATCGGGATCTTCGCCAGGTAGAAGTAGAATTGCGTGCCGCTGCTGACAAAGAACGCGCCGGCGAGGAATTTGCAGTACTCGCGGTATCGCACCGCAACGTAGAGCATCGGCAGCCCGATAACCATGATTGCGGCGACATGATAGGGAAGTATGGCTCCTCCTCGGACGGCCACTTGCCGCCAGCCTCTTCGCTTGTATATGCTGAATTTGTCAAACAAGTCACGCAAGGACGGGCAGCGGTTCGCAGAGGATGTGGCTCGGCTGCTCGCACCTTGGGACGTTCCGCCCATCGCCGCCCGGCTTTACGGGCATCTGCGTCTTTGCCCCAGCCCGTCAGCCTCGACCAGATCACCGAGGACCTTGGGATCAGCAAGAGCAGCGCAAGGTTGGCAGCGCGATTGTTGGAGGGCTACGCGCTTGCGCGTCGCCACAGCGCGCGTGGAACAAAGCGCGCTTTACGCCCGTGGCCGACGATTACGAAGCCATGATCGGGCAACAGAACCGGCTACTCGACGCAGTGGCCGAGCGGCTGGCGGCCGGAGCCGGAATCGTTCCGCCCAGGAAGTAGAAACGCACGTCTCGAGGAGATGGCTGAATCCTATCGGGTGATGTGCGGCGCGCCATGGAAGGCGCCATGCGCCGCCGGAAGCTGCGTCGCCGACCGCGATGAGAGGCGAAATCTCGCGGCGACGTCCCATGCGGACGAGTCAATAGCATGGACCGGGAGAGGGAAAGAAATGAGCCTCGCTCTGAATCTTCTTGCCCAGACAATCGTCTGGTTCGGCCTCATGGGCGCGATCATCTTCGGTGCTGCAGGAACGATAGACTACACCGGCGGGTGGCTCTATCTGGGCGTGATGATCACCATCTCAGTCGTATTTGGGCTGCACATGGCGCGCGTCGATCCCGGCTTGCTTCAAGAGCGCCTGAAGCCGCCCGTGCAAAGGGACCAACCGCTCGCGGACAAGCTGGTCCTCATCCCAATCCTGCTTCTCATGTTTGGAGGGATGGGACTCATGGCAGCGGATGCTGCGCGCTGGCACTGGTCGATAATGCCACCTTCCCTGCAGTGGGCAGGATGCGGCTTACTCCTGGCGGCGATTTTGTTCATATACTGGACCATGCGCACGAACAGCTTCGCGGCGCCGGTCGTGAAAATACAAAGGGACCGCGGGCAGGCGGTCATCACAACAGGCCCTTATGCCATCGTTCGCCACCCGATGTATTTCGGCGCGCTTTTCTACATCGCTGGGACGTCGCTCGTGCTCGGCTCCTGGTGGGGACTTGCTACGGCGCCTTTGCTAGCCCTCTTGCTCGGCATCCGAATCGGCGTCGAAGAGAAGGCGCTGCGCATGGGTCTCGAGGGCTATGACGACTATGCGCGCCGCGTGCGCTACCGCCTGATTCCGCTCATCTGGTGAGACGGTACATCCTGCATGGCAACGCGCGAGCAATCGACGGGCGGCGGGAAACAAGATCGGCGGCTTTTCGGCGCCGGGGGCGACGACATCGACCATAGTGAAGTCCGCAGCCGCGAAGTACGGCTCCTCGGACAACACGGCCTCAAACCGAGCGAGCTTTTCGCGAAGCGCCGCGCCTTTGGTTTCGACCGTGGCTTGGTCAGGGGCGTTGAGAAGCGGCCAGGCGTCGGCGACGATCGCCGTCAGCATCTCGAGGATGTGCGATACGACCGAGGTTCGTCAGGCGGACCGACGAAGCCAACTTACATCCACCGATAGATACTGATCGATATCGGACAAATTTATTTTATTTTCAGAGTGTTACGTCGTACTCTAGCGTAAATTCGGCGGCGATTGGATCGGCCTGAATCATTCCCACTCGATCGTGCCAGGCGGCTTCGAGGTGACGTCGTAGACGACACGATTGATGCCACGCACCTCGTTGATGATGCGGGTTGCGGCGCGGCCGAGGAACTCCATGTCGTAGTGGTAGAAATCGGCGGTCATGCCGTCGACGGAGGTGACGGCGCGCAGTGCGCAGACGAATTCGTAGGTGCGCCCGTCACCCATGACGCCGACGGTCTGGACCGGCAGCAGCACGGCAAACGCCTGCCAGATGGCGTCGTAGAGACCGGCCTTGCGGATTTCGTCGAGATAGATGGCGTCGGCTTCGCGGAGAATCTCCAGCTTTTCGCGGGTGATGCCGCCCGGGCAGCGGATCGCGAGACCCGGACCGGGGAAGGGGTGGCGGCCGATGAATGAGTCGGGCAAGCCGAGCTCCTTGCCGAGCACGCGCACCTCGTCTTTGAAGAGCTCGCGCAGCGGCTCGACGAGCTGCATGTTCATGCGCTCCGGCAGGCCGCCGACATTGTGGTGCGACTTGATCGTCACCGACGGTCCGCCGGTGAAGGAAACGCTTTCGATCACATCGGGATAGAGCGTGCCCTGGCCGAGGAAGTCGGCGCCGCCGAGCTTCCTCGCCTCTTCCTCGAAGGTCTCGATGAACAGCCGGCCGATGATCTTGCGCTTCGTCTCGGGATCGCTGACGCCTTCGAGCTCGCCGATGAACTTGTCGGAAGCGTCGACGTGAACCAGGTGCAGGTTGTAGTGTTCGCGGAACATGGCGACGACGTTGGCCGCCTCATCCTTGCGCATCAGGCCGTGATCGACGAGCACGCAGGTGAGTTTATCGCCGATCGCTTCGTGGATCAGAAGTGCTGCAACGGAACTGTCGACGCCGCCCGAAAGCGCGCAGAGGACGCGCTTGTCGCCGACCTGCTCGCGGATCGCTTCGACCGCCTTCTGGCGATAGGCCGACATCGACCAGTCTGCCTTGATGCCGGCGATGTTGTGAATGAAGTTGGCAATCAGCTTGGCGCCGTCAGGCGTGTGCACGACTTCGGGATGGAACTGCACGCCGTAATATTTGCGCTTCTCATCGGCGATGAAGGCGTAAGGCGCGTTCGGCGAGGTCGCGACGACTTCGAAGCCTTCGGGGAGTGCCGTGACGCGGTCGCCGTGGCTCATCCAGACCTGATGGCGCGAGCCCTTTGACCAGAGGCCTTCGAACAGGGCGCTGTCTTCGTCCACCTCGAGGAAGGCGCGGCCGAATTCGCGGTGGTGGCCGCTCTCGACCTTGCCGCCGAGCTGCATGCACATCGTCTGCTGGCCGTAGCAGATGCCGAAAACGGGCAGGCCGCTGTCGAAGATGATATTAGGCGCACGGGGCGAGCCTTCATCGACCGTCGAGGCCGGGCTGCCGGACAGGATCACGGCCTTCGGCTGCAGGCGCTTGAAGCCTTCTTCGGCGGACTGGAAGGGAATGATCTCGCAGTAGACCCCAGTTTCGCGCACGCGGCGTGCGATCAGCTGGGTTACCTGGCTGCCGAAATCGACGATGAGAACGCTGTCTGGGTGTGCTGTCTGGGTCATGGCGAGCCTTTAATGAAAAGCACCCGGTCTTGCAATGCGCGAAATCCTTCGCTGGAGGATTTTATTGTCCTGATTGTCCCTGTTTTGCAGGCTCTAGAACCAGAATACGCCGTCCTCCAGCGCCGTAAACAGGCTGTCGACGGCATAAGACAGCTTGCGGTCGACGACATGCAGGTATTCCGTCCAGCCGGAAATATGCTGCAGCTCTTCCACGCCGTCGGAAATCCCGCGCAGGCCGATCAGCGGCAGCTGGTACGCCTGGCAAGCGCGCAAGATTGCGAAGGTCTCCATATCGACCATGTCTGCGGCGATACCGTTATAGGCCTGTCCCGACACGACATTACCGCCGGTTGAGAGGCTCGCCTCGGGAATGCCTGGAATTCTGAGTGGCAGATCGACGATGGCGGGCAAGTCGAGAAACGGCGTGCGCCCCTTCTCGAAGCCGAGCGGCGATGCGTCCATGTCGCGATAGGAAACGGAGGTTGCCTGATAGACCTCGGTCTGTTCGAGCTTTGCCGACCCGGCCGAACCGAGCGACACGACCAGCTGCGGCAACTCGTCGGTCTGCTCCAATTGCGCGAGCGCCCGGGTGAGCACGATGGCCGCCTCGACCGGACCGACCCCTGTCATCAGCGGCTCGAAGCGAGAGCGCAGGAAAGGACCATACTCGGCCTCGGCCGCCATCACGAAGAGAATGGACTTGCCGGCGACCGATTTCAGCTCAAACTTCATCCCGAAATGCCCTCTCTGCCACGGATGATCATCATGGTGCTTGTCATGGAAGCGATCAGCTTTGCCGGTCCGTCGCCGATCGCGTAGCCGCGCCCGTCCGCAACGATGATGTTCGATCCCGGCTTGGTGATCTCGCCCCGAAAGAGGAAGCGATCACCACGCCCCGGCGACAGCAGATTGACCTTGAATTCGATCGTCAGAATGGATGCCTCGGCATCGATGACACTGTAGGCGGCAAAACCGCAGGCAGAATCGAGGGCAGCTGAGATCACGCCGGCATGCAGGATCCCGTGCTGCTGAGTGAGCTTGACGTCGAATGGCAGCTCAATCTCCACCATTGCCCGCTCGACGCGCGTCAATTCGGCGCCGATCGTGTGCATCGCCGCCTGGCGCGCAAAGTTTTTCCGGATCCGCTCGTGGAAATCGCCACTGTCGTCGTCAGTCATCGTTTCGCCTTTCTTGCGAGCGCGAAAGTGGCATGGTGCGCCGCGTCAGACAAGCGGTTCCCGGAAATCAGTTGGCGGAGCGCTCCCGCGCGATGTGCTGCCGCCTACCGTTTGACCGCGCGTGCCAGCGCCGGACGTAAAGATTGGATTCAGTCTTTTTTGGTAAATCTCCGTTAGCCATTGCTTCTCAGTGGTTCCCCGGTGGCAGCGAATCTGCCGTCGACAGTTGTTTTGCGTGCGGGTTCTTATGCGTCTATCGGCTGCGTCAGCTTTCTTCCTTGCTTGCCTTGCTTTGTCGGGCTGCACGTCCAGTTTGGGACCGGACAGCCTCGTTGCAGGAGCGCCATCGCGTGAGACGACCAACTCGGTCACGCGCCCAGGCGCTCCCGTGCCGGCAACGGCGGTGCCGTCGGCTGATGTCGCGGAGACACCAGCGCCAGCCGCGCCGCGACAGGAGGAATTGGCTTGGGCCGGCCCGATCCCCCAGCCGCAAGCCTTCATGCCGCAGGCAGGCGTGGCCGCTGCGCCCATGCCTTCGGAAAGGCCGGTTGAAACAGTGGCGCCGGCCGTATTGGCGCCCGCAGCACCCGAAACCGACGAGGCGCCACGGACACGTTCGCGAATCTACAATCACCGTTTCCGTGACGTCAAACCCATCAACTTCGGCTCGTCGTCGCCGCGAAAACTCGCCGTTCATGGCGTCGACGTTTCGCGATGGCAGGGTGACATCGACTGGCAGAAGCTGAGGACGCAGGGCGCGAACTTCGTCTACATCAAGGCGACTGATGGCGGCGATCATCTTGATCCGATGTTCCGAAAGAACTGGCGGGACGCCAAGCAGGCCGGAATGAAGCGCGGCGCCTATCACTTCTTCTATTGGTGCCGCACGGCAGGCGAACAGGCGGACTGGTTCATCCGCAACGTTCCGAGGGAAGCCGGAGCCTTGCCACCGGTTATCGACGTCGAATGGAACGGCGAGTCGAGCTGCAAGCGGCGCGTCTCGCCCGAGAAGGTTCGCGAGAAGATGCAGGTCTTCATGGACAAGCTTGAGCGGCACTACGGCCAGCGGCCAATCATCTATACGGCGCCGGACTTCTACCGTGACAACCTGAAGGGCGCGTTTCTGAACTATCCTTTCTGGCTGCGTTCGGTTGCGGCACACCCCTCCAAGGTTTATCCCGGACGCCGGTGGGTATTCTGGCAGTATTCGGGCTCCGGCATCTCGCACGGTGTCGACGGCCGGATCGACCTGAACGTGTTCCACGGCAGCGAGGATGACTGGCACGACTGGGTCGCCCGCGCCGGTTGAGATGCTGCCGGTTCCGCCCGCGTGAAGCAATCGGGAGGTCCGCCATGGTAGACGTTGTGCTATTTCACCACGCGCTTGGATTGACGCAGGGCGTCATCGCTTTTGCTGCAGACCTGCGAGCCGGTGGACACGTCGTTCATACGCCCGACCTATTTGCCGGCCGGACGTTCGACACCTTGGAGCAGGGTGTGCAGCATGCTCGGGAGATCGGCTTCGGCGAGATTATCCAACGCGGAGCCCGCGCCGTGGATGGGCTTGCGAGTGAGCTCGTCTATGTCGGTCTCTCCCTCGGTGTTCTCCCGGCGCAGTATCTGGCTCAGACGCGTCCCGGCGCGCGGGGCGCGATCTTCCTTCACGCCTGCTTGCCGCGTTCGGAATTCGGTTCGGCTTGGCCGAAAGCCCTGCCCGCGCAGATCCATGCAATGGACGCCGACCCGTTCTTCGTGGGAGACGGTGATATCGAGGCGGCGAAGGCGCTGGCCGGCGAGTCGGCTGACGTCAGGCTTTTCCTCTATCCGGGCGACGAGCACCTTTTTTCCGACCGGTTGCTCGCGGCCTATGATCCAGCCGCGGCAGCTGTTCTTCAACGGCGATTGCTCGACTTTCTCGCGGATCGATAGCTGTTCGCCCGAGTCGCGGGGGCGGGCAAATTGCTAGTTCAAATAGACGATCGAGGCATTGAGCAGCGCCTCGAAGCTCACCCAGACGGCATAGGGAATGAAGAGCAGCGCCGAAATTCGGTCCGATTTCCAGCGGTTGACGACAAAGGCAAGGATCAGCGCCAGTAGCAAAACGATCACGACCAACGCAGCCGATGGCATCCGCAGGCCGAAGAAGGATGGCGACCAGAGAAAATTCAGCACCATTTGCCAGGCCCAGAGGAGCATGCCGATGGAGAGGTGTCCTCGCAGCCACGTCCGCGCCCCGGCAATGCCGACCAGCGCGTAGAGAACGAACCAGACGGGCCCGAAAATCCAATCAGGTGGATTGAACGCCGGCTTGACGAGAGATTGATACCATTCCCCGGGCGGATTGCTGGCGCCGATAACCACGCCTCCACCCAGCGCGATTGCGACGAAGACGACGTAGGTCAGGGTCCTGCTCATTCGCCTGACATAGGGCGGCTCATATCCGTGAACCAGATCGCTAGCGATCTTTTGCGCACAATTCAGATGGTCGCAATGCGTACGATATGCTGGTCCCAGGCGACGTCGCTCTGCGTTGATAGAAACCCGCCTTCATAGGACGACACGGCAAAACCGCTCCTGGCAGCGGCAATGCCTGCCGCGTCCGGCACGAACTCCTCATGGAGCACCCGACCGCTCTTCGCATCGATCGTCACGGAAGCACCGCCCTTGGGGGAGGTGACGCCGACCAGCCCTTCCATCCGATTGATTGCGATGGCGCCGACATAGTTTGCGAGCCGGCGTGTGGTCTCTTCCGGAAGATCGACAAAGCGCAGATCCTCGCCTTTCGCAAACGAGCCGACGAGGGGCGGCAGGTCGTTGCGATGGCCCTCGTATTGGCAGGCAAACCAGACGCGGCCGCTGTCGTCGACATCGACGTGCCGTGTAGAGAGTTGCGCCCACTGCGATGGCAAGGAGCGTTTTTCGATCAGCGTTCCCGTTGCCGCGTCTATCAGCGTCAGCGACGGTTGCATGCTGGATAGGTTGAGCTTCGTGCGGCCGAAGTCCGGATGCGTTTCGATCCCGCCATTGGCCACGATCAGCATGCGCCCGTCGTCAGACACGGTCATGTCATGCGGACCGACGCCGTAGGTCTCGAACTCGCCGACACGCTCAAAACGGCTCGTCGCGTCGTAAAGGCCGATCACGCCACGGTTGGTGTCGAAGGCGTTTTCGCTGGCATAGAGAAGCCGGCCATCCGGTGAAAAGGCGCCATGGCCATAGAAGTGGCGACCCTCGGCAGTCGTGATGATGATCGGCTCTTTCTTGCTGCGAGAATCGAAGATCATCGCGTAGGTGCCGGGGCGGCGGGCAAACGCGACAGTCTTTCCCGTCATTTGGCTGAAGGCCATGCCATGCGCTCGCGCCGGAAGCGCGACTTGATCGATGATTTCACCGCGCTCCGAAACGGTGGCAACGGCGTAGGATCCGTTTGCCGTTCGCATACCAGATGCATAGACAGCATCCGCGCGCTCCAGCGCCATGAGCGCACGCGGCTGGAGCGCGGCCAGCAATGTCAGTCCGGCGGCTTTGACGAAACTGCGCCGGTCGATCGCCGAGCTATTCCACATGGCCCTCAATCGCCGTCCGAGAAGGAGAAGCCGGCTGACAGGCCGATCGCTACGCCGTAATCATCGCTGATTTTGGTGATCAGTTCGCGCGTACTGACGAGAAGGGCATCGAGCTTTGCTTTCTGCTCGGCGCTTGTCGCAACTTCGATATCCGGGTTGAGCTTCGGCACGGTCTCCAGCAGCGACTTGAAGCTGGCATCGATCGCATCGGCGATGGGCTTCTTGTCCGCAGGCAGAAGTTCGGCCATGCCGGCCTTTTGCCAGAGCGTGCGCAATCCTTCGAGGTTGGCCGTCATCGACTTCCACGTGTTGTGGGAGCGCCAGTAGATCGCCATGCGCGGACGTGGTGTGGTGTCCTTGCCCTTGTAGAACTGCTCGAGCCGCTGGTCGCGGACGGTCTCCGCGCCATGAACGAGAATCCCGAGCAGCGCGGTCACCGCTTCCTTGTTGTCCATGAAGTCTGCGCTTTGCGGGCCCGGATGCTTCCAGCTCGCCTGCACGCCATCGGGCTTTTCCCAGGCCGCGACGACTTCGCCGGCCTCGCGCTGGACGTTGCCGGCAATTGCAGCGCCGTAGAGGCATCGGAAGCTGTTCTTCTGCTTGGTCAGGTCTTCGGAGCCGGTGCCGTAGAGCACGTACTCAAGCGCCGTCAGTCCCTGCAGCGCCACGCTCTTGCCGGCGATTGCGTCGACTGTCGCATCTTTGGGGTCGGCCTTGGCGATCAGAGCCTGAACCTGTTTCAGGCCGACGCCCTTGCGATCGGGATAAAACAGGATGTGCTCGAAGAGATTGTCCTGGATAACCGGCCCGGTCTGGACAATCTCTATGACCGACCAATAACGGATCGTGTCGTCGAAGGCCGATTTCGCCTTGTCGAGTGTCTGCTGGGTCGCGTCATCACAGAGGTCCTTCATTGCCGTTGTCAGGCGCGCTGCCGATTGCTGGGCATTGCGGTAGCCAGGGCGGATCACGTCGTCGACTGCCCGCTGCATCACGGCCGATACCGCCTCCTCGTTCAGGCCGGCTTGCGGTGCAGTGGTCTGGGCGGCAGCGGAGGAAGCAAGGGCAAGGGAGAGAACAAGGGGTTGCCAAAGGCGCATCAAAGGGACTCCAGGAATGTAATCAGTGCCTGCCGGTCATCCTTCGGCAGGGATGCGAAAGCGTCACGCGCCTTTTGCGCCTCGCCGCCATGCCAGAGAATCGCTTCGGTGAGATTTCTGGCGCGTCCGTCGTGGAGGAAAAAGCTGTGCCCGCTGACAGTCTGTGTCAGACCTATACCCCATAGTGGCGGCGTGCGCCATTCACGACCGTTGGCGCTTCCGACTTGTTGTCCGTCCGCGAGACCGTCGCCCATGTCATGCAGCAGCAAGTCGGAATAAGGCCAGATCAGCTGGAAGGATTGGGCCTTGTCGGCGCTGTCGCGGCTCGTGACGAACTTCGGCACGTGGCAGGAGATGCAGCCGCTTTGGTAGAAGATCTTCTTGCCCCGCAGGGTTGCCGGAAAGCTCGCCTTTCGCCGCGCAGGGACGGCCAGGTTGGCGGAATAGAAGGTGACGAGGTCGAGGATCGGGCCGGGGGCCTCCTCCTTGCCTAGGCGCTTCTGCACGCCTGTCGGCATCTTCTGGCACTCTGCTTCGGCTTTTGTGCAGTCGCCGTGTGGGTCGGGCCGGTCGGAGTTCGAAATGCCAATGTCGTTGGAAAAAGCATCGGCGCTCTGATCACGCACGCTTGCATTCTGGGCCTTCCAGCCGAAGCGACCGAGCGCGATCTTACCGGTGCGGTGATCACGCACGATCGCCGCCTTGCCATGGATGCCGTTGCCGTTCGCATCGTCCGGATCGGCGTGGGCTAGGATGTCCGCCTCGGGAATGGCCTCGATCAGGCCGAGCCCGATCATTGCGGGCGCGACGCGCGGCGAGATCGTTGTCGCGGGGTCGAGTGGCCCGTAGCCAAGGTTGATCACCGCATAGGTCGGACGGCGCAGCGAGGCCGTTTCGCCGTCGCCAAGCGTCACAGGCTCCTCGGTGTAGCGGATCGCCATCTTTCCCTCGGAGGGAAGACCCGGAACTGCAAGATCCTGCAACTGGTGGCCATAGACAGGGTCGGGGAAGTTGACGTTCTCGGCGGTGGCGATTGCGCGTTGCTCCTCCGGCGTTATCGCCGGGCGCGATAGGCGCAGAAACATCGAGGTGGCGCTGACGCCGCCTTCCGGGGGCCTTCCGCGGCCGTCATTCAAATGGCAACTCATACAGGAGCGGGCGTTGAAGAGCGGCCCCAGGCCATCCGAGGCCTGCGTCGAGGAGGGGGCGGAAACCCAGAGCTTCTTGAAGAGGGCATTTCCAAGACGGAACGGCTGCTCTTTCTCAAAGGGGATCGTCGCGGAAATATGCGAAAAGGAATCCTCTGCGACCGGATCGATGGAGGTGGCGCCGCCGGCCTGCATCGCCTCGTATTGCTCGACCTTGGAAAAATCGGTGGTCGGTCGCGTCACATCGGCGACGCGTTTCATATCTGCGTCGGAAAGATCGGTTCGCTTTGTCGGGAGATCGAAATCGGACGCCAGGGCGACGGAAAATCCGGCAATCGCGGCGCAGAACACTGCGCTACTGAGAAGACGAGGGGCCGGTCTGGGAGGCATTTCGGGGGTTCGGGCCGCTCCGCCAGACGAAGCGGCCCGCCTTTTTTCTTATTGGAAGACGGCGTTAGGATTATCCAAGCTGTCGGAACCTTCAAGCTTCACCGTGCCGAGATCGAGTGCGGCAATAACGCGCTGCACGGACTTGGTCTGGTCGACGAGACCGTCGATGGCAGCCTGAACGACGGCGTTGCCCTTCTTGTTGCCTTCGCCGATCATCTGGTCGTACTTCTCGACATTCTGACCGCGCTTCGCCATGACCTGCATCGCATCGAGCGTCTTCTTCAGCTTCGCCTGCATGTCCTTGTCGAGCTTGTTGTCCCTGGCTGCGACGAGATCATGCAGCGACGGACCCTTTATCTTCGTGCCGTCGACGCGGGTGTAATCGCCGGTGTAAGCGGCGGCGATGCCGATCGCGTCGTTGAGGTGCGAGTTGTAGGTGTTGTCGGAGAAGCAATCGTGCTCTTCTTCCGGATCGTGCAGCAGCAGGCCGAGCTTCATGCGCTCGCCGGCCAGCTCGCCATAGGAGAGCGAGCCCATGCCGGTCAGGATAGCAACGAGGCCGGCCTTCGGGTCTGCTTCGACATGCTTGGTGGCTTCGCCATCCGAAGCCCAGTTGTTGGTCATTTCCTGAAGGTCGGAAACGAGCAGCGTGGAGGCGGACTTCAGATACTCTGCGCGGCGATCGCAATTGCCGTGTGTGCAATTCTTGAGGTCATAATCGGTCGCAGGGCGGTTGCCAGCACCTGGACCCGTGCCGTTGAGGTCCTGGCCCCAGAGCAGGAATTCGATCGCGTGGTAGCCCGTTGCGACATTGGCTTCGACGCCGCCGGCTTCTGCCAGCGTGCCAGACAGGAACTCAGGCGTCAGCTTGGACGCGTCAACGTCCTTGCCGTCGATCTTGATCGTCTTGTTGGCAATGACGTTGGCCACATAGAGCGAGTTCTCGTCGCTCTCGGTGCCGTAGGACGGGTCGACATAGTCGATCAAGCCTTCGTCCAGCGGCCAGGCGTTGACCTTGCCTTCCCAGTCGTCGACGATCGGGTTGCCGAAGCGGTATACTTCCGTCTGCTGGTAAGGGACGCGAGCCTTGATCCAGGCGGCGCGGGCAGTCTTCAACGTTTCATCGGTCGGGTTCTTGAGCAGGGCGTCGATTGCCGCGTCGAGAGCTTTCGCCGTGGTCAGCGAGTCTTCGTACTTGGCATGCGCAACTTCGGCGTAATGCCTGACGACTGCAGCAGCATCCGGTGCCGCGTAGGCGGGAATGGCGAGCAGAGCGGTTGGGGCCACCGCCACCGCCAGCGCCACAGCTGCGCAAAAATTCTTGTTGAGTTTCATGATCCTCTCCTGTGCGGACGTTCCGTCTGAGGTCCGACGAAAAATCTCTTCGCCCAAAAGCAAACTGGTGTCAAACACTCTAGTTTGGAATGATTTGAAGTATATTCGCCGCCGTTGCTGGGGGCGCCGAGTGAATGCTCAGCCTTTCCTCTGCATGCGGCAGAAGAAGAAACCGTCCGTATCGGTGGAGGCGGGCGTCAGGGTGATGGTCCTGCCGTCGGACGAGCGGGGACGTGGACTGTCCTTTCCGAATAGTCCATCCCAGGCAGGCAGGGCACTGACGATTTCGTAGTCGCCGTTCTCGGTGGTGAATCGCCGGACCTGTTCCTCGTTTTCCTGCGGCAGCACCGAGCAGGTCACATAGATCAGCTCGCCGCCCGGGCGGACAAAGGCGCTGGCCTGCTTGAGTGCATCTTGCTGCTGGGCCGTGCGCTCATCGAGGTTCTTGGCGGTCAGCCGCCATTTGGTGTCAGGCCGCCGCCGCCATGTGCCGGTTCCCGTGCATGGCGCATCGACGAGCACCTTGTCGCAGCGATCGCTGAGGCTCTTCAAGGCCTTGGCGTCATCATGCACTTGGACATTGCGGGTTCCAGCACGCTTCAACCGCTCGATGATCGGAGCGAGCCGCTTGCGATCCGCATCGTAGGCGTGGACCTGGCCCTTGTTGTGCATGGCTGCCGACATAGCGAGCGTCTTGCCGCCGCCGCCCGCGCAGTAATCGAGAACCTGTTCGCCGTCTTTGGGAAGCACGAGATCGGCAACGATCTGCGATCCCTCGTCCTGTACTTCGAACCAGCCTTTCTGGAACGAAAGCTCGGCTGTCACGTTTGGAAGCCGTGAGGCTCCTTCGCCGGCGGGAATCCGGATACCGTACCGCGCGATCGCGGCCCCTTGTGCGCCGGCTCTTTCGAGCGCCTTGACCGTCTTGTCGCGGGTGGCTTTCAGGATGTTGGCGCGCAAATCGAGCGTGGGACGCCCGGCAAGGGCCTGCGCTTCGGCGAGCCACTGATCGCCGAAGGCACGTTCCAAGGAGGACTGCACCCATTCGGGAATATCGCCCTGAACATGAGCCGGGGCGTCGGCCAGCCGGCGGCTGTTGAAGGCGGAGAGCTGCGCTTCGGAAAGCGGGCTTGGCGCGAACTTGTCGTCCGTGAGTTCCGCGGCAAGGCTTTCCGGCGTGAAGCCCCACTGCCGGAACATGACGGCGTGGGCGATGGCGGATGCGCTATCGTCGTCCATCAGCCACGCGTGGGAGAGGCGCATACGAAGCGCATCATAGACAATATTGCCGATCGCCGCGCGATCGCCGGATCCGGCGAAGCGATGAGCGAGGCCCCAGTCCTTCAATGCATCGGCTACAGGCCGTCTGCGGGCATCGATATCTGCAAGAACCGAAATCGCCCCTTCGAGCCGTCCGCCCAAACGCATTCACACAGCTCCTAGTCGCCTCGGGTCAAAATACCGGGCTTGTGAACAATCTGCAGGAAGCGCAACAGACGCAGCAGATTGTACACAAGTCTTCAATCGCGTCGTACTCGCGATTGGCGGCAAGAGCAAGCGGACCCCTTCGGGCCGACAGATGCTTTAGCCTATGACCTCGTAGCAGACCTTCGCGGTGCCGCTGCTGACCATACCAATGTTCTGGGCGGCGGCGCGGGAGAGATCGAGGACGCGGCCACGAATGAATGGGCCACGATCGTTGACGCGGACGACGACACTGCGTCCGTTTCTGCGGTTGGTAACTTTCAGCTTCGTACCAAATGCCAGTGAACGATGCGCTGCAGTATTGATGGTCGGGTTCATACGTTCCCCGGAAGCGGTTTTGGAGCGAAGTGCGTACCATGAAGCGCCACCGCAACCATTTGCAGCAAATCCTTCAACGGGAAGGATGGTAGAACAGGCTGCAATAGTTGCTGCTGCGATAACAGAACGGCAAATTTTCTTCAAAACGGATTGTCCCTCAACTGTTGAACTCGCGCCTTGTGGGCGGTGGGAGGGTTGAATCCGGCCAAGTGTGGCGAAAAAGTGCCCCCAATTATCACGGAATATTACAAAGCGTAATATTTGTGATGGCAAGATGCGCGACATGGAGCCGCTAAAAATCAAGGAGATGGGAAAAAAGATAATGAAATCAAGTAAAATTAGAACGTTTTTTGCAAGCTCAAATCCACGCAACCCACGATCACAAAATTAACGAAAATAATTTTGCGTGAGCGCCATAATTAATGCCTCATTTGAGCAAATTCAGGGGCCGTTAACCATAAACCGGCGCTGGATTGTGCGCGCTGTGTCGGCGAAGTAGGAATTTTCTACCCATTGACTGAACTGCTGATGGCTGCCTTGGACAACCACAGGAAGTAAAATCTGCAGCCCGCTCCCGCAGCGTTGGTAACTCATGATATCAAGCTGGCAGGGGAGTTTGCCGAGGTATCGCACAAATAGCACGACGGCGTTGTCGAAAGTGCGGCTGTGCGAACGTCTTAGCTTGCAAGCGCGCAAGCGGTGCGCGCCTCGTCAACTTGGGCAGGGAGGCTGCGGAAGTTATGAGCATACCCTACAGTTGGATTATTGTCGCGGCCGGGGCATTGATGACCTGCGTTGCGCTCGGCGCGATGTTCTCACTGGCGATCTTCCAGGAGCCGATCGCCATCGAGACCGGCTGGTCACACGCGGGCATCGCGACTGCGATGACGCTCAATTTCATTGTTATGGGGATTGGCGGCTTTCTCTGGGGCGCCGCAAGCGATCGCTTCGGTCCGCGCATTGTCGTTCTCATCGGCGCAGGCGCGCTTGGGCTGGCACTCGTATTGGCAAGCCGCGCGGAGTCCCTTCTGCAATTTCAGCTGACCTACGGCATTCTGGTCGGACTTGCGGCCAGCACCTTCTTTGCACCGATGATCGCCACGACGACAGGTTGGTTCGAGGAGAACCGCAGCCTTGCCGTCTCATTGGTTTCTGCCGGCATGGGTGTCGCGCCGATGACGATCTCGCCCTTCGCGCGCCTGCTTATCTCTGCTTATGATTGGCGCACCGCAATGCTGTTGATCGGCATCACGGCCTGGGTGCTGCTGATACCCGCAGCCTTGCTCGTCCGGCGTCCGCCGGCTGAAGCGAGCGACGGTGCCGCCGCCACTATATCGGACGGTGAGCGACCCAAACTCTCGCGGGTGTTGCGCTCACCGCAATTCATTGTGCTCGGCCTGACGTTCTCTGCCTGCTGCGCCGCGCATTCCGGCCCGATCTTCCACATGGTCAGCTACGCCACGATCTGCGGCATCGCACCGATGGCTGCCGTCAGCATCTACAGCGTCGAGGGGCTTGCGGGGCTCGGCGGCCGGCTTCTCTATGGTGGGCTTGCCGACAGGATCGGGGTGAAGCCCGTCCTCGTTACCGGCCTGCTCGTCCAGGCGATCGCGCTGGCAACCTATCTCTTCGTCAGCCGGCTCGGCGAATTCTATGTTCTCGCGATTATCTTCGGCAGTGCCTATGGCGGCGTGATGCCGCTTTATGCCGTGCTTGCGCGGGAATATTTCGGGCCGCGTATCATCGGTACTGTGTTCGGCGCAGCCACAATGCTGTCCAGCCTCGGCATGGCATTCGGGCCTCTGATCGGCGGCTGGATCTTCGACACGTTCCACAGCTACTCGTGGCTCTTCATTGGATCCGCGCTGGTCGGGCTGGGCGCGGCAGCGATCGCACTGGCGTTCCCGCCGCTCGCAAGGGTAAAGACCGAACCGGCTCTCGGGGTCTCGGCCTGAGGCGGTGCCGCTAATCGCGCCAAGTGTTGCTCTGCATCAGCTGCGCGAGCGAGGCGGGATAGGTTGGGAAGGAAAACGTGAAGCCAGCGGCCTTCAGCTTGGCGTTCGAGACCCGCTTGTTCTCGCCGTAGAAGGACCGCGCCATCGGCGTGAGTTCAGCCGTCTCGAAAGGCTGCTCCGGCGGGGGCTCGACGCCCATCAGGCGTGCAGCCTCGACAATGACGTCCTGCGGCGGGCCGGGCAGATCGTCCGTCACATTATAAATGCCGCCGAGCCCGCGCTCGGCGAGAAACCGCGTCGCCGCGCCGATATCCTCCACGCGGATCCGGTTGAAAACCTGATCCTTCTTGATCAGCCGTCGCGCGCTGCCACGTTCCAGATTGCAGAAGGCATTGCGGCCCGGGCCATAGATGCCCGAGAGGCGGAGAACGGCTGCCGGTATATCGGCCTCGGCGCCGAAGGCCATCCAGCCATCTTCCGCTTCCAGCCTCTCCTTTGACCGCCCGGAAACCGGTGTGCATGGCGTGTCTTCGGTGACCCAATTGCCCTTGTGATCGCCATAGACGCCGACCGTCGAGAGGTAGCCGATCCACTGGAGCTCCGGCATCATCTCCCGCAAGCGATCGCCCGCCAGCCTGATCAGCGGGTCACCATTTTCCCGCGGTGCAATGGATTGCACGAGATGCGTCGTATCCCGCATTGCAGCGCGCAAGTCGTTCCCCAGGGTTTCGCCGTCGAAAAGGAACGCGTTAATGTCCTGGCCGCGCAGGGCAGCTGCTTTGTCGTCCGCCCGTGTGGTCCCGGATACGCGCACTCCATCAGCAATGAAGGCCTTGCCGATTGCCTTGCCCGAATAGCCGCAGCCGAAAATCATCACATCCATCACACAGCTCCCGCTAGCCGCCACTCGTTCAAGACATCGCTGTCCGACTCATCCGGCCTTTGTGCCGCAAAGGCAAAAAATTCTCCAGCCTCAAGAAGGCGCGAAAGCGCCCAAACCGCCATGCCACGCACGACGGGCGAGGGGTCCCGTGTCAGTTCCCGACATCGCTCGACAAATCGGCGGTCGCCCGAATTGCCGGCGGCGATGAGCACATTCCGGATGAATCGATCGCGGCCGATACGCTTGACCGGCGAACCGCTGAAGAACGTGCGGAAGGCGGCGTCGTCAAGGCTGAGCAGGAACTCGATCGTCGGTTCCTTGAGGTCCTCGCGGGCCTGTAGCTTCATCTCGGACGCCTCGTGGGCAAATTTGTTCCATGGGCAGGCGGCAAGGCAATCGTCGCAGCCATAGATCCGATTGCCGATCAGCGGGCGCAACGCCGGATCGATCGGTCCCTTGTGCTCGATGGTCAGGTAGGAGATGCAGCGCCGCGCGTCGATCTGGTAAGGACCGGGAAAGGCATTGGTCGGGCAGATGTCGAGACAGGCGTGGCAGGAGCCGCAGTGGTCGACTTCCGGGGTGTCGATGTTCAAATCCGCGGTCGTGAACATTGAGCCGAGGAAAAGCCAAGAACCGAGCTCACGGCTGACGAGGTTGGTGTGTTTGCCCTGCCAGCCGAGGCCGGCCGCGGCAGCCAGCGGCTTCTCCATCACCGGAGCGGTGTCGACGAAGACCTTTACATCCGCCCCGGCGCGCGCTGCAAAACGCGTCGCAATCTCCTTCAACCGCCCCTTGATGACGTCATGATAGTCGCGATTGCGCGCATAGACCGAGATCGCAGCCTTGTCGGGCTTTGTCAGAACTTCGCGGGGATCTTCGTCGGGTCCATAATTGAGGCCGAAGACGACAATCGACCGGACATCGCTCCAGAGCGTGCGCGGATCGCCGCGCCTGTCGCGGGTTTCCGCCATCCACTCCATCGTGCCATGCCGCCCCGCGTCGATGAATTCGCCAAGCCGCTCCTTGGCCTCCGGTATGGCGTCCGGCTGCGTGATGCGACAGAAGTCGAATCCCAACGCCTTTGCCTCCGAGCGAACGAAGGCGGTGAGAGTGTCGCGGCGCTTCTGTTCCTTGTTTTCCATGCCATCGAAGGCCCCTCGTCAGAAGTCCAGATCGGCGTAGTGCGACACCGGCGTCAGGCCCCGCACGCGCTCAGTGAGCAACGGTCGGAAGGATGGACGCGACTTCAGGCGCTGATACCACTCTTTCACAAGAGGGGCTTCCGACCAGTCGATTTCACCGAGATAATCGAGAATGGAAACGGCGGAGGCAGCAGCCAGATCGGCATAGCTCATGCGGTCACCCGCCAGCCACTGGCGCGAGCCTGCGAGCCATGTCAGGTATTTCATGTGCTGGCGGATATTCGCCCGCGCCGTGCGAAGGATCTTCGAGTCAGGCGCGCCGCCGCCCTGGTCTGCCGTCATCTGCAGCTTATAGACCCGCTCGCGGGCAAGCGGCTTGGTCACGTCGGTTTCCATCTTCTGCATGAACCATTCCGTCAGCCGGCGAATTTCGGCGCGCTGGAATGGATCTTCGGCCAGCAGCCGGCGGTCACGCTTGAGCACGCCATGCGTCTCGTCGAGATATTCGGAGATCACAGCGGCGCCGCACAGCGCCCGCATGCTGTCGTCGACATAAACCGGCAATGTTCCGGCTGGATTCAGCGCGAGGAAATCCCGGCGCTTCTCCCATGTCTGTTCCTCGATCAGGTCCGCCTGATAGCCGTACTCCGTCAGGATCAGCCGGACGAAGCGTGATGCGGATGACATAGGGTGATGATAGAGCGTGGGCATCGATTCTCGGATTTTTTGAGGGGTGTGGCACGTTGCAGGTGCGCGATGATTATAGCGCCCTAGTCATGACTCATTCGTTGAAGCTATAGGAGCTTGGCCCTTCCAATACAAGCGAGTCGGGCTGCCGACCGCCTGGACAAGGGAAGTGTACGTGCCCGAAAACCGATTTTTGCTTTCTCGCCCTGCCTTCGTCACTTCCAGACGCCATAACCCCACCGCAAGCTCGACCAAACTCCACGGAGAGAATTTATGGACTATGTGAACTCTATAATTCTAGGCATAATCGAGGGAATTACCGAGTTTCTGCCGATCTCGAGCACCGGTCATCTTATCATTGCTGAGCAATGGCTTGGCCATCGATCGGACATGTTCAACATCGTCATTCAGGCAGGTGCGATCCTCGCCGTCACCATCATTTATTGGCGTCGTCTTCTGGATCTCGTTCTGGGTTGGCGTGATCCGCGCAACCGCTCTTACGCCGCTAAGCTGATTGTCGCATTTCTCATCACGTCGATCCTCGGACTGATCGTGAAGAAGCTCGGATTTCAGCTGCCTGAGAATGCGACGCCGATCGCCTGGGCGCTGATCATTGGCGGTGTCTGGATGATCTTTGCTGAATGGGCGGCCGCCCGCCGACCGCCCCACAAGGAGATAACCTGGCTCGTTGCCATCTTGGTCGGCATTGCCCAGGTGGTCGCCGGCGTCTTCCCGGGAACGTCACGCTCCGGCGCAACAATCTTCGTTGCCATGTTGGCAGGCACCGGCAATCGTGCAGCCGCAACCGAATTCGCCTTTCTGGTCGGCATCCCCACAATGTATGCCGCAAGTGCCTACGAATTGGTGAAGACGTTCAAGGATGGTGGCGCAGCAAACGAGGACTGGACAAGCCTCGGAATCGCCTTCGTCGTTTCGACGATTGTCGCATTCGTCGCCGTGAAATGGCTGCTGTCCTACATCAGGAGCAACCGGTTTACGGCGTTTGCGATCTACCGCATGATTCTCGGCGGCATTTTGCTCGCTATGGCGGCGACCGGGATGATTGCCTGAAACGGTTTTTGATTGCCGCATTCGCGCACCGATGGCGCGGATGCGGATTGCGCGCTGAAGCAACGAACAAACACCATGAAGCGCGCGGGCTTCAGCTTCTGATCGAACTTGCCGTATCTGATAGAAAAACCAGGCGCTACAGCGCCGGTTTCTTGTTATCGGCTGATGGAGCCGGTCTCGCAGGGATCAACGCCGTAGGCTGGCGAGCACTCGCCCTTCACCGCTGCAACCGAACCGGGTGCAATGAAGGAGCCTGCCAGAATCACCAGCGCCGCACACGCAAACAGGAGCGCGATTGACCTACCCATCGAAAAAAGCCTTTCAAAAGTCGTTGGCGCCCCGTCAAGGCGCTGAGTCCATTGGGAGACGCGCGGGGTGTGTAGTCAGTGAAATGACAAATAGCAATAAATCTTCCTGCTAAATTTGGTGTTAATTCCGCTAATTTTTTCGTGCGGCTTTTATGCAACGAATGCCTGCCGGACATAGAGAAAAAAAGCATCCACAACTTGCGCGATTCCGGAAGACTCTTCCAAGAAAAATGCCGCCCGCGAGGTCACGAGCAGCACTACTGATTACAAGATAGACAGCTGGCCTTTAGGCGGCCTTGCCTGATCCAGTGTATTGGCCGTGCGGACGATACTGCACGAGGTACGAGCCGATCACCGAGCTCACCAGAGTTGGAGTGATGCCGATGCCCTTCAAGGTGCGGCCCTCGGCTTCCGCTTCCTTGGAGACGATGTTGTTCTTCTTTAGAAGCCGTACCTGATCTGCGGTGATCGGCGGTGTGATGAATGGAACGAGCGAGGCAACACTGCCGATCAGGGAGGCAATGCCGAAAGGAAGCGAGACCAGGCGATTCTTGCGCCAAGTTGCCTTCAGCATGATCTCGAGACATTCGCGGAACGTCAGCACTTCGGGTCCGCCAAGCTCGTAGACTTCGCCTGCGGTCACCTTGTTCTCGACGGCTTTGGCTACGGCCTCGGCTACGTCGACGACATAGACCGGCTGGAACTTCGTCTTGCCGCCACCGATCAACGGCAGGAAGGGCGAGATGCGCGCCATGTCGGCAAACTTGTTGAAGAAGCCGTCCTCGGGCCCGAAAACGACCGACGGGCGGAAGATGATGGCATCCGGTTTGATCGCGTGGATCGCTGCCTCGGCGCGACCCTTGGTGCGGGCGTATCCGGAATCGGAATGGGCGTGAGCGCCGATCGCCGAGATATGGATCAGCTTGGCGCCGACGCCGCGAGCCGCCTCGGCGACAGCACGCGCACCGAATTCCTGGACCGCTTCGAAGGAATTGCGGCCGGTCTCGTGCAGGATGCCGACACAGTTGACGACGTAATCGGCGCCTTCGACGGCGCGGTCGACCGAGTTGCGGTAGCGCAGATTTGCCTGGACGAAGGATATCTGTCCGACATTGCCAAGCGGTTGCAGGAAGCCGGCGAGGTCAGGGCGGCGGACGGCAACGCGGATGCGGTAGCCGCGCTTTGCCAGCACGCGCACGATATGCCTGCCGATGAAGCCGGACCCTCCGAACACGGTGACGAGTGGCGGCAGGTTGGCAAGGGTCATGGCAGGCTCCTCGAAAGGCTCAATTGTTTGGTCGATCTGGTTTCGTCTTAGACCAATCGCGGCGCGACGAAAAGGGCCATCGCGCCGCAGTTGTCATGGCTGAGAACTCGCCTCAGATGCCTTCGACGACGACCATCTCGGCGTCGGCGACATCCTGGCGGATTTTCGCCGCGATCTGGTATTCCGGCGAATTGTAGCAATCGACAGCGTGCTGCATCGAAGGAAACTCGATCACCACGTTGCGCGCGCGCGCCTTGCCCTCGAGTTCGGTGATCGCGCCGCCACGGGCGAGAAAGTTGGCGCCGTACTTTTCGAAGGCCGGCTTTGCCGCCGCGACGTAATCCTTGTAGCGCTCCGCGTCACGAACATCGACGCGCGCAATCCAATATCCTTTTGCCATTTTAGATGCTCCCTGGCTCACGTGATTATTGAAGGGCCGCCGACATCTCGGCGAGGATCGCCAGGGCCGCCTCCTTGGGATCGGCTGCCTTGACGATCGGGCGGCCGACAACGAGATGGCTGGAGCCGGCCTTCAGCGCGGCAGCCGGTGTCATCACACGCTTCTGGTCGCCCCTGTCGGCGCCGACGGGGCGAATGCCCGGCGTGACAAGCGCCATATCGGGGCCGATGATCTTGCGGACGGCGGACGCTTCCTCAGCGGAGCAGACAACGCCACCCATGCCGGCGAGGTGCGCCTGTTCGGCGCGGCGCAGGACGAGCGTGTGCGGGTCATATTCGTAGCCGGCCGCGATCAGGTCCTGTTCGTCCATCGAGGTCAGGACGGTTACGCCGAGAAGGCAGAGATCGGAGCCCTTTGCGGCCTCCACCGCAGCTTTCATCGCCTTTGGATAGGCGTGCAGCGTCAGCATCGACATGCCCATCTTGACGATGTTCTCGACGCCGGAGGCGACGGTGTTGTCGATGTCGAGCAGCTTCATATCGAGGAAGACCTTCTTGCCGCTCCTGGCAAGGTCGCGCGCAAACTCCAGGCCGCCGGCAAAGGCCAGCTGATAGCCGATCTTGTAGAAGACGACTTCGTCGCCGAGCGTGTCGACGATCCGTTCGGCCTCGCCAAGCGTTGGAACATCCAGCCCGACGATCAGCCGCTCGCGTGCATCCATGTCACATCCATCCCTGCCACTCTTCGATAGGCGTCCAGTCGCACGACAGGCGTCGATCCGCAAGGCTGAAACAGTAGAGATTGCCGCCGCCGCCCGGTTGATCGCCATCGCGCCGGATCGGGCGGCCTTGCAAATGGCACTTTAGCAAAGTTCCCACGCCTCCGTGGCCGACGAATGCAATGGGCAGGGCGGGATCATGCGACGCGAGAATATTGGTAACGGCCGAAATGATACGGCGCTGCGCGTCGATTGCCCGTTCCCAACCCCTGAAGCTGTCTTCGGGATGCGCAAAGAACCAGTTGGCGGCCTTCTCGAACTCAGGTGGCGGCAGGAAGCCGGTTGCCGAGCGGTCGTTCTCATGCATGCCGTCGACAATCTCGATGGCCAGCCCGGCCGCGGCGGCAAGGATCTCGGCGGTCTCGATCGCCTTCGTCTCGTGGCTGGAAGCGACGCGCCGCAGCTGCTTTCCCCAGTCGCTTTCGGCCGCTTTGTGGGCGCGCGCGGCGCCAAGCTGTGACAGCCCCCATTTCGGTACGGGAACCGCCGGATCGATCCTCACCTGCGGATGCGTGATGTAGAGGCCGAACACAGGGTTCAGCCGCGCCGGTAGATCCAGAGCTGCGCCGGCGGGATGTTGCGGACGATAAAGTCGAAGTGCTGGATATGATAGCGATCCGGCCGCGCGATGATCGGCGACACAGGGCCGTACGAAATCTGCACGACGGGCCGGCCTGCCGGCAGGCGGTCGAGCAGGCTCTCGAGAAGCGCGATGCGGGCCTGCATCGGGAAGTTTAGCAGCGGGACGGCGGAAACGACGGAATCGAACTTTTGATCCCTCATGGCGCCGAGCGTCTTATCGAGATTGAACGCATCGCCATTGATGAAGTTCACGCCCGGATAGAGCCGGACCAGGTGCTCGTAGAAGTCCGTCGAATACTCGACAGCGACCAGGTTCTCCGGCTTCACGCCTCGTCCGAGGATTGCCTTGGTGATCGCCCCGGTGCCTGGCCCGAGCTCGAGGACCGGCAGTCCGGAGTGCAGGTTGATGACGCTCGCCATCTTGCGCGCTGTAATGGAGGAGGTGGGAACAATCGAACCGACAGTCTTCGGCCCCTGCATCATTCCCTTGAAGAAGCGGATCTCTTCGTCAAACTTCTTGCCCAGCCGTTCCTTCAGGCGCAACGCCATTCCACCATCCTCCTAGATATGCAACAAAGCAGCCCGGTCTTTAATTGCAGTTGGTTCGAGCGAAAAACAAGGCCCGACGTCGCAATTGGCAAAGTTTGCACGGGAAATGCGACGCGGTTAGACCCGCATCGGCATCAGCACGTAGAGAGCGTCGTCGCCGGTCGTGTCGCGAATGAGCGTCGGCGAGCCGGCATCGGCAAGCAGGAAGATCGCCTCATCGCCGGAAAGCTGCGCCGTAATGTCGAGCAGATATTTCGCGTTGAAGCCGATTTCCATCGAGTCGGTATCGTAGCCGACCGCGACTTCCTCCGTCGCGCTGCCGGAATCCGGATTGTTGACGGTGAGCAGCAGTTGACCGTCGGAGAGGGCGAGCTTGACGGCGCGGCCACGCTCCGAGGAGATCGTCGAGACACGGTCGACGGCTTGCGCAAACGTCGTGCAATCAACGCGCATTTCCTTGTCGTTATTGGTCGGAATGACGCGCTGGTAATCCGGGAAGGTGCCGTCGATCAACTTCGAGGTCATGACGATCGAGCCGATACTCAGTCGGAGCTTAGCGTCGGAAACCTCGACGGTCACGATCGCATCCGGCACATCGACAAGCTTCTGCAGTTCGCCCACGGTCTTGCGCGGGATGATGATGCCGGGCATGCCTTCCGAGCCCGATGGCGCATTCACGTCGGCGCGGGCGAGGCGGTGGCCGTCGGTTGCGACGGCGCGCAGCTTCAGGTCGCCCTTGCTCTCGATCGTGTGGAAGAAGATGCCGTTGAGGTAGTAGCGGGTTTCCTCGGTCGAGATCGCGAACTGCGTGCGATCGATCAGCATCTTGAGGTCGGTCGCCTTCAGCTTGAAGGTATGGCTGAAGGTGCCGGCGGTGAGATCCGGGAAGTCGGATTCCGGCAGGCACTGCAGCGAGAACTTCGAGCGGCCGGACTGAACCGTCATCGAGCCGCCGTCGGTACTGGTCGCCAGCAGGACTTCGGAGCCGTCCGGCAGCTTGCGCACGATGTCGTAAAGAAGATGGGCAGGAACGGTCGTGGCACCAGCCTGTTCGACATTGGCGGGGGTCGCTTCGGTCACTTCGAGATCGAGATCGGTCGCCTTCATGTCGAGGTTCTGGCCCTCGGCGCGCAGCAGGATGTTGGACAGGATCGGGATCGTGTTCCGGCGTTCGACCACGCGATGCACGTGGTTCAGCGACTTCAAAAGGTTGGACCGCTCAATTGTAATACGCATGGGATGCTACCGCTTTCGACCGTTACTGCTTGAGCGCACATGTTGCGCGCCGCAAGGAATGCTTTTGCCCAAGAGGGACCAGAGAGTGGACAGGCAAAATGGCAGGAATTTGCGATCGATTGCAAGAGGTACCAGCGGAAGCGTCAATGCAATTGCCGTTTTCCCGTGCAATGCTCACAGAAATCGCAGCGGCCTTGCCGAACTGCAAGGCCTCGCCCATAAAGGCGCGAAGCCAAAGAAAGTGAAACTATCTTGAGCAATGACGATGTGATGGCCGAAGGTGGCAGGCAACGCAGCTTCCGCCTGCACAATATGTCCATTCCGGCGCGACCATTGGAACCGGCGCTCTACCTCGTCGCGACGCCGATCGGCAATCTCGGCGACATCACATTGCGGGCGCTGGAAACGCTTGCAGGTGCGGATGTGCTGGCCTGCGAAGACACGCGCGTCACCCGCGTCCTGCTTGACCGCTACGGCATTCAAAACCGGCCCTATGCCTACCACGAACACAATGCCGATGAAGCTGGGCCACGGCTCTTGCAGGCGCTGGAATCCGGCAAGTCCGTTGCCCTGGTCTCGGATGCCGGGACGCCGCTGGTCTCGGATCCCGGCTATCGTCTGGCGCAAAAAGCCATCGAGGCAGGCTATCGCGTCATACCCATTCCAGGGGCCTCCGCGCCGCTCGCCGCTCTGGTTGGCTCCGGCCTGCCCAATGACGCCTTTCTCTTCGCCGGGTTTCTGCCGACCAAGGACAAGGCGCGTCGCGATCGGCTGGCCGAGTTCGAAGCCGTTCCCGCAACGCTGATGTTCTTTGAATCGCCGCATCGTATAGCCGCAACGCTAGCCGCCGCCGCCGATGTGCTCGGCGGTGATCGCGTTGCGTCGGTCTGCCGTGAATTGACCAAGACCTATGAGGAGTTTCGTCGTGGCACGCTGGCGGAGCTTGCTGCCCATTATTCCGACGTCGATAGCGTCAGAGGCGAGATCGTGCTCGTTATCGGTCCGCCTCCAGAGCGCCCGGTAGAACCCGCGAATGTGGATGCGATCCTGGCCGACCTGGCGAAGACCTTACCGACCTCCAAGGCGGCTGCGGAAGCGTCGCGGATCACAGGCATTTCCAAGAAGGAGCTCTACCAGCGTCTCCTCGATATGAAGGGCAGCGATGAGCGATAGGGCCAACGACCGCCGCAAGGCGCTTGGCCGGGGCCATGTCTCCGAGTATCTGGCTGCTCTTTATCTCATGCTCAAGGGCTATCGCATCGTCGCACTGGGCTATCGCACCAAGCTCGGCGAGATCGACATTATTGCACGCAAGCGCAATCTGGCGATTTTCGTGGAAGTGAAGGCGCGCCGTGACCACATGAGCGCCATCGACGCCGTGTCGCCAACGGCGCAAAACCGCATCAGAGCTGCCAGTGATCTGTGGTTGGCGAGGCAACGCGATTATGCTGTGCTTTCGTAGCGTTACGACATCGTGGCCATCCTGCCTGGCCGCCTGCCGCGGCATTTTCCGAATGCCTTCTAATGTGGATTGCAATCGCGTGCAAAAAGGTATCGATGTAACACTCCTGTCATCAAATCATTAAGGAGGCGTCATGGAAGGCCTCTATTGCACTCCTCACCCCAACAACTGGTGGAGAGGGATTAGCCATGTTCAAGAAAATTTCGATGGCGGCTGTGGCCGTAAGCTTTTCGGCATCGTCGTCCTTTGCTGCGACCAACATCACATGGTGGCACGGCATGGGCGGCCGCAACGGCGAAGTCATCAATGAGGTGGCACAGAAGTTCAACGCTTCGCAGTCCGCCTGCGCCCTGACCCCGATCAGCAAGGGTACCTACGAAGAAGCGCTTGCTGCCGGCATCGCTGCCTTCCGCTCCGGCGAACAGCCGAACATCCTCCAGGTCTTCGACGCGGGTGCTGCAACCATCATCAACGCCAAGGGCGCCGTCGTTCCGGCCGAAGACCTGATCAAGGAGGCCGGCTACAAGTTCGACCGCAATGCCTTCATTCCGGGTGTTCGCTATTTCTACGCTGCTGCTGACGGCAAGTTCGTCGGCATGCCCTTCAACTCTTCCGCGCCGATCATGTACACCAATCCGGAAGCGTTGAAGAAGGCTGGCGTCGAAGCCCCGAAGACCTGGGAAGAATTCGAGGCGATCGCTCCGAAGCTCAAGGCTGCAGGCTACATCCCGCTCGTCCAGTCGCAGCTGACCTGGGAGTTCACCGAGAACTTCTTCTCGCGCAACAACATTCAGTTCGCCACCAACAACAACGGCTACGACAGCGTCGTCGACACCAAGCTCAAGGTCACCGATCCGAACCTCATCATGATGTTCGACAAGCTGAAGGCCTGGTCCGACGAAGGCTACTTCAAGTACTACGGCGCCGGCTGGGCCGACAACCAGAAGCCCTTCGAAGAAGGCAAGGTCGCTCTCTGGATCGGTTCCTCGGGTTCCTTCGGCGGTCTGAAGAAGACGGCAACGATGCCCTTCTCGGCAACCTTCCTGCCCTACTGGGGTTCGATCAAGGGCGCTGGCACCCATAGCTTCATCGGCGGCGCCGCACTCTTTGCCATGTCCGGCAAGTCGGCTGAAGAGAACAAGTGCGTTGCGGACTTCTTCCAGTTCCTGACCTCGCCCGAGATCCAGAAGTTCTACCACCAGGCAACCGGCTACGTCGCCATCACCGAGGCAGCTTACGAGCTCGCCAAGAAGGAAGGCTACTACGACAAGGAACCGGCGGCCGAAGTCGGCATCAAGCAGCTGAAACTCGAAGACGGCGAGTGGTCGAAGGGCTATCGCCTCGGCTTCTATCCGCAGATCCGCGAAATCATGGAACGCGAATACGGCCGTATCTTCTCGGGCGAAACCTCCGTCAAGGACGCTTTCGATACCATCGAGAAGGAAGGCAACCAGCTCCTCGAGCGTTTTGCCAAGACTGCCGGCTGATAAAGCCCATTGCTGAAAACCACGGTTCCGGAGGCGCTCGCCGTCTCCGGAACCGCTTTGCAAAAAGGTCCCGCCATGAAGCGCGTGCAGTTTTCGTCGCCGACGCTGCCTTATCTCTTCCTGCTGCCGCAGATGGCGGTCATCTTTATTTTCTTCTACTGGCCGTCCGTTCAGGCGGTGAAGTCCTCGTTCTTTTTGGAAGACCCGTTCGGCTTCGGCTCGAGCTTCGTCGGCTTCGACAATTACAAGGGCGTTCTCGAAAGCGCCGAGTACCGCTCGATTGCTGGCTTCACAGCCATTTTCACGGCACTCGTCACTTTCTTCTCGCTGTCGCTAGGCTTGCTTCTCGCCGTCAAGGCCGATGCCGTCATCCGCGGCAGCTCGACCTACAAAACATTGCTGATTTCGGTCTACGCGATCGCCCCGCCGGTCGCCGGCCTGATCGGCATGATGTTCTTCGACCAGCACATCGGTCCCTTCGTGCGTTTCGCTGCCCTGTTCGGCTGGGACATGAAGATCGGTCTCAATTATTTCGACACGGCGTTTGCGATGGTGGTCGTCTCCGTCTGGAAACAGATCCCGTACAATTTCATCTTCTTTCTGTCGGGCCTTCAGGGGATTCCCGTTTCCGTTCGCGAGGCTGCGGCGCTCGACTGCCGCTCGGGTTTCCGCCGGTTCTGGACCGTCATCCTGCCGCTCTTGGCACCGACCGCCTTCTTCCTCTTCGTCATCAACGTCACCTATTCGCTCTTCGATACTTTCGGCATCGTCGACGTGATGGTGAAGGACAAGGCCGCCAACAACCCGATCACGCTCGTCTACAAGGTCTACATGGATGGCTTCCGCGGCAACGACCTCGGCGGCTCCTCGGCCCAGTCGGTGATCCTGATGATCGTCGTCTTCGTGTTGACCGTCTTCCAGTTCCGCTTCCTTGAGCGGCGCGTTCACTACAATTGAGGAGCGGGAATGTACCGTCTCAAGATAGTCGATCACATCATCCTGCTTCTCGGCGTCTTCGTCATGATGGCGCCTGTCGTCGTTGCCTTCTTCACCTCGACGCACGATGCCGCCGAGATCCATCGGCAAGGTTTGACCCTCACCTGGGGCAACCATTTCGCCGAGACCTACAGCACCGTGCTCAATCGCGAAGGCGGCTTCACCGGGCAGGTGACCGGGACGCGTATGCTGATGAACTCGTTGATCCTCGGCATCGGCTTTGCCGTCGGCAAGATCATCCTGTCGATGCTCGCCGCCTATGCGATCGTCTACTTCCGTTTCCGGCTCGGAACGCTGTTCTTCTGGATGATCTTCACGACGCTGCTGCTGCCGCTCGAAGTCCGCATCCTTCCCTCTTACGAGGTGATGCACCAGCTGCACCTGATCAACACCTATACCGGCATGATCGTGCCGCTGCTGGCATCGGCAACCGGCACCTTCTATTTCCGGCAGTTCTTCAAATCGATCCCGGACGAGTTGCTGGAAGCGGCGCGTATCGATGGCGCCGGTCCGATCAAGTTCTTCTTCGACGTGATCGTGCCGCTTTCGAAGACGATGGTGGCCGCCATCTTCATCATCATGTTCGTCTATGGCTGGAACCAGTATCTCTGGCCGATGCTGATGACCAACGACGAGAGCTTCTACACGCTGGTGCGCGGCATTAAGCAGATTCTGCTGGTCTGGGTCGGCGCGCAGATCCCCGACTACAACGAAGCCTTCGCCATCGCGATTCTCGCGATGCTGCCGCCTGTCATCATCGTCGTGGTGTTCCAGCGCTGGTTCATCAAGGGCCTCACCGAAAGCGACAAGTAAAGGAAACGCCGATGGCCGCCATCGAAATCAATCAGGTCTCCAAGATCTATACCGGGGACGTGCATGCGGTGAAATCCGTGAACATCGACATCAAGGACGGCGAGTTCATCGTCCTCGTCGGCCCCTCCGGCTGCGGAAAGTCGACGCTTCTGCGCATGGTCGCCGGGTTGGAGGAAATCTCCAAGGGCGAGGTGAAGATCGGCAACCGCGTCGTCAACAAGGTCGACCCCGCCGAACGCGACATCGCCATGGTGTTTCAGAACTATGCGCTCTATCCGCACATGACGGTCTACGACAACCTCGCTTACGGCCTGCGCAACCGCAAGACGCCGAAGGCCGAGATCGACGCCCGCGTCGCTGAAGCGGCCCGCATGCTGCAGCTCGAAGCCTATCTCGAGCGCAAGCCGCGCGCCCTTTCCGGCGGCCAGCGTCAGCGCGTCGCCATGGGCCGCGCCATCGTCCGCAAGCCCGCCGCCTTCCTGTTCGACGAGCCGCTCTCGAACCTCGATGCAAAGCTGCGCGTCTCGATGCGCGGCGAGATCAAGCGGCTGCAGCGCCGTCTCGGCACCACCTCGATCTACGTCACCCACGATCAGCTGGAGGCGATGACACTCGCCGATCGGCTGGTCGTTCTCAACGGCGGCGAGATCGAGCAGATCGGCGCGCCACTCGACGTGTACCACACCCCAGCGTCGACCTTCGTCGCGAGCTTCATCGGCTCCCCGGCGATGAATCTGCTGCAGGGCGAGCTGCATGGCGACAAGCTTGCACTGGGCCCGAACCTGATCGACCTTGGCGGTCATGCACCTGCATCCGGATCTGTCACCGTCGGTATTCGCGCCGAGGACCTGCGCCTCGCAAGCCCTGGCGAACATGCCATGACTGTTGCAGTGGACTATGTGGAAGAGCTCGGCTCCCAACGTCTCGTGCACGGAAATCTCGGCGATCAATCGCTGACGGCAGCCCTGTCTCCGGAGGCGGAATTAACGTCCGAACTGCGGCTGGTCGTGGGTGCCGAGAGACTGCATTTCTTCACTCACGACACCGGAAAGCGTATCGGCGGAACGGCTCTTCAACAGGCCATGGTGGCAAAGACGGAAATCGCCTAGTCCTTTGGGCGTTGTGATCGTTCAAATTGTAGCCACTGCTTGTACGGTGCCTTTACGACTCTCTGCTATCCCGACAAGGATCTGATAGCAGCGGGGGTTGCTCATGGGTATGCAGATGATGCTGGCCAGTGTGGTCGCGATGGCCGCGCGCGTGGTGCCTTTTCCGAATCTGCCGCAACCGGCGGCAAAGACATTTGTGGCGAAGTCCGGCGACAACCTCGTCATGCACGCGACGCCGATCAATCCAGACTGGATCGTCAGCGGCGATCCGCAGGCACGCACCGGGGAGCATTCCCGCAGTAACGACGATGCAGCCTACACGGCGATCTGGGACTGCACGGCCGGCGAATTCCGTTGGTACTTCTACTGGGACGAAACGGTGATGATTCTTGACGGCGGCGTGCACATCCTCGCCGAGGATGGCACGGAGCGCACGCTGGAGGCCGGCGACGTTGCCTTCTTCGCGGCTGGCACCTGGGCGAGCTGGAGCGTCGACAATTACGTGCGCAAGGTCGCGTTCCTCAGGAAGCCGTTTCCGAAGCCAGTTGCGCTTGCCTATCGGCTCCGCAGCCTGCTGCGCGGCGACGCTCCCAAGACCGGCATCGCGGCCTGAAGATTTCGTCTCGCGAGGCGAGCACGGCGTTGCTTTCGGGGCATCTGCAGCCTACATCTGTCCGGCATTAGCTAAGGGACGGAAATGGCCAAGATCAAGAATGTAGCGGTCCAGATGGACCATGTCGCCGGCATCAATATTGCAGGGGATTCCACCTTCGCGATGAGCCTCGAAGCGCAGGCTCGCGGCTATAAGCTCTTCCACTACACGCCCGAGCGACTGAGCTTCAGAGATGGGAATCTATACGCCACCGTCGAGCCGATGGTGTTGCGCGACGTCAAGGGCGATCACTTCGAGCTCGGAGCGCCCGAACGTGTCGATCTGTCGACGATGGATGTGATCCTGCTGCGCCAGGACCCGCCGTTCGACATGGCCTATATCACCTCGACTCACCTGCTGGAGCGGATCCACCCGAAGACACTCGTCGTCAACGATCCGGCCTGGGTGCGGAACTCTCCCGAGAAGATCTTCGTCACCGAATTTGCCGATCTGATGCCGAAGACGCTGATCACGAAGGACGCGGGCGAAATCCGTCGTTTCCGGGACGAGATGGGCGACATCATTTTGAAGCCGCTCTACGGCAATGGCGGTGCCGGCGTGTTCCACTCGACCAGGGACGACCGCAACCTATCGTCACTGCTTGAAATGTTCGGACAACTGTTCCGCGAACCCTTCATCGCGCAGCAGTACCTTCCCGACGTCCGCAAGGGCGACAAGCGCATCCTGCTTGTCGATGGCGAGCCGGTCGGTGCCATCAATCGCGTCCCCGCCGAGCACGACAGTCGTTCCAACATGCATGTCGGCGGACGTGCCGAGGCAACTGAACTGACGGCACGCGAAATCGAAATCTGCAAGCGCATCGGCCCTGCGCTTAGGGAACGCGGCTTCCTCTTTGTCGGCATCGATGTCATCGGCGACTATATGACGGAGATCAACGTCACGTCGCCGACAGGTATTCGTGAAGTGCGCAAGTTCGGCGGCGCCGATATTGCCGCTCTGCTTTGGGACGCGATTGAGCGGAAGCGCGTCTAGCGCTCCTTGGCTGCATGGCTTCGTGCGGCGAGGACGGTTTTCCGCAGTGACAACTCGCCTCTGAATGATCACGGATCCTGTCGATCCGGGTGTATCGCCTATTTTGTTCTCAAGCTATAACCGGCCACAACCTGCGCACAGCGAAGGCGAGAATCTGTTCCTTATTGTTCTTGTTTCATTCCCGTTTCTATGCAGAATTGCAATTCGCGACAATGATACGTCGTTAAGCTGCGGTGTCGTGGGTTGCGGCACAGGGGATTGGGGCATGGTCGCACGCGTCGGCGCGGTTGAATATCAGGGCATTGAGGGTGTTCCGGTCGAGGTTAAGGTCACGGTCGCACCCGGGCGGGTCGTGACGCAGATCGTCGGGCTTCCCGACAAGGCGGTTGCAGAAGGCCGCGAGCGTGTTTACGCCACGCTGCATGCCTCCGGCCTCTCACGGCCCGGCGCTTTCCGCCGCTGAACTTCTGGAAGTCTCGATGATTCATTCGGTAGCCGGACAACTATCAGGCGGAAGACTTTCGGATCGCAGCCCTTCCGGACCCCGCATCATTCGGCGAAGATGGCCGCCCTGGTGGGAGGCGGCTTGCGCGCCGAGGCCGGGCGAGGCGTCGCTCGCCCACCATGGCGTGCTGTTCCTTGGTGAGTTTCCTGAGTTTTCGCCGCAGGCGCTCGATGCCCTGCGGCAACCGTTGGAGACGGGGGCGAATGCATCATCGCCCGCGCCAATCATCGTGCGGCCTATCCCGCCAACATCCAGCTCGTCGCAGCCATGAACCCCTGTCGCTGCGGCATGGCGGGCGAACCCGGTCATAGCTGCGCGCGGCCCACGCTGCATGACGGACTACCAGGCGCGCATATCAGGTCCGCCAATGGATCGCATCGACATCCGTATCGATGTGCCTGCCGTCTCTGCCGTCGATCCTATCCGACCGATGCCTGCCGAAAGGAGCGCGGATATCGGCCGCCGCGTTGCCCGTACACGTGACATTCAGCGAAACCCTTTGAAGCAGTCGGACTCGGAGGCATCGGCACAAACGCTCGGTGTTCGACCGCCATGATCGAGAATACGCCGCACTGGATGCTGCTGGCCTGCAGTGCTCCGCGACGCGGCCGTGAAAATGAAGTTCTCGGCGCGAGGCTACTATCCGTGTGTTGAAAGTGGCGCGCACCTTGGCGGATCTCGATGGCAACGAGACCGTAGGCCGCATTCCGAGGCGATTTCCTATCGAATCGCCGGCGAGCGGCTGACGACAGCCGCCTGAAACGAAAAGGGGCGCCGAGGCGCCCCAGGTTCATTCAGGATGAGGGCGTTCAGTTGCCGAGGCCGTCGAACAGTGCGGTCGAGAGATAGCGTTCGGCAAAAGACGGAATGATGACGACGAGATTCTTTCCCGCATTCTCCTCGCGGCTGCCGACCGCGATGGCCGCGGCCAGTGCTGCGCCGGAGGAAATGCCAACGGGCACGCCTTCGAGCTTGGCAACCTCGCGGGCAAGTTCCAGCGCCTCGGGACTGCTCACCGTGATGATCTCGTCGTAGATGTGCGTATCGAGGATTGCCGGCGCAAAGCCGGCGCCAATGCCCTGAATCTTGTGAGGTCCCGGCTGGCCGCCGGAAAGAACCGGCGATTCCGCCGGCTCGACAGCGACCACCTTGATGCCGGGCTTCTTCGACTTCAGCACCTGTCCCGCCCCGGTGATGGTGCCGCCGGTGCCGATGCCGGCAACCAGGATGTCGACCGCACCCTCGGTATCGTTCCAGATCTCTTCGGCTGTCGTGCGGCGATGGATTTCTGGGTTGGCCGGGTTCTCGAACTGTTGCGGGATGATGGCATCCGGGAGCGTCGCAGCCAGTTCCTCGGCCTTCGCGATCGCGCCCTTCATCCCCTTCGGGCCCTCGGTCAGAACGAGCTCGGCGCCGAGCAGCGCCAGCATCTTGCGGCGCTCGACGGACATCGTTTCCGGCATCGTCAGGATCAACTTGTATCCCTTGGCGGCCGCAGCAAAGGCGAGCGCAATTCCGGTATTGCCGGATGTCGGCTCGATCAGGGTTGTTTTGCCAGGCGAAATCTTGCCCTGGGACTCCAGCGACTCGATCATGGCAACGCCGATACGGTCCTTGACGGAAGCAATCGGATTGAAGAATTCCAGCTTGGCGAGCAGGTTTGCCTTTACGCCCTTCGCCTTGGCGAGCTTGTCGAGCCGCACGATCGGCGTGTCGCCGATGGTTTCGGTGATCGAGGAATAGATACGGCCACGGCCCGGTTTCTTCGACATTCGGCTCTCCCTTGATGAAATGTGCGGAGAGAATAGGGTCAAAGGCGGCCGGAGACCAGTGTGGCATCACTCGCGCGAAGGCGCCTTCGGAGAAAAAATCCTTTGAAAACCGACCTTTGCCGAACGAACTTTTTCAGGCTGCGCGGGTGGCGATGAAGGCTGCCGTGCCGACCAGAATGCCAGCCGCCATCTTGTTCAGTGCCTGCAGCGCACGCGGTTGCTTCAGCATCATTCGCGCACGTGCGGCAAGCAGCATATAGGGCACCAGAACAACCAGCAGGACCACGAAGGTGGTAGCGAGCAGGATGCCGTATTCGCGAAGCCCGATGCTGTTGAGGTCGATCAGCGTTGGCACCAGCGCGACGTAGAAAAGCATGGTTTTGGGGTTGCCAAGCGTTACCAGCAGGCCGGACAGGAAGCTCATGCCGATGTTGCTTGCCTTCTTTGCTGCGACGTCCAGTGGCAGCAGTCCGGCCGTCCAGAGCTTGTAGGCGATGTAGCCGAGATAGAGCGCACCGGCGATCTTGATGACAATGAAAACTTCCGTGAAGGTTTGTGCCACGAAGGCAAGACCCAGGATAACTGCTGTCAGATAGGTCATGTCGCCAAGGACGAGACCGAGGCCCATGAAAAACGTCTCGCGGAAATTCGAGCCTAGCGCGCGGGCAACAATCGCCGTGATGCCCGGTCCCGGAATCGCCGCCGCGATGAAAAGTGCTGCTGCATAAGCGAAAAGGGCGGTGAACGACATGACGGTAGCTCCTGCTTCAACCGCCTTCTACGCCTGCGGCCTGGTACTTTCAAGGATCGGAGCTCTTGTCATCATCCTGCGGTAGCTTGCCGCTATTGACGCTGGCTGTCGCGGTTCTAGTTCCACGGCGGTGATCGATGGCTGGTGAAAGCCGACACCTTGTCAACCGCCCCAATACCCACCAATTGCCCGCCGCTCGCCAAAGGAGACACCCGATGAGCCCTACGTCAGCCGAAAAGCGCAAACTCGCCCCGCTCGCTACCCCCACGGACCTGAAGAGCAATGCCATTCAGGATATCTCAGCCGTTCTGGCTGCGTTGCTGGCGGATGTTTTTGCGCTCTACATTAAGACTAAGAATTTCCATTGGCATATGTCGGGACCGCATTTCCGCGACTATCACCTGATGCTCGACGAGCAGGCCGAGCAGATCTTCGCCACGACCGATGCGATTGCCGAGCGCGCCCGCAAGATCGGCGGCACCACGCTGCGCTCCATCGGCCATATCGGCCGCCTGCAGCGCATCAACGACAATGATGCCGAGTATGTCACGCCGGAAGACATGCTGGCGGAACTGCGCGACGACAACAGGCAGCTGGTCTCGCTGTTGCGCGAGACCCATGATGTCTGCTCCGAGCACAATGACGTCGCCACGACGAGCCTGCTGGAAGTGTGGATCGATGAGGCCGAGCGCCGCACCTGGTTCCTGTTCGAAACGACGCGGCAGCAGAAGTAATCTCGTTGGCTTCTCGGATGATCAGCTCGCCCGCGCGCGCAAAAACTGCGCGGGCGTCCAGCCAAGGTTCATGCCTGCGGCGGCGACAAGGATGACGGCTGCGCCAAGCAGCTGCATCGGCTGCAATGCATGTCCGAAGGCCAGTCGATCCACAAGGATCGCCGCGATCGGGTAGATGAATGACAGCGCGCCGGTCAGATGGATCGGCAGCTTCTGGATCGCACCGTAGAGCAGCACATACATCAGGCCGGTGTGCACGATACCCATGGTGATCAGGATCGACCATGAGGAGCCGTCCGCGGGCAGGTCCGAGAAGTTCATGGTCGGCAGCAGCATGAGTACGCCGGTGGCAACCTGGATCAGCGCGATAAGGTGCGGCGGCGTACCCTTCAGCCGCTTTGCCGCCAGCGCCGCGAGAGCGTAGAAGAATGCGGCACCAAGCGCCAGCAAGATGCCGAGGCCGTAGCCCTCGTGCCCACCAGTGGTGGCAGGCTTCGCCTCGACGATCGCCGCCATGCCGGCAAAGGCCAGCGTCAGCCAGAACAGCTTTGCGGCGGTGATCTTCTCGCCGAGAAACAAGGCGCCCAGCGCAAGCAGCATGAAGGGTTGCGTGTTGTAGACAGTCGTAGCGATCGAAATCGATGCATGGCCGTATGATGCAAAGAGCAGCAGCCAGTTGAGAACGATGGCCACGCCGCCGAAGATCGCGATACCGACCGATTTCAAGCTGATGATACCAGGTCGAAGCAGCCCCATGGCAGCGCAGACCGCAAGCAGGCTGATCGCACCGAAGAGGCAGCGCCAGAACACCACGCCGCTCACCGGCTGGCCTGACATGACCACGAACCAGCCGATTGTTCCCGATATCAGCATAGCTGCGGTCATTTGGGCGGTGCCGGTGCGGATTTCGCTATGCATCACGTTTCTCCATCTCGATAGATGAAGATTATTGCGGTCCTGTCCCGGTTTATATAGTTTGCATTAGGTTGATTGTGCCGCTCTCCTGTCATTGTGAGGAATAATGTCGGTTTCGCCTAATGATAATCCGATCGATGATGTCGATCAGAGAATATTGGAGGCGCTGGCGGAAAACGCTCGCATCTCGTTGAAGGAGCTGGCACAGGCTGCCGGGCTTTCTTCACCGAGTGCCGCCGAACGCCTCCGTCGCCTGGAAGAGCGCGGGATCATCGCGGGTTTCACCATTGATATCGACGCTGCAGCACTCGGATACCCGCTGCAGGCGATCGTACGCGTCCGTCCGCTGCCGGGACAGCTGCATGTCGTTCAGCGGATCATCCAGGACACGCCGCAGTTCGTGGAATGCGACAAGGTGACGGGAGACGACTGCTTCATCGCCCGGCTTGTCGTCCGCTCGATGGCGGAGCTCGACACGATCCTCGACAAGGTGGCGGAGAAGGCCGAAACGAACACCTCGATGGTCAAGGCATCGCCCGTCAAGCGTCGGCTGCCGCCGCTCGCAGCAAAGCCCTGAAAGGTAAGTGCTATCGGTTCGAGCGCGCCGAAATGGCAAGCCGCATCAGCTCTCCCATACGGATATGGCTGATGCCATAATCGACCCGCGCGGCGCGGTGCACAACGACGAGCTCGAGTGCCGGAACGACGATGATGTATTGCCCGCCAAAGCCGCTGGCATAAAACAGCGGCGTTTGGATGGAGAGCAGATCCTTCGGCGCATTCGCCTCCGCCGTCAGCCAGAGATAGCCATAGCCCCTGCCGCCCCCGAGATCAGAATGCGGTTGCGTTGACAGGCGAACCCAGTCCTCGGGCACAACCTGTACGCCGTTCCAGCGGCCGCCTCGCAGATAAAGCAGTCCGACCCTTGCGAAGTCGCGAGCACTCATTGCCATCTTGTAAACGGGATGCAGCGATTCGGGTCCATGCTGATAGCGGCAGTCGTCCGGCGAAAAGTCCCGCATGCCGAGGGGCGCGGCGATGCGGGCGGCAAAGCTTTCGAACAGGTTCTCGCCGGTCTGGGCTTCGAGAATCGTGCCGAGGACGTTGAAATCCCAATTGTTGTAGAACCAGAAAGAACCCGGCGGGTGGTTGCCGCGCTCCGGTCGTCCCCGCTTCGTGTCATAGACCGAAGGGAGATAGACGCCGGATCGCGCGGCGAGAAGGTTGCGAACCGTGGCCGTCCGTTCCTCTGCCGTCAGCGGCGCGACGTCGATGATACCGAGATCGGCGAGCGTGGCGGAAAGGTCGATCCGGCCGGCCTCGGCATGGATGCCGAAGAGCATGCTGATCAGGCTCTTGCGCACTGAAGCGATGCTCGACTTGTAGGCCGTGTCGCCCCAGGAAAAGGCGAGACGTCCGCCGTCGATAATCATCATCGCGGTTGATCCGCCGCGCTCCAGCTCGCGGACGAGGTTTTCCAGCACCGCGGCATCCCAGCCGCCCTCGGTACGCTGCCGCCATTCCGAATCCGGATAAATGAAGGCGACCTCCGCCATTTCAGCCCTCCTTCGATCTGCATAAGTCTCGGCTGGCAAGCGCGCGGGTGTCAGAAATCGGCCATCGGCGAAAGCATGGCGGGTGCTTCAAGCGCGATTTCGTCGCTGGCGCGAAACATAAAGCACGTGCCGCCTCCGGGTGCCCGCGTTTCGCCTTCCCAGCCAAGCCTGTCAGGGCAGAAGAGCACTTCGGCCATGGCCGGTCGCAGACCGAGGCTGCCGATGATTTCGGCAAGGGCGGCGATTTGCTGTGCCACGACATCGAGCAGAATGAAACGATCGCCATCCGCCTTCCAGGCGATGATCGTCTGCCTGTCCTCGATAAAGCTCAGCCGCACGCTCGGATCGAGCCGGGTGTTGATGAGGAACATCGCCGTGCTTTCCACGACGGCCAGCGTCTCCGACACCGGCATGCGGCGCTTCAAGGCCGCCTGCAATACGGAGAGGTCGGCTGGCCGCGAGGGATCGAGCGTGCGGGCAGGGCGACCCGAAGCGGCAGGCGCCGGCGCCGGGCCGGAATAGGCGTGCATCGGCAGCGCGTGAAAGCCGTAGGGTTCGTAGAGCGCCGGCTTGTCCGTGTAAAGGACGATGGCTTCGAAGCCCTTTTCCTCGCACCAGGCGAGTGCCCTTTGTGTGAGGTCGCGATAGAGGCCACGTCCGCGCCATGCGGGACGAACGGCACCCGATTGAAATGCGGCGGCATTCACGGTGCGCCCGTTGACCATAAGCGGCATTGCGAAGGCCGAAAGATTGGCGGCAAGCTGGCCATCAGCGGCGAACCAGCCGAAGGGCATGCTGCTCGGGTCGGGTCCGCCCATTTGCTGCAATGGGCCGATGTCGATATCGAATGTGTCCTTCAAGAGATCGACCAGCGCCTGCCAGGCCGTGAGGTCGCCGAAATAGTCTCGGCGGAAGGTCAGGCCGGAATGATCGATGCTCTTGGAGGTCATACTCCGGTCGATCCGAAACCGCCGGCGCCACGCGTCGTTACGCTCGCCTCGGAAATCTCTGAGATATGTGCCTGGATCGCCGGAGCGATCACCATCTGCGCGATGCGCATGCCTCTGGTGATCGCGAACGGCTCATCGCCGAGATTGATCAGCAGCACCTTGACCTCGCCGCGATAGTCGCTGTCGATGGTGCCGGGCGTGTTCAGGCAGGTGATGCCGTGCTTGAAGGCGAGGCCGGAACGCGGGCGCACCTGACCTTCGAAACCTTCAGGAATTTCGAAGATGAAGCCCGTCGGCACCAGCGCGCGCTTTCCGGGCTCGAGGGTCATCGGCATGGCGCCATCGACGGCGGCGCGTAGGTCCATTCCTGCCGCCCCCTTGCTTTCGTAGGAGGGCAGATCGAGATCCTGGCCGTTGGCGAGGCGGATGATATCAAGCGTCGGGCGCGTATCGGTGTGGATTGTCATGGGGCATTAGTTTGCGCCCGATGCGCCAAGGTCAATTGCAATGCCGGGCTTTAATCGCTAGATACGCCGCAATTCCACAGGATTCACACTATGGCCGAAAGTCTCGCCGAGGCGGTCTCCCGCCGCCGCACATTCGCTATTATCGCGCACCCGGACGCTGGTAAGACCACGCTCACCGAAAAACTGCTGTTGTTCGGCGGCGCCATCCAGCTTGCCGGCGAAGTCAAGGCAAAGAAGGACCGCATGCAGACGCGCTCCGACTGGATGAAGATCGAGCGCGAGCGTGGCATCTCCGTCGTTACGTCGGTGATGACGTTTGAATATAAAGACAACGTCTTCAACATCCTCGATACGCCCGGCCACGAAGACTTCGCCGATGACACCTATCGCACGCTGACCGCCGTCGATGCCGCGGTCATGGTGATCGACGCCGCCAAGGGTATCGAACCACGGACGCTGAAGCTGTTCGAAGTCTGCCGCATGCGCGACATTCCGATCATCACCTTCATCAACAAGATGGACCGCGAAAGCCGCGATCCCTTCGAGATCCTGGATGAAGTCGAGGAGAAGCTGGCGCTTGATTGCGCGCCGGTGACGTGGCCGATCGGCCGCTCGAAGACTTTCTGCGGCACCTACCACCTAGCCAACAATGAAGTGCGCGCCTCCGACACGCAGGAGATCATGACCAAGGTCACCGATCCCGAGATGGTGTCCCACCGCCTGCCTGAAAACGAGAGGGACGCGTTTGTCGAGGAGACGACGCTGGCGATCGAGGCGTGCAAGCCGTTTGACCAGAAGGCCTTCCTGGAGGGGCACCTGACGCCGGTTTTCTTCGGCTCGGCGCTGCGCAATTTCGGGGTGCGCGATCTCATCGATGCGCTCGGCGAGTTTGCGCCGCCGCCGCGTGATCAGGTCGCCGATATCCGTACCGTGCATGCGACCGACAACAGGATGACGGCGTTCGTCTTCAAGATCCAGGCGAACATGGACCCGAACCATCGCGACCGCATCGCCTTTGCCCGCATCTGCTCCGGCAAGCTCGAGCGCGGCATGAAGGCGCGGCTGTCGCGCACTGGCAAGCAGCTCGGCCTTACCGCGCCGCAGTTCTTCTTCGCCTCGCAGCGGCAGCTTGCCGATACCGCTTATGCCGGCGACGTCGTCGGCATTCCCAATCACGGCACGCTGCGCATCGGCGATACGCTGACGGAGGGCGAAGCGCTGGTGTTCCAGGGCGTGCCGAACTTTTCGCCGGAAATCCTGCGCCGCGTGCGCCTGGAAGACGCGATGAAGGCGAAGAAGTTGAAGGAAGCGCTGCAGCAGATGGCTGAAGAAGGCGTCGTCCAGCTGTTCCAGCCAGAGGATGGTTCGCCGGCTATCGTTGGCGTTGTCGGTGCGCTGCAGCTCGATGTTCTCAAGGAGCGTTTGATGGCCGAATATGGCCTGCCCGTCTCCTTCGAAATGTCGCGCTTCTCCGTCTGTCGCTGGATCTCCGCCGATCAGCCCGCCGAGCTCGAGAAATTCGTCACCGCTCGCCGCGGCGATATCGCGCGGGACTTAGACCACGATCCCGTGTTCCTGGCGCAGGACAGCTTCTCGCTCCGCTACGAAGCGGAGCGCTATCCGGCGATCAAGATGGCTGCCCTCAAGGAATATCACGCCGTCAAGGCAGCGTGATATTGGATCGGATATAACGATCTGCCATGATGCCTTAAGAAAAGGAGCGTTTCATGGTTTGCGAGAATGAAATCAGAGAAAACGAAGTGGCCGTCGAACTACCGCCGGCGACCGACGCCGGCCTGGTGTTCATCGGGCGCATACTGACGCCCTGGACCTCTCGCAAGGAGACGCCCCGCCAGGGGCGGCATGACGGTCCGCTCTGCAAAATCGAAATATTCGAGCCGTGGAGACAGGCTCTCCAGGGTGTGGAAGCCTTCGAGCGGCTGGAGGTGCTCTATTGGCTGGATCGGTCGCGGCGCGACCTCGTTCTGCAAAGCCCGGCCAGCAGCGGAAAGGTGCATGGCGCGTTTTCTCTTCGCTCGCCGGTGCGCCCGAACCCGATCGGAACCTCCATCGTCAAGCTGGAGGGAATAGAAGGTGGCGTCCTGCTGGTTCGGGGGATGGATTGTCTTGACGGTACGCCGCTTCTCGATCTGAAGCCCGATCGCACATTGTTCAAGCCGATAGCGCTGCCGCAGACTGGAGATTTCCAGGCCGGCGACGACGTGGCGCATTCTTGCAAGAGGGCCTGACGATCAGTCGACGGCGATCATGACGTCCGAGGCTTTGACGCCCGCACAGGCGTCGCCGCCGAAGGCGAGCCCCAGTTCATCGACGGCTTCGTTGGTGATGGAGGCCGTGACGATCGACCCGCCGCCGATATCGATTCGGACATGCGCCGTGGTCGCACCTTTCTTCACCTCGATGATCTTTCCCTTCAGTCGATTCCGTGCGCTGATCTTCACGAGATGTCTCCTGGCTCGGGATGGCAGACTGTATCGGCTCGGCCCCGGTGTCGCAATCTTACTCGCCGCGCGGATAGCGTTGGCTTTCTTCCAACACATTCAAATCCATGTGGTTGCGCATGTAGCGTTCGGAAGCCTTTTGCAGTGGTTGATAGTCCCAGGGATAGTATGCGCCGTTCCGCAGTGCCTCGTAGACGACCCACCGGCGCGCCTGGCTTTCGCGCACGGCGGCATCGAAGCCCTGCAGGTTCCAGCGCTTCTCGGCCAGGGACTTGAGGTTCTCCAGGATTTCGACATGTCCTGCATCGCCGGCAAGGTTGTTCAGTTCCTTGGGATCCGCGTCGAGATCGAACAGCAGCGGCGGGTCCTTGTCGCAAAGGGTGAGTTTGAAGCGACCGTCGCGCAGGCAAACGAGAGGGGCTTCGGAACCTTCGGCGGCATACTCCATCGGCACTGGGCCACGCCCCCCGGTCCCGGTCGCGAGTGGCGCAAGGTCTTCGCCATCCGTCCATGGTGCGAGCTTGGTCATGTCGATGCCCGCCAGTGCGGCCAGCGTCGGCGTCACGTCGAGCGTCGAGACCGGTTGCTGGATGCAGGCGACATTCCAGCCCGGAGCCGCGATCGTCAAGGGCACTCGTGAGGAGCCGTCGAAGAAGCACATCTTGAACCAGAGGCCACGGTCGCCGAGCATATCGCCATGGTCGGAAACGAACAGCACGATCGTGTTGTCGGCCATCCGCGCGCGCTCGAGGACGTCAAGGATCTCGCCGATCTTGTCGTCGACGTACGAGATGTTGGCGAAGTAGCCTTGGCGTGCGCGCCGGATCTGCTCCGGCGTGATTTCGAACGCATCATAGTCGCAGGCCTTCAAAAGGCGCTGCGAGTGCGGATCCTGCTGGTCGAACGGAATCGCATCGACATCAGGATCGAGCGCCGGGGAGTTCTCGTAGAGGTCCCAATATTTGCGGCGTGCGACATAGGGATCGTGCGGATGCGTGAAGCTCACCGTCAAGCACCAGGGACGGTCGTCGTGACGGCGCGACAGGTCGTAGAGCTTGCGGGTCGCGTTGTAGGCGACCTCATCGTCGTACTCCATCTGGTTTGTGATCTCGGCAACGCCTGCGCCGGTCACCGAGCCGAGATTGTGGTACCACCAGTCGATGCGCTCGCCGGGCTTGGTGTAGTCAGGCGTCCAGCCGAAATCGGCGGGATAGATGTCAGTCGTCAGACGTTCCTCGAAGCCATGCAATTGGTCGGGACCGACGAAATGCATCTTTCCGGAGAGGGCAGTATGGTAGCCGGCCGCACGCAGATGGTGCGCGAATGTCGGGATATCAGATGCGAACTCGGCGGCATTGTCATAAACGCGGGTCCGGCTCGGCAGTTGGCCGGACATGAAAGATGCGCGTGCCGGCGCGCAAAGCGGACTTGCCGTGTAACTATTGGCAAATCGGACGGAGCGTTGCGCCAGCGCTTTCAGATGCGGTGCGTGAAGGAAATCGGCCGGTCCGTCGGGAAACAGCGTGCCATTGAACTGATCGACCATCAGAATGAGAATATTCGGGCGCGCCATGCGTATGGTGTCCTTCGGCTTTCGGGAGCGGGAACTTAGCCGCATCCGCGAAGCTGTTCCAGTCTGCGTTGACTGGAAATCGCGCCAGGAATCTCGGCCTCATCTCGCTTATGCCATTTGATTGCTTTATTGATTATCCATATCGGATGACCTGTGAAGCAGGCATTTTTTGATATCCTATCTAAGGATTTTTTATGGAAAGCCGCCGTGTCGAACTTGGATGGATGAGAATATTCGCTGAGATCGGCAAGGCGGGAAGTCTGTCGGCGGCTGCAGGCGTTCTTGGCCTGACGCAACCTGCCGTCAGCTATCAGATCCGCCGGCTGGAGGAGCAAGTTGGCGTCAGCCTCTTGAAACGCCAGCATCGGGGCGTGGAGTTGACGCCCGAAGGCCAGCGTCTTTTCGACATCGTCGCAAAGAGTGTCAACGAGATCGACCAGCTGGCGCGGCGCTTCCGCAATGAATCTGATCGGCCAATCATAAGGCTGCGTACGGATTATGCGTTTTCCGCCCTATGGCTAATCCCGCGCATGCATGCCTTCCGCACGCTGTACCCGAATGTTGATATTCAGATCGTCGCGACGCAGCGAACACAACGCGACCGGTCGGACGACGACGATGTTGCTGTTGTCTTTGGCAGGCGGTCGGAGTTAGAGCGCCACGCCGTTCTGCTTTTGCCGGAAAGGGTCGCACCCGTCTGCACCCAAGGCTTCCTCGATCGCTACGGTGCCATCTCCACGCCGACGGACCTTGCCCGAGCGCGCCTGATCCATCTCGATGCCGCGGAACCTTCGCCCTGGTTCGACTGGCGGCATTATCTCGCGGAATTCGGTGTCAGCCGCGATACTCACGCGGGGCAGGGCGATGTGAGCTTCAATACATACTCGCTGGTCGTGCAGGCCGCGATCGGCGAACAGGGGGTTGCCATCGGATGGATGGGCCTCGTCGACTCGCTGCTCGCCTCGGGGATGCTGAAAACCGCAGGTCCGGCGCTGGAAGCGCCGGACCGTGGTTACTGGCTATTGCCATCGCGCACGCGTGATGCCCAAAGCGATCTGCTTGCGGCATGGCTCACGGTGGAAGCCGGTATCGTCAGTCGACTAGATCCTTGAGAAAATCGTCGCACCAACGCGACACATCGTACTCCAGCAGATAGTCCATCATCCGCTGCCAACGCTCGCGGCGTTCTTCCAGAGGCATATTCAAGGCACGCGCCAGCGCGTTGGCGGTTCCTTCGATGTCATAGGGATTGACCAGCAACGCCCCCCTCCTCAATTCGCGCGCTGCGCCGGCGAAGCGGGATAGTACGAGCACACCAGGATCTTCGGGATCCTGTGCGGCGACATATTCCTTTGCCACGAGGTTCATGCCGTCGCGAAGCGGCGTGACCAAGCCAACCTTGGCCAGTCGATAAAGACCCGCGAGGATCGGACGACTGACGGAGCGGTTGATATAGCGGATCGGCACCCAGTCCACCGTCCCCAGTGCGCCGTTAACTCGGCCTGCCTGTTCCGCGACGGTGCGCTGCATTTGTTCGTATTCCGGGACTTCCGAGCGTGATTTCGGTGTGATCTGCAGATAGGTGACCTTCCGCTGGTGGGCTGGATTGTTGACGACGAAGCGCTCGAAAGCGTCCAGCCGCTGGGTGATGCCCTTGGAGTAATCCAGTCTGTCGACGCCGATGATAAGGTCGCGGTCCTTGATGCTTTGCCGCGCTCGTTGCACCAGATGGTGGCTGCCGGCCTTCTTGGCGAATTCGGCGAAGGCGGCGGTCTCGATGCTGATGCCGTAGGCTCCGCCCTTGAAAACCTTGTCATTCGCTGTGAAGCGGCCGTCGCCGATGGCGTCGCCCATATCCTCGCGGCGAAGGCAGCCGGCAAAGTTTTCGAGATCGTGGTCCGTCTGAAAGCCGACGAGATCGTAGGCGGCAAGACCGCGCATGATTTCCTCGTGAACCGGCATGGTGTAGAGCACATCGGCCGGCGGCCAGGGAATGTGCAGGAAAAAGCCGACGCGGTTCTTGAAGCCCATTTGCCGCAGTTCCGCGGCGAGCGGGATCAAATGGTAGTCATGGACCCAGATGATGTCGTCCGGCCGCAGCAGCGGCGCAAGCCGATGCGCGAAGAAACGATTGACGCGGAAATACCCCGCCATTTCCTTGCGGCCATACTCCGCGAGGTCCAGGCGGTAGTGACAAATCGGCCAGAGCACGCGATTGGCGAAGCCGTGATAGTATTCCTCGACATCCTTGCCGGTGAGATCCGTCAGTGCATAGGTGATCTTGCCCTCTTCCGTCAGCGAGAGCGGGCCGGGCTCGTCGTTTTCGCTCGATTTGCCGGACCAGCCCATCCAGATGCCGCCCCGTTCTTCGAGTGCCGCTTTGAGCGCCACCGCCAGTCCGCCGGCGGAGGCCGCGCCCTCCTTCGCGGGAGCTGGCACGCGATTGGAGACGATGACAAGACGGGTCACGGAGGTTCCTTTCATCGGGAGGGCGGCACATCGTGCATGGATCAAACGGCGAGCTGCCCAATCAGTTCCCGCACCGCCGATGAGGAAGGCAGCGCCAGAATGGCGGCAGTGTCCGAAGACGGCCCGACACGAACGGAATGGCCGCCAAAGCGATTGGCGACACGGAACATCGCCTCGTCCGTAACGTCGTCACCGATGGCAATCGGACGCCTGCCGGCAAAGGGCGGCATCGACAGAAACGTCTCCACAGCGTGACCTTTGTCGGCGCTCGCGGGTCGGATTTCGAGAACCATCTTGCCGCGCTGCAAGGTCCAGTTCGGCCCGACCTTGGACTGCAGCCTCTCCATGATCAGCTCCACATCCGCCTGCCTTTGCGGCGCGAGGCGATAGTGAGCGGCGACCGCAGCTCCCTTGTCTTCCACGAGTACGCCTTGCAGATTTTCGGTTGCGGCGCGGAGCTCCGCCTTCAATGCCTCGAATGCGGCAGTGGTCTCAGCTTTCATGATGCTGCCGTCCGGCCAACGCAATTCGGCGCCGTGCAAGCCGGCGATCGGAAATCGGAATGGTGCGAACAGCTCGTCGGCATAAGCGAGTGCCCGTCCTGTGACCAAGGCTAGCGCGCCACCGAGCCTTCGCGACGCGGCATAAAGCGCTGCCGGCAGCGACGGTGGCATGACGATCGCATCCGGCACCGCGGCCAGGTCAAGCAATGTGCCATCGATATCGAGAAAAAGAGCGCAGTCTTGAGGGGAGGATAAAACGGCGCTTAGCAATTCCGTCTGCCCTGAGGCCGGTTGCGGCATCACGGCAGGAAATGGCTCACTGGGGTATGACATGCTGACATACCTATGTCGGCATCTGCCGAAGGCAACCCGTTTTGGCTCAATAATGCGAGGAAATCTCAGATTTTGCCGTGGAATCCGTGCACTGATCAATCGTTCATTCAGCCGGCATTGTGCCGGAATGCTCGGTGAAGAAGGCCTTGGCATCGGCGGTAAAGGCTGCGCGCTGAACGCTCCGCGTGTAAAACATGTGACCGCCGGGATAGACCTTCAGCGCCACCCGCTCGCCGGCAAGCGAAGGCGGCAAGTGGTCAACAACATAACGGCTCACGCCATAAGGAGTGACGAGATCGCTGTAGCCGTGGGCGATCAACAGGCGGAATTTCGGATTGGAGGCGAGGAACTGGCGAATATCGTCGGTGACGCTCGCCTGCAGCCTAGAACCACCGCCGCGTCCGCCCCATTCCCATCTGCGGCTGATGTCGCCGTCCAGCAGCGAATAGGTCATCTCGGTCTTGAAGCCGAGTTCATTGCGCGCATAGTCGGCGAAGGCCCCGCCATAGGCGCGGGTGAAGCCGTCGAGGATGGCATCGTCGCCACGGTCAGAGTCCGACTCCGGATAAGGATCGGGCGTCGAGAACGCCGCGTCGTAAGGGCTGACAATTCGACCATCCTGCCCGCTTGATTGCTTCGCATAGGCGTTTCCGAGGAAGCCGCGGTTCTTTGCCACGATATCTTCGGGAATGCCGGTCATGCCGGCAACCTTCCCGTAGAAGGCTTTGGCCGCCTGGCCAGTCGGCAGCGGGCCAGCGAGTGTCGTCAGATAGTCGCCAAGTGCAAATTTCTCCGCATCGCGCTGCTGCGCTTCATCGAAGGCATTGCGTCTGTCCATGTTCGCTGCCGCAAGCGACGGAAACTCGAGTGCCGCGCCCAGTGCAAACTGATCGGCATTGAACATCAGTTGCCCTTCGAGCAATGGCGAAAGCATGATCGCGCCCGAGACGATGATGCCTTGGCTATCCTTCAGCGCGCCGACCACCTTGGCGGCGCGGAAGCCGCCATAGCTCTCTCCGAGAAGATATTTGGGCGAACCGGACCGGTTGTTGTGGGCGACATAGAGAGCGATCGCCTTCGCAACGCTCTGCGCGTCGGAATTGACGTTGTAGTAATTGGGGGCGTCGTCGGCCTTGGCGGTTCGGCTCCATCCGGTTCCGATCGGATCGATGAGGACAATGTCGGTAAAGTCGAGCCAGCTCTGCGGATTGTCGGTCAATTTTGCATCGGCCCCATCGGCCCCATCCGGGCCGAAATCCAGGATGCGCGGCCCTACGAGGCCGAGATGCAGGAACGCCGATGCGGCGCCGGGGCCGCCGTTGAAGGCAAAGGTCAGCGGCCGGTCGGACCTCCCGTTCTTGGCGACATAGGCCGTATAGAATACGGCGCCGGCCTTGGAGCCGTCTTGCGCAAAGAGATCCAACGTGCCGGCCGTCGCCACGAAGTCGAGGGTCCGGCCGCCGATCGTCATTGTGTGCTGGGTGACCGAGTCGCTCGGCAGCAGCTTCAATACGCCCTCGCTCGATGAACCCTGTGCGGCAGCCTCGCCTCGACCCTCCTGCGATAAGGCGGGGGGCAGCGGAGCAAGCAAGGCGGTTGCAAGCAGAATGGCGGATAGGAAACGCAAGACTTCTCCTCCGACGGAAGCGGCATGGGAGGCGTCAGCGTAGCATCGCCCCGTTGGGGGAGAAATCAACAGATGGTGAGGCCGACGTCAGTCCGCCTTCTCGATCGTCTGCGCATTCACATACTGCGCGCGACCGGCGTTCCAGCCGTTGATAGCGGCGCCGGCACCAAGCACCACGAAAAGCACTGCCGACCATGCGAAGCTGCCGGTCCAGCCGCGGATGAGCCCGACCAAGAGCGGGCCGATCGCGGCAAGAAGGTAGCCCACGCATTGGGCCATGCCCGAAAGATGGGCCGCGACATGCGGATCGCGCGACCGCAGCACGATCGTCGTCATCGCGACAGCGATCAGGCCGCCCTGGCCAATGCCCTGCAGCACCGCCCAGACCCAGATGGTGAAGAGCGGCGCAAACAGCAGGCCGAACAACGCGACGACGGCAACGACGCAGAGCGACGCATTGATCACGCGCTGATCCTTGCCCCTGACGGCGATCTGCGGGGCAACCAGGCATGCCGCAGCCTGAACCATCACCGATACCGAAACGATCGCTCCAGCGGTGACGCCGTCAAGACCGCGCTCGCGCAGGATCGGGACGAGCCAACCAAACACGCAATAAGCCAGAGCCGACTGCAGGCCCATGAAGAGAGTGACCTGCCAGGCCAGGCGATCCCGCCACAGCCCTTGGACGGAAAAGCCGCTGCGCTTGACTTGATTCTTGGTGGACAGCACCTGCGGCAACCAGATCATCCCGACGACCAATGCAGGCAGACCCCAGGCGGCCAGCGCTCCGGAGAGCGAGCCGCCGAGGATGCGCTCGAGCGGCAGCGTGAAGCCTGCGGCGCTCGCCGCGCCCGCGCATAGTGCCATCGTGTAAAGGCCGGTCATCAGCGCTGCGCGATCGGCAAAGTCGCGCTTGACCAGCCCTGGCAGCAGCACGTTCCCGACCGCGATGCAGGCGCCGGCAAGCGCAGTGCCGACGAAGAGCAGCGGAACGGATGATAAGCCACGCAGACCCGTCCCGAGCGCCAGCAGGACGAGGACCGCCAGAAGCGTGCGCTCCGATCCGATCCGCTGGGCAAGCCGCGGCGCCAACGGCGAAAAGGCGCCGAGGCAGACGACGGGCAGGGTGGTCAGCAGGCTGGCACCGAGGGATGAAAGGCCGAGTTCCGTCTTGATTTCGGGCAGCAGCGCGGAGGCGCTGGAGAAGACGGGACGCAGATTGAAGGCGATCAGGACGAGGCTGGCGCCAAGGAGAAAGCGCACCGCTGCGCTGCTGCCAACGGGGGGCTGCGGCTGCGGTACGCTATCGGCTTCGGCATCGATGAGCTGTTCGTCCGCCAGGTCGTAGACCTGTGCGGCATCCTGAAGGGGCGTGGTCATGAATGGAGCATCCGGTCGAGAGCGCCGATGATGGGGGCCATGAAGCGGCGAACGGCCGCATCGGCCTGTTGTGGATCGCCGGTGGCGAGCGCGTCGATGATGTCGGCATGCGCCCGCATATCAGGCTCGGGAATCTCGTCGTCCAATGTCGCCGCGATCGTTTCGGCAATCGAGGCGGAAAAAAACTGATAGATTTCGATCATCGCGCGGTTGGCGGAAGCGGCAATGATCGCCTTGTGGAAAGCAAGATCGCGTTCGACGAAGACGCTTCTGTCGCCGCCTTCGAAATTGCCCCGCTTGGCGAGAAGCGCCCGCAACTCCGCAATGATCTCAGGCGTTTGTCGTATCGCGGCCAGCCGTGCGGCCTCGACATCGAGTGCGCACCGGGCTTCGAAGAGGTCGCGCAGACCGGCGCGACGCGCCATGGTGAGCGGCAGCCGGGTGTCGGTGGTCGAGAGCACGTAGGTTCCCGAGCCCTGCCGGGTTTCGAGCAGGCCTTGCGACACCAACACCCGCACCGCCTCTCGGATCGTGCCGCGGCTGACGGAGAGCGTGGAAGACAGCGTCGCCTCGTTGGGCAATTTCTCGCCCACGGCCCATCGCTTACCCAGTATCTCCGTGCGGATCGCCTCAATGGCCGTGTCCGCAAGTTTCGTTCTTGCAATTGGTTGCATCGCCCGTATTCATAAAGTCATCAGATGACTTTATGAATACCTTGAGGCCGTTGTCCTCGTCAATCCTATGCTGAAAAATGAAAAGGGCCGCTCGAGGCGACCCTTTCCATGAGTTCTGGCCTGTAAATGGCCGGACCGTCAAAGCGATCCTAGGAAGGTGGGCTTAGAGCGAGGGCTGCCTCGCTTTCATCACCACTTCCATGCCTTTTACGAGGTCCGAAATCTCATTAGACATTGGATCACCTTCCTTTCGTTCTGTTGAAGATAGATAAAAGGTAGGATGATTCGCCGGAGATGCAAGAAAAAACGAGGTGTCAGGTGCTGCGCAGCTTCCCTGGCAGCGGTGTTTCACTTTACGGTCGCCGACAATACACCAATGTTTGCAATGATGTCCTGTATGCTGCCGTAGTGAGCAAACATTGCGGCAGAGGGCTGTGGATTAAGCCGGCTCAGTGTGCGGCCTTGATGAAGGTGCCGTTCTGTAACTCTCGCATCGCCTGCATGATCTCCTCTCGCGAGTTCATGACGATCGGCCCATGCCAGGCAACCGGCTCCTCGATCGGCTTGCCTGAAACGAGCAGGAACCGGATGCCTTCGTCGCCGGCCTGCACCGTCACTTCGTCACCGCTGTCGAAGACGACGAGCGTCCGGTTGCCGGACATGTCGCGAATGTTGAGTTCCTCGCCGTTGACCTCCTTCTCGACACGGACGCCGAACGGCTTGGAGGCGTCGCGGAATGTGCCGGAGCCTGCGAAGATATAGGCAAATGCGTTGCGATAGGTCTCGACAGGCAGGCGCTTCTTCTTCCCCGGAGGGACCGAGACATCGAGATAGATCGGTTCGGCTGCGACGCCGTCAACTGGCCCCGCTTTGCCCCAGAAGTCGCCACAGATAACGCGCACGGCCGTACCGTCGTCATCGACAACGACGGGAATGTCGGCGGATTTGACGTCCTGATAGCGCGGCGCCGTCATCTTCAGCGACGAGGGCAGGTTGGCCCAGAGCTGGAAGCCATGCATGCGTCCGGCAAAATCGCCCTTCGGCATTTCCTGGTGCATGATGCCGCTTCCTGCCGTCATCCACTGGATGTCGCCGGCGCCGAGCAGACCGCGATTGCCGAGGCTGTCGCCGTGCTCGACCGTGCCTGCAAGCACGTAGGTGATCGTCTCGATGCCGCGGTGCGGATGCCAGGGAAAGCCGCGGATATATTCGGCCGGATTGTCATTGCGGAAATCGTCCATCATCAGGAAGGGGTCTGTCATCGACGGATCCCCGAAGCCGAAGACGCGGTGCAGCTTCACACCGGCGCCTTCCATGGTTGGCATTGCGGTGCTCGTATGCTTTACGGGACGTATCGACATGGCATCCTCTCGAAGGTTTCAACTTGCCCGGGACTATAGCCGCCGGACCAGCCTCGGCGAAATTGGCCGCCGCGGGAACGCACTGTTCACAAAAGAAGATGTCGCATTGCGCAATTCGATCGCATCGACCGTCAGAAATTTGTCATCTTCCGCTTGCAAGTCAGGAAGCCGTTCAGGTCTTATTAACCATCAGATTCGACAATCGTTGTCGCGTTTCAGCATTTCTCCCGCCTCCAACAACGCGGGCTCCGGAGTGGAAAGAGCATGTGTCGCTGGGCAGCCTATCGCGGAGACCCCCTCTATCTGGAGGAACTGGTGTCCTCGCCCGCGCACTCGCTGATCGAGCAATCGCATTGCGCGACACGCGCCAAGACCCCCACCAATGGCGACGGTTTCGGCATCGCCTGGTATGGCGACCGCCCGGAACCTGGCCGCTATCGTGATACCTTGCCGGCTTGGTCCGACTGCAATCTCAAGAGTTTGGCGCGGCAAATCCGCTCTCCGTTGTTCCTGGCGCACGTACGGGCAGCGACCGGCGGCGGCACCCGCCGTGACAACTGTCACCCCTTCACCTTCGGCAATTGGTCCTTCATGCACAATGGCCAGATCGCAGGTTTCGAACGGCTGCGTCGCCCTATGGAAGCGATGCTTGATGACGAACTCTTCAACGCCCGCGGAGGGACGACCGATTCCGAACTGATGTTCTTGCTCGCCCTGCAGTTCGGCCTGCAGCAGACGCCGATGGCTGCGATGGCGGAGATGATCCGCTTCGTCGAAAGCCTTGCCGAGAAACTTCTCGGATCGGTGCTGCTGCGCTACACGGCTGCCTTCTCGGATGGCAAGGCGCTCTACGCGATCCGCTATGCGACCGACCGCAAAGCGCCGACGCTCTATGCCTCTCCGCTCGGCAAGGGCTACTGCTTGGTGTCCGAGCCGCTGAACGATGATGTCGATGCCTGGGCGGAGATCCCGGACGGAAGCGCCGTCACGCTCGGCGAAAATGGCCTTGCTATCGCGCCGTTTCGTCCGGTGCAGGCAGTTGCAAAAGCCACCCCGGTCGCGATCACGGCTTGAGTCGTTCGGCAATCATCGCCGCAAGCCTCGTTGCAACCTCTTCCTTCGCCAGATCCGGCCATTGCTCGATGCCGCTGTGGCTGACGATTTTCACCCTGTTGCGGACGCCGCCCATGATGCCGGTTGCCGGCGAAACATCGTTGGCGACGATGATATCGGCACCCTTGCGGTCAAGCTTCGCCCTGGCGTTGCTTTCCACATCCTGCGTCTCTGCCGCGAAGCCGATCACCAGCTTCGGCCGCATCGTGTGATGGCCGACCGTCTTTAAAATATCGGGATTCTCCGTCAGCGCGAGCGTCGGAATGGATTCGCCCGGATGTTTCTTGATCTTCTGGTCGGTGGCCGACGCAACACGCCAGTCGGCGACCGCCGCAACCATTACGGCGACATCCGCAGGAAGCGCGGCAAGCACGGCGTCCCGCATCTGATCTGCGCGCTCGACATGGACGACCTTGACGCCAAAAGGATCGGGAATGGAAACCGGTCCGGAAACGAGGGTCACATCTGCGCCAAGCGCCGCAAGCGCCGCGGCAATTGCATGTCCCTGGCGGCCAGAGGAGCGATTGGCGATGTAACGCACAGGGTCAATCGGCTCATGCGTCGGGCCGGAGGTGACGATCGCCTTGCGGCCGGTAAGCGGCTTCGGCCGATCATGGAGCAAGGCTTCCGCCGCGGCGACGATCTCGAGCGGTTCGGCCATGCGCCCGATGCCCGCTTCGCGGCTCTCGGCCATCTCGCCGGACATAGGCCCGATGAAGCGGATGCGGTCGCCGCGCAGAGTCTCGACATTGCGCTTCGTCGCCGGATGCGCCCACATATGCGGGTTCATGGCCGGGGCGGCGAGCACCGGCCGGTCGGTCGCAAGCAGGACGGTCGAAGCAAGGTCGTCTGCGAGCCCGTTCGCCATCTTGGCCAGCAGGTCTGCTGTTGCCGGAGCAATCAGGACGAGGTCGCAATCGCGCGCCAGCCGGATATGGCCGACATCCTGCTCGTCCTGCCGTGAAAACAGATCGGTGAACACATGGTCGGCGGCGAGGGCGCCGACCGCAAGCGGCGTCACGAATTCCTCCGCGCCCTTGGTCATCAGTGGCCGCACCGATGCGCCCCGCTCCTTGAGCCGTCGGATGAGGTCCAGGCTTTTATAGGCCGCGATCCCGCCGGAAATGATGAGGAGGATGCGTTTGCCGCTGAGAACCATGACGTTCGTCCATCGAGTATCTGATTGTGTGAAACCCTAAGCCTTTGGGGAATAATAAGCAATCGGCAGCGAAGGCCGATCGGTCGCAGTGACAGCACCTTGCTGCTGTGGCATGGAACGAAGCATGGGGACCATGCGCAGCATCTTGCGGGATCGGGTATCGGCCAGCGCTGTCGCGCTGCTGGTCGCCTGTCTGCTGTTGATCCAAGGGCTGCTGGGCGGCAATGCTCAGGGCGCCGTGGCGGCATCCGCCGTCGATCCCTTCACGATCACTTGCTCTTCGAGCGGACACGGTTCCGTCGATGATGCCGGCCACGGTAATTTGCCGGCCAAGAAAGCGCCGGAGTGCCCGTGTGGCACGCTCTGCCGCCTGGCATCGGCCGCCATGCCGGCAATTCTCGACGGGCAGACGGGTCCTCTTTATGTCGCGGTCGAGACTGCGATCGACACCGCGATCCGAACCGATGCAGTCATTTCTCCGGCCTTACGCGGGCGGATCGCCGAACCGCGTGCGCCCCCCATCACTGCCTGACGTCATCGTTCCGCCTCCGCGCCTATTGGGCAGAGGCCCGATTTTCTTACGTTGGGAGACATTCATGTCCGACCTTACCATCGGTCGCGAGAGCGTCGGCGCTTCGGTGCGCTCCGCCTCCGACCTCTATCGCGCCGTCTGGCGTTGGCATTTTTACGCCGGCCTTCTCGTCCTGCCTTTCATGATCACGCTGGCAATTACTGGCGCCCTCTATCTTTTCAAGGATGAGATCGATGCGGTGATCCATTCTGATCTCAAGCGCATTGAAGTGCAGCAAGGCGCAAGCCGGGTAGCACCTTCCGCAATGGTGACCGCCGCCCTCACCGCCCACCCGGGAATTGCCATCAGGTTCACCGACCCGGCCGCGTCGGATGCGTCGGCTGAAATCACCATCGGCACCGAGGCGGAAGGCAAACTTGCGGTCTACGTAAATCCCTACACCGCCGAGGTGCTGGGCGCGCTGCCTGATCGCGGCACCGTCATGTGTACGATCCGCTACCTTCACAGCCTCAAGTATTTCGGCAACTACGCGCGCATGCTGATCGAGATCGCCGCCGGCTGGTCGATCCTCCTCGTCGCCACCGGCATCTATCTCTGGTGGCCGCGCCGGCAGACAGGTGGTGTTGTCTCCGTTCGCGGTACGCCAAAGCGGCGAGTCTTCTGGCGGGACATGCATGCTGTGACCGGGATCTTCGTCGGCTTCTTCATCGTCTTCCTGGCCATTACGGGAATGCCCTGGTCTGGGGTCTGGGGCGGCAAGGTCAACGAATGGGCAAACGGTATCAACTTCGGCTATCCCGCAGGCGTGCGGGTTGCCATACCGATGTCCGACGAACATCTCGATCACGTCGCCAAGACTTCCTGGTCTCTGGAACAGGCGCAGGTGCCGCAGTCTGCCGGGCACGCGCATCATGCACAGCCGATCGGTCTCGATAATGCGGTCGCCGCCTTCGACCGTCTTGGCCTGCATCGGGGCTACGGCGTCAACATACCAATGACAGCGGATGGCGTGTTTTCCGGCTCGGTCTATCCGGACGATCTTTCCAAGCAGCGGGTCGTGCATCTCGACCAGTACTCGGGGAAGTCGCTGATCGATATGAGTTATGCCGACTACGGTCCGCTGGGGAAATCGCTGGAGTGGGGCATCAATACCCATCTCGGCCAACAATTCGGGCTTGCGAACCAACTCGTGCTGCTCGCCGCCTGCCTGGCGATCATCCTGCTTGCGGTTTCGGCTGTCGTCATGTGGTGGAAGCGACGCCCGGCAGGTTCATTTGGCGTACCGCCGATGCCTGCTGACAAGCGCGTGTTTCGTGGCTTGATTGCGATGCTTGCCGTTGGTGGGATCGTTTTCCCGCTGGTCGGCCTGTCGTTGATCGTCATGCTGGTGGCGGACTGGCTGCATCTCAGAGCCAGAAGGCCGCGATCGGGCTGAGACGCTCGTTGAAACTGGCCGATAAGCGGCAGAAAGGCCGCGGAGGAGAGGAGCCGCGGCCTTATTCATGCGCCTCTGATAGGGTCTCGGTCCTCAGAGGTTGCTCATCCCGCCATCGATGACGAGCTCGCTGCCAACGATGTAGGCAGCCTCATCGGAGGCAAGAAAGATGACGGTCTTCGCGACTTCGCCGGCATCGCCGAAACGGCCAACTGGGATCTGCGACTGGATCTGTGCCGCCATCGCCTTGGAATCGGCTTCCGACATGCCAAGTTTGCCGTAAAGCGGTGTTGCGATCGGGCCGGGGCTGACGGCGTTGACGCGGATGCCGCGACCGATCAGTTCTCCGGAGAGCGTCTTGGCAAGCGTCAAAAGCGCCCCCTTGGTCAGAGCATAAACGCTCGAATTCGGCATGCCGATATGGGCATTGATCGAGGTGTTTAGCACAATCGAAGCCTGCTTCGAAAAGACCGGCAAAAGCGCCTGGATGAGGAAGAATGGGCCCTTGACGTTGATCGCGATCGACTTGTCGAAGGCTTCCTCGCTCCATTGTTCGAGCGGGCCGAATTCGGCCACGCCGGCATTGACGAAAAGAATGTCGAGATCCCCGAAGGCATCCTTGATCGCGCCGGCGACGACTTTCTGGCCGGCAGCGTTGCCGGCATCCGCCTGTATGACCAACGCCTTGTCGCCGAACTCGGCGCGGGCGGCCTCGACGCTCTTCTCGCTGCTGCCGGTGATGGCTACACGAGCGCCTTCGGCAATGAATTGACGGGCGGTTTCGAGGCCGATGCCGCTGGTGCCGCCGGTGATGAGGGCCGTTTTGTTCTGTAAGCGTGCCATTGTCGTGGGTCCTTATGATCCGGTTGATGCTGGGAGGATGCGATGCAATTGCCTGTCGCGACGAACCGCTCATCCCCGGAAAATCTCTCCAGTCAGAGCGGATAATCCGCGGCCTCAGGTGCGGGTGATCGATGCGCCGCCGTCTACGAGTGAGGACGTGCCGGTGACGAAGCTTGAATCGTCGGATGCGAGGTAGAGAACCGAGCGCGCAAGCTCATCCGGCGCTGCGACGCGCTTCAACGCATGCAGGTTGGTGATGAAGCTCTGCTTGTCCGACGTGTCGTTCATCTCGCGATACATATCGGTATCGACCGCACCCGGCAGGACGGCGTTGACGCGGACCTTCTTTTGCCCGAATTCGGCGGCGAGCGCCTGCGTCAGACCAATCAGGCCGGACTTGCTGGCGGCATAGGCGGCGACGCCAGGGAAGGCGAAGCTGTAGCCGACGAAGGTCGAGGTGAAGATCACCGAGCCGCCACCGTTCTTTTCCATCTGTCCGATCTGATGCTTGGCGGCAAGAAAAGAGGCCGTCAGGTTGATCGTCAGAGCCTCGGCGAAACCGGCTTCCGAAACGCCGGTGCTGGGTCCAGCTTCGCCAAGGATGCCGGCGTTGTTGAAGGCAACGTCGAGCTTGCCGTAGCGGTCGACGGCGGTGGCGACCAGCGCCTTGTGATAATCTTCCGAGCGAACGTCGCCGGCCACGGCCACGGCCTCTCCCCCGGCTGCCTTGATCTCTTCGACCAGACTGTCGAGTTCTGCCCGGCGGCGGGCGCCGACCACGACCTTTGCGCCTTCGGCAGCAAAGAGTTTGGCGGTTGCACGGCCGATGCCCGAGCTTGCGCCAGTGATGATGGCGACTTTTCCATTCAAGCGGTTCATTGTTCCATCTCCAGTGTGGGTTTTGGGACGGCGATTGCCGTCCCTTTCGATGGGCAGAAGATGGCATTTTCTTTTCGTTCGGATTAGTCTCCAAATGGTGGAACTCGAATTCGGATTTACCGAACGATGATCAGGATTGAGGGAATAACGGCCTTCGTGGCGATCGTGGAATCCGGCTCGCTCAGCGAGGCCGCTAGGCGCTTGCGACTTTCAAAGTCGGTCGTCAGCGAAAGGCTCGCGGAACTCGAAAGGTCGCTTGGTGGCGTGCTCCTGCATCGCACCACCCGGAAGCTTACCCTGACAGAAGACGGTACGGCTTTTCTGGAGCGCGCGACGCGGATCGTTCAGGAAATTGAGGAAGCCACCGCGGAGATGGCGGTGCGCCGCGGCACGCTGTCCGGCCCGCTGCGGATAGCCGCCCCCGTCACCTTCGGGCGCATGCACCTTGGCCCTGCGCTCTACCCCTTCCTGGCCGAGCATCCGGAAATCCAACTGGTGCTCGACATCGACGACCGGCGCGTCGATGTCTCGTCCGAAGGTTATGATGCGGTGATCCGCCATGGCCCAATCGTCGATTCCCGCCTGGTTGTTTGGAAGCTCAGCCGCAGCCGCCGGATTCTCGTCGCTTCTCCGGCTTATCTGGATCGCCATGGCATGCCGAAAACCCTAGCCGATCTCAATGGCCACAAGGGCATTTTCTACACCAATCGTGGCGTTGCGGACTGGCGCTTCCAGACGCCAGATGGCGCGATTGTCGTCCGCGCCAGTCAGGCGCTCGGGATGAACAACGGCGATATGATCCGCGATGCTGCGGCCGCCGGTCTCGGCATCGCGCTTCTTCCCGCATTCATTGCCGGACGCGCGATCAGCGCAGGGCAGCTGCAGGAGATCGATGTCGGCTACAAACCGGAAGCCGAGTTCATCTACATGGCCCATCCCGAGGGTCGCAATCCCTCCGCTAAGCTGCGCGCCGTCGCCGACCACTTGCGCAAGACCTTCGGCGATCCGCCCTATTGGGATACTGCCGGCTGATCAAATGAGGCTCATCATATTGGCGGCCACCCGCGACCGCTGTGCCTTCAGCACGGCGAGGCCGAGACGCGCGACCAGAGGTGGTCCCTCAATCGGCCGGTAGGCCACGCCATCGAGTGCCAGATGCGCAATCGAAGCCGGGACGATCGACACGCCAAGATCGGCGGCGACAAGATTGACGACAGAGGGAATCTGGGGCGCCTCCTGTGTCACGACAAGCTCGAAGCCAGCATCGCGGCACCCGCGTACGATATCATCGTAGAGACTGAGACCAACCGTGCGCGGAAACAAGATGAAGGGCTCGCCGGCAAGCGCTGAGAGCGGCACCTTGTCGTATTTTGCGAGCGGGTGGTGCGCCGGCAGGGCGATCAGCATCGGCTCATCGGCCAGCCGTTTCAGCGTGACGTCTTTCGGATCCTCCAGCCCGGGCCTGATGAAGGCGACGTCGATTTCCTGGCGCAGCAATTTCTCCATGAGCCAATTGCTGTTCATCTCGGTCAGCGACAGGCTGACATCCGGCCATTGTCCACGAAAACGACGGATTGTGCCGCTGACTGCTGTGTTGAAGGCTGAGGACGCCGTGAAGCCGAGCGCCAGCCTGCCGGTCTCGCCGCGTGTCGCGCGCTGGGCGGCGAGCTTCGCCTTCTCGGCAGCCGCGACGGCAGCGCGTCCTTCCGGCACGAAGGCGTTGCCGGCCTCTGTCAACTCCGCGCCATGCGGAACGCGATGAAACAGCGCGGCCCCGACTTCGTTTTCGAGATCGCGGATTTGCTGGCTGAGCGGCGGCTGGCCGATGCCGAGCTTCGCTGCGGCGCGAGTGAAATTTCCCTCTTCGGCCACGGCCAGGAAATAGCGGATATGGCGCAACTCCATCGGTATCTCCAAAAGCTATGAAGAATGTTATTGTCATATATTGGACAAATGGCGTGCTGCTGGCTAGATCAAAAGGCGTGAAAGGTTGGTTACCTCATGCAACGCCGCGCAGACAACTCGCCAGACGTCTCCGAAATCCATTCGCGTCCAAATCTCCACGTCGTGCGAACGACGGCGGAACCGCACGACAAGCAGTTTCTGCTGCGCGGCGCCTCGTCCTATCGTCGCGCCAGCCTGGCACTCTTCCTCTCCGGTTTTGCGACATTCTCGCTGCTCTATTGCGTGCAGCCACTGATGCCGATCTTTGCTGTGGACTTCGGAGTGAGCCCGGCCGCGAGCTCGCTATCATTGTCCTTGTCGACCGGCTTCCTCGCCTTTGCGATCTTCTGTGCCGCGGCCGTCTCCGAAAGCTTCGGCCGCCGTAGCCTGATGTTCGCCTCGCTGCTCGGCGCTGCCCTTTGCACGATCGCCTGCGCCCTCGTGCCAAGCTGGCACGCGCTCCTTGTTATCCGCGCGCTCGAAGGGTTGTTGCTCGGCGGCGTGCCTGCCGTTGCCATGGCCTACCTCTCCGAGGAAATCGATCCTCGCGGGCTTGGCGCTTCGATGGGCCTTTATATTGCTGGGAACGCTTTCGGCGGCATGGCTGGCCGTGTCGTCACCGGTACGCTGGCTGAATTCTTCTCGTGGCGCATCGCGTTGGGCACGCTCGGCATGCTGGGCCTTGCCGCAGCGATAGGCTTCTTCCTGCTGCTGCCCGCATCGCGCAATTTTAAGCCGCGCAGGGGTTTTGACGCCCGCTTTCATGTGAAGGCCTGGGTCGGCCACATCAGCAATCCAGCACTGCCGTTGCTCTTTGCCGTCGGCTTTCTCGCCATGGGCACCTTCGTCACCGTCTATAATTACATCGGCTTCCGCCTCGTTCAGGCACCCTATAATCTCAACCAGACCGAGCTCGGCCTGATCTTCACGGTCTATCTCTTTGGTATCGCTGCATCCTGGATCGCCGGACTGCTGGGAGATCGGATTGGCCATTTCATCGTCCTGCCGGCTGGCATTGCCGTTGCGGCCGCCGGTGTCGCGATGACCCTTTCCCCCTCCTTGCCGCTGATCGTGCTCGGCATTGTGCTGCTGACATCAGGCTTCTTCGTCGCTCACTCCGTCGCAAGCGCCCTCGTCGGTCGTCTTGCGCGCGGCACCAAGGGGCATGCCTCCTCGCTCTACCTGCTGTCCTACTACGTAGGCTCCAGCGTCGCCGGTTCGGCCGGCGGTTATTTCTGGGGCGCCGATGGCTGGAATGCTGTCGTGCTCTTCACACTGGCGTTGCTCGCCTTGGGTATGATAGCAGCCCTCGTTGCCGCACGGCTGGCAAGTCGGTAGAATCGCTCATGATCCGTATTGACCACCTCGATCACCTTGTTCTGACGGTCACCGATATCGACGCGACCTGCGGCTTTTACGCGCGGACGCTCGGCATGACCGCCGAAACCTTCGGGGAGGGGCGCAGAGCCCTGAGGTTTGGCGACCAGAAAATCAACCTTCACCAGCATGGCCGCGAATTCGAGCCCAAGACGAAGCAGCCGACCCCGGGCTCGGCTGACCTCTGCTTCATCGCCAGCACGCCGCTGGCAGATGTCATCGCGCATCTTCAATCGCAGGGAGTGACAATCGTCGAGGGACCTGTCGATCGTACAGGTGCAGCCGGGCCAATCCGCTCCGTCTATATCAGGGATCCGGATGGCAATCTAATCGAAGTGTCGAATCCGAAACCTGAAGCCTGAAAATAATAAGCCGGCTATACGTTTTTCAGCGTACGTCGCGGCTGAACCCCTCTCATGCCGCTCCACAAATACCAGAAAACGGAGATCAGAACGATCACGCCGCCGATGATCGTGGAAACAGCGGGTGTCTCGGCGAAGGCAAGCCAGACCCAGAGTGGGCCGAGCACCACGTCCAGCAGCCCGATTAACCCGGCCTCGCTCGAGGGAATGTAGCGACCGCCGGTCATGAACAGCAGATAAGCGATTCCCGATGTCGTCGACCCAAAAACGGCAAGCACGAGGATTTCCTGCAGGCTCGGCATCGCATGAGACATCAAGGGCAGGCAGAGCAGCATGCAGAAGCCGGATCCAAGCGCATTGACCGGCGCCAGCCGCAGGGCGGGATAGCGCCGCGCCGCAACAAGCAGGATACTGAAGGTCACGGTCATCAGAAAGGCAAGCGCGTTGCCTGCGATATCGTCGGGCTTCGCGCCGAAACCGGCGACGATCAGGACGCCGACGAACGCGATCAGGCTGGCGGTAAGCACCCGTCTGCTGATGGTCTCCTTCAGCCAGACATAAGCGATACCCGCTGCGACAAAGGGAACAGTTGCGTAAATCGCAAGGACGTTGGCGACAGTCGTCAGCTTCAGCGCGCCGATATAGCCATACATCGACGTTGCGGCCATCAGCCCAAACAGCGGATAGAAATAGAACGGCACCTTGCCGGGCTCCGCGCTGATCCGCTGCTTTGCCAGAATGATGATCGTCAGCGCCAACCCGCCGAACAGCGAGCGCCAGCCGAGTACGGTCCAGACGTCGAGATCGAGCGCCCGCACGAAGAGCCCCGCGGTGCTCCACATGATCGTAGCGATGCCGACGAGGAGCATACCGTAAGTGCGGGGCTGCATGGCGAGGTCCGTTCGTTGGAAGGGCAGCGGCGAATCGACATCCGATCTCTATCAGACACGCGCGACTCGCGATCGATCCGTTGCGCCACGCCATAGCGCAATCCGACGGAAAATTTTGGATGACGGACCTCGGTGCGATCCTATCCAAGACGGATGTAAGGAACGTCCTTCTTTGCCACCTCGTCCAGCGCCTCGTCATAGCCGGCATCGGCATAGCGCATGACGCCAAGCGCCGTGTCGTTGGTGAGCGCATGGTCGAGCCGCTCGTCGGCGGCGTGGGTGCCATCGGCCACCACGGTTACGCCGCAGCTCGTCATGTAGCCGGCATAGCCTCCGCCGCCTGAATGGACGACCACGAGATCGGCCATCGACGAGCAGAGCATCATCGCATCGATCAACGGCCAGTCGGCGATCGCGTCGGAGCCGTCCTTCATCCGCTCGGTCATGATGTTCGGATGCGCCATCGCACCGGCGTCGAGATGATCGCGCGAGAAGGCAATAGGTCCCCTCAACTCACCGCTTGCGACCAGCTCGTTGACCCGGCGGGCCAGCATCGTGCGTTCGCCGTGGCCGAGCCAGGCAATGCGCGCCGGCAAGCCCTCGAAGGGCACGTGCTCGCTCGCCAGCCGGATCCAGTTTGTGATGATCTTGTTCTTGGGGAACATCTCCAAGAGCAGATCGTCGATCCGCGCGATGTCGCTTTCCTCGCCGGACAGTGCCATCCAGCGGAAGGGACCGATTGCCCGCGCAAAGAGCGGCCGAAGATAGGCTTCGGTGAAGATCGGAATGTCGAAGGCGTTGGCTACGCCGCCTTCTTTCGCCTGGGTGCGGATCAGGTTGCCGTTGTCGAAGACTTCCGAGCCCTTCTTCTGGAAGTCCAGCATTGCTGTCACATGCTGGACGATCGAGGCGCGGCTTGCCGCCATCAACTGTCCCTGGCCGTCGTCGCGCAGCTCGCGAACCTGTGCAAGACTCATGCCCTTCGGCACGTAGCCGTAGACGAGGTCGTGGGCGGAGGTTTGGTCGGTGACGATATCGGGAACGATGCCGCGCCGCGCGATTTCGGGATAGATCTCCGCCGCATTGCCGACGAGACCGACGGAAAGCGCTCGCTTATCCTTCACAGCGGCGTCGATCACGGCGAGCGCGGTGTCGAGATCCGGTGCGATTTCCTGCAGGTAGCCGATCTCCTGCCGCTTTTTCGCGCGCTCGGGGTCGATGTCGACGCAGAGGATCGCCGCGCCCGCCATGCGGCCGGCGAGCGGCTGTGCGCCGCCCATGCCGCCGAGCCCCGCCGTCAGCACAAAGCGTCCGAGGAGGTCGCCGCCGAACCGGCGCTCGGCGATGCGCATGAAGATTTCATAGGTGCCCTGAATGACGCCTTGGCTGCCAATATACTGCCAGGCGCCGGCTGTCAGCCCGCCCCAGCAGATCAATCCTTTGCGCTGCAGCTCGTAGAAGACCTCGGCCTTCGCCCATTGCCCGACGATATTGCAGTTCGCCATGATCACCAGCGGCGCCTTCGCGTGCGTCTTCACAAGGCCGATCGGCTTGCCGGACTGGATCAGCAGCGTCTGGTCCTCGTCCATTTCGGTCAGTGCCTTGACGATGCCCTTGTGCGCCGCCCAGTTGCGGGCGGCTTTGCCGAGTGCGGCGTAGACGACGAGATTGTCCGGATCCTCGCCGACCGAGAGAACGTTTTCCAGAAGCCGCAGCAGCGCCTCCTGCCGCCAACCCTTGGCGCGCAATTCCGGTCCGCCCGGAATCGGAAATTTCGGATGACGTGGATTGGGCTTCGGCATCTTGGTCGTTCCTCTATCTCTGTCTTTTTGGCCTCTTGGCCCCATGTCCCGCTCACTTGGCGGGCAGTGAGCGCACAAAGGTTATGGCGGCCTCCAGGAGACGGCGCCGCATATCGTCATCGCCGTAAATCTCCGCGCCGACCCTGACCCATCCGTGCATCGCACGACCGCCGGAAAGCATCTGCGCGGCGCCGGGCAAATTGAGCGCCCAGCCGTCATTGCCTTTGCCGAGACGGATCAGCATGCCGTCTGCTCGGGCGCCGCAAAGGAGATTTCCGTCGAGCAGGAAGGCCAAGCCGCCGAACATCGGCTTCTCGCTGAGACCGGAAATAGTGCCTAGCTCCTCCCGCAGCAATTCCTCGAGGCCGACGTCCCGCGCCATGAGATCAGGCCTCTGCCGCGAGCGCGTAGCGGGCAAGCTCGATGCCCATCGCTTTCTCCACCGGGGGATATACGGTCGGGTCAAGAACGCTGGCCGACAGCGGAATGATGCTCATCGGCACATGCAGGATGAAGACATGCATGCCGCCCTTCAACTGGCCGACGCTCAGCGGCTCTCCGTCAGGCGAGAGCGTCGTGATAACAGAGGGGAAGGTCGCGACCCGTTTGCCCTCGATGTCGTCGACGGCCATGTATTCGTTCATCACATGCATGGTCACTGCCTTGTCGCCGGAGCCGACGACGATCGTGCCGATGTCGAAGGCCTCATTGGTATAGACGACGTCCTTCTTGGTGATGATGCCTTCCGCCAGGATGTGCCCGCCGGTTGTCTTGCAGATGGCATCGATCACGGCCGAGCCACCGATCTTCTCCGCGGCGATGATCGCCTCGCCAAGCGCCAATGCCATTGAGATGCCCCCAAGCGCTGCGTGGGTACGCACATAAGAGGCGCGCAGCGGATTGCGGCAACTTGCGATAAAGCCACCGGACTGATCGGAAGCCGCCCGCAGGATCGGCGAGATCTTCGCCGTCGCGCCCTTCACGACAAGCTCGATGTATCGGTTTTCGGCGCGGTTCCCGCCGACCGCCGTCTGGATCATCTGTTCAGGCGAGCCCGCCATGCCGATCGAGCCCATGTCGCCGGTCGGATGCGCGCGGATATCGCCGACGGCATCGACGACCTTGGTTCCGAGAATAGCGCACGGGAGCCAGCCGTTCAGCGTCGATGACTTGCCGTTCTGGCCGATGATCAGCCCGGACAGCTTCTCCCCGAGTTCGTCCTGCAGCAACTGCACGGCCTTCACATAGTCGATGCCCTGCATTTCCCAGGGGGTCGTTGAGGCGGGCGCGCCGATCGCGGCGGCAGTAGCGATCCAGTCGTCGTCCTTCAGCTCATCGATCGATACGAGTTCCGGCTTGCCGACGTTGACGGCGGCATAGCCGAGCATGCGGCCATGATCCGCCCAGCCGCCGCCACCGGCGGCATAGACCGACCCTCCCTTGACGGCTGCTTCGACATCCTTCTCAACGAGTATGCGTCCCATCAGGCATTCTCCTGCTTCAAGCTCTTGTCCATGTCTAAGACGGCTTCGAAAAGCACGGCCGCCCCAAGCGCGATGTCATCGTTTTCCGCCCATTCGTCAGCGGAGTGACTGCGCCCCTCCTTGCACGGCACGAAGATCATGGCCGCGGCCGCCACCTTGGCAATCCATGCCATGTCGTGGCCGGCGCCCGATGCCATGCGCCGGTGCTTGGCGCCGACGGTTTCGCACGCCTTTTCGAGTGTCTTCAACAGTCCGGCATCGCTCGGCGTCGGATAATTGTCAGAGACGCGCATAGGGCTCTTGATCGACACTCCGTAAGCAATGGCTAACTTAATGACATGCTCGTCCAGCCACTCACAGAAGGCCTCCATGTCATTTCGGACCTCGGCGCGCCCATCGATCAGCAAGACGACTTTCGAGGGAACGACGTTGGCCGCATTCGGCTCGATCCGGAACTCGCCGACCGTCGCCGCAAAATGTCCAGGCGTCTTTGCCCGGGCGGCCGCGGCATTGCGGATATCGAGAACCAGTTGCGCGGCGGCGACCAGCGCATCCGAGCGGCTATCCATCGGCGTCGTGCCGGCATGGTCCGCGCGCCCCTCGACGATGATCTCAATCCGGGTGATCCCGGCGATCGCCGTGACGATGCCGATATCCTTCTTCTCGTTCTCAAGGACCGGTCCCTGCTCGATATGCAGTTCGAGAAAGCCGGCAATATCGGGCCTGTTCTGCTGCGGCAGCACGCCCGGGCGCCCGCCGACCTCGGCAATCGCCTCGGCCAGATCACGCCCGTCCGTCACGCGGGAAAGCCAGGCTTCCGGCAGTTGCCCGGTCATGCCTCGGCTGCCGATACAGGAGACGCCGAAAATGCTGACCTCCTCCGCAAGGAAGTCGACGATCTCCAGGTCGTGATCGAGTTCAATGTCCTGATCGCTCAGCGCACGGGCGACTTCCAGCGCCGCCACCACGCCGGCAGTGCCGTCGAAGCGCCCACCATCCGGCACGGTGTCCGAGTGCGATCCGAGCATGATCGTGCCGAGCCCGTCTACGACGCCCCGTCGCTTGCCGATCAGGTTGCCGGCGGCATCGATCCTTGTCTCAAGGCCAGCCGCCCGCATGCGCGCTTCGATATGGGAGCGCCCCTCGAGAAAGAGCGGGGAGAAGGCGCGGCGCGTCCACGGACGGGACGGCTCGGTAATCCCGGCCAGAGCGTCGATATCCTCCGCGATACGGCCGGCATTGACCGGCAGGTTTCGGCTCATTCTGCGGCTCCGGCAATCACCTGCCTTGGCAGCGGACGCACAAATTGGCCGGTCCCCGGCTCAGCCAACACGGTCGCGCCATCGGTGATCTTGCTACCGCGCAGATAGGTCGCGGAGACCGTCCAGGGAAGGCGGATGCCGTTGTAAGGGCTCCAGCCGACCACGTTGTTGCCACTCGCTGCCGCGTCATAGACCGTTTCGCGCGGCTCGAGCACGACGATATCGGCGTCCTTGCCTGATGTGAGCGCGCCCTTCACGTGATCGAGGCGGAAATGCTTCGCCGGGTTTTCCGCCATCAGCTTTGCCGCCCATGTCAGCGGGATGCCGCGCTCGGAGGCGCCCTTGATGAAGAGCGGCACCATCACTTCGAGCCCGGGCACGCCTGACGCGTTTGCGAGCATGTCAGGGTTGGTCTTGCGATTTTCAGACCAGCTGACGTGATCCGTCGAGACCAGCCAGACATTGCCCTCGGCGACCCTGCGCCACAGCGCCTCGACCTCGGCGCGCGGCCGGATCGGCGGATTGATCTTCGCCTTGCCGCCGAGGCGTTTGACGTCGTTTTCCTCGTCCAGCGTCAGATAATGAATGCAGCATTCCACCGTCGCCTCGAAGCCATCGCGGCGGTAGGCGCGTGCGATGTCGTAGCCGCGTCCGAGGGAGCAATGCACCACATGCGACGGGCATCCAGTATTGGCGCCGGTTTCGAAGATGGTGTGCATCGCCAGCAGCTCGGTGATCGGCGGCCGGGACAGGCCATGCGCCCGCCAATCGGTGATTCCGCTTGCCTTCACGCGCTCCATATAGGTGCGAACAGCTTCGTCATCCTCGTTGTGAACGCCGGCGGTCAGCCCCGTCGGCGTGATCGCGGCAAAGCACTCGTCCAGAAGGGCAGGGGGGATGCGCGGGAAACGTTTCGGGTCCGTACCGAACGTCGAGAACTTGAAGGCTGCAACGCCGGCATCCACCATTTCGGCTACCCGCTTGGCGCCTTCCTCAGGATCCACGGTTCCGTACAGCGCAAAATCGACCCGCGCCTGCGGACCGGCATGGGCGATCTTCTTCTTCACGGCTTCCGCCGAGCAGACAAGGTTGCCTTCATCGTACGGCATATCGACGATCGTCGTCACGCCGCCGGCAGCAGCCGAGCGGGTCGACCAGATGAAATCCTCCTGGTCCTTTTGCGACAGCGAGTGAACCTGGGCGTCGATTGCTCCTGGCAGGATCAATGCCTTGCCGAGGAGGTGGCGCTCGCGCGCGGCAGGCGGCACGCCGAGACCGATTTCCGCAATCTTGCCATCGCGGACGGCGACGTAGCCGGCTTCCAGGATGCGCTCCGGCAAAACGACCGTGCCTTGCAGAACGAGATCGAAATCAGCCATGCCGCTTTCTCCGTGGCGAATATTGAAGGGATCAGATAGCGACCGGTTCCTGGGTCAGGCGCTGTTCGATGCGCTCCAGCGAGCCGAGCGCAAAGAAATCGTCGAACGAAGCGATCGGCACCTCTTCGATGAGTTTGGACATGAAGGCGCCGGAACCAAGCTCTTCCTCGATCGCTTCCACCTCGGCAGAGAGCGGCCGGTCGACCGTATAAAAGTCCGCATGCTTGCGAACGACGTCATAAAGCATACCGCCGACGCCCTTCGGCTTGTCGCCGAGGATGTCCACGGCCTGTGCCGAAAGCAGCGCTTCGAGAGCGGCAAGTCGCATCAGAGCTCGCATCTGGCGCTCGAAACGCTCGATCACCAGCGGCAGGAAGGCAGCCTCATCCTCAAGGCCCGCCGCAACGACCAGAGACTGCGCCGACACCGGGTTCGACATCGACAGCACGCGCGAGAAAATCTCGCCGGCCAGCTTGATGATTGGGCCGAAACCTGTGGCGATACGGCCGGGCGGCACGAGATTGACGGGCAGGTCGCGGCGCTGGCCGTTGCCGAGCAGGACGCATCGGTTGAAAGCGTTGCGGGCGGCGTGCGCCATGCAGAGAGCCGCTGACTCCAGCAGGATCGTCACATCGAGCGGCAGCGACCCGCCCGAGGTCATGACCCGACCCTCGACGACGACAGGGTTGTCGTCGGAGCGTCCGGTGGCGGCCAGGATCTTGTGTCCTGTTGTCAGCAGGTTCTCGATCACCGCGCCGAAAACCTGCGCGATCATGCGCAGGCTCAACGGGTCCTGGACGTGGGTTTTGACCGGCCAATCCCAAGCGTCCGAAGCGTTGCAGAGCCAGGAGCCGATCAAAGCCTCCCGGGAGGTGCCGACATGGCGGACGGAAAGCCACGGATCGCGGGACGCGCCAAGCGCGCCTGATGCCATCATGCCGGAGGCCAGCAGCACGCGAATGGAGGCTGCGGCATTGCGTGTCGCATCCGCCGCTGCCGCGAAGCTCACGGCGTTGACGCTGAGCGAGGCGAGGCTGTCCCGCGGAGCCATGGTGAAGGGCTTCATGCCGGCTGCCGCGAAGGCATCGGCCGCCTGCATGCGCTTGCCACGATGGACGGCTTCCCCGACGCCGGTCAGCACGGCGCCGATCTGCCCCATGAGGCCGATGTCGGCGCAGCCAATGGAGCCGGTACGGCGGACGATCGGAATGATGTCAGCTTCCAGCATCCGCATATAGGCATCGACGAGTCCGGGCGTGCAGCCGACCTGCCCGGTCAGAGCGGTATTGATACGGATGGCCATCGCATTGCGCACAACGGAACTCGAAAACGGCGTCCCTGTGCCGAAGTGATGCGCACGCACGAGCCCGAGATTGAAAGCGTCCAGATCCTCCGGGGACCACTCGACATCCTTCATGGCGCCGACGCCGGTCGTCGCACCGTAGACGGGCATCCCGGCGTTGATCGCATCCTCGACAATTCCGCGCGCGATCTCGACACGGGCCATGCCCGTTGCCGAAGCCGAAAGCGCCACCTTGCCCGATCCGATCCTCACCATCTCAGCAAAGCTGAGCGGCTGCCCGGAAAGTTCGATGCGGGGGCGTTCATGCTTCATCTGCCATATCTCCTTGAAAAGTGAGACTATGCGACGGCGCTACTCGATGGGATATCCCAAATATCGAACACAACATGCATTGCTGCGATGGATCAGGTCACCACCCAGGCTATATAGAGAAGGGCGAGCGCGATAATCCAGAGGGCGAACCGACCGGAGCGATTGTGGCGCGCTTCGGATTTGCCGATGGCCTCGGCCGTTTCCGCATCGAACCGCAATCCATGCTCGCTCATGTGCAGCAGTTGATGGTGGAACTTCTCCGTCTTGGCGGCAATCTCGGGTGCAGCTTCGGCAAGCTTGACCGCCGCCTTCAACCCGTCCTTGAGATCGGTGACGACGCGCTTCGGGCCGAGATTGTTGCGAATCCAGTCGCCGACGACGGGTTCGGACGCTTTCCACATGTTGAAGCGTGGATTGAGCATGCGTGATACACCTTCGACCACGACCATCGTCTTCTGCAGCATGACCAGTTCTGGCCGCGTCGCCATGTCGAAGAGTTCGGTCACCTCGAACAGCAGCGTCAGCAGCTTGCCCATCGAGATGGTTTCGGCGGGCTGGCCATGGATCGGCTCGCCGATCGCGCGGATCGCTTGCGCGAAGCTCTCGACATTGTGGTGGCCCGGCACGTAGCCCGCCTCGAAGTGGACCTCCGCCACCCGGATATAGTCACGGGTGATGAAACCGAACAGAATTTCGGCAAGGAAGCGGCGCTCCTTCTTCCCCAGCCTTCCCACGATCCCCATGTCGACAGCAACGATATCGCCGTGCTCGTCGACAAAGAGATTGCCGGGATGCATGTCGGCGTGGAAGAAGCCGTCGCGCAGCGTATGACGCAGGAAGGACTGGATCAGCGCATCCGCAAGCATATTGAGATCATGACCGGCTGCGCGCAAGCCATCGACGTCGGACATCTTGACGCCGTCGATCCACTCCATGGTGATCACGTCGCGGCCGGTGCGCTCCCAATCGACCTTCGGCACACGGAAGCCCGGGTCTTTCTCGGTGTTTTCGGCGATCTCGGAAAGGGCCGCAGCCTCCAGGCGCAGGTCCATTTCCACTTTGGTCGTCTGCTCCAGGGTCTTCGTCACTTCGACCGGCCTCAACCGCCGGCTTGAAGGCATGAAGCGCTCCTGCATGTGAGCGACGAGATACATCGCCTCAATGTCATGGGAGAAACGCTGACGCACGCCTGGGCGTACAACCTTGACCGCAACCTTCTTGCGTCCGGCAGCCGTATCGACCTCGGCGGGGTGGACCTGGGCGATCGAAGCGGCCGCAATCGGGTCGCCGAAGCTTGCATATAGCTCCTCGATCGGGCGGCCGAGAGACCCGGAGATGCTCGCCTTGGCGGCGGCGAGCGGAAAGAACGCCATACGGTCCTGGAGCTGCGACAGATCGTCGGCGAACTCGACGCCAACGACATCCGGGCGCGTTGCCAGGAACTGGCCGATCTTCACATAGGAGGGGCCGAGCCGCTCAACGGCCTGCGCCAGCCGATCGCTGCGCTTCTTCGATTTCGAACGATTGCGCGCGAAGAGGCCGACAAACGACTTGGCAAGGCCGACCGAGGGCGGAAGATCTTCCGACGGAAGGGCCGAAATCACGCCTTCGCGCACGAGAATCCAGCCGACACGCCAGAGCCGGAAATATGCTCCCAAGGTGCTCATGCCGGATTGCCTGCCTGCGAAAGCAAGCGGGTGAACGACTGTTCTCGAACCATCCCTCAGAGCTTCCAGCCGGAGTGGAGAGCTGCGATTCCGCCGGTATAGTTCGTGAAGTTCACGCGCGAGAAGCCGGCGTTGCGGATCATGTCCGCAAAATTCTCCTGGTTGGGGAACTTGCGGATGGATTCGACGAGATACTGATAGGGCTCGGCCTCGCCTGTGATCGCCTTGCCGAACTTTGGAATGGCATTGAAGGACCAGCTGTCATAGACGCGATCGAGAAACGGCATATCCACTTCTGAAAACTCGAGTACGAGCAGCCGGCCGCCGCGCTTCAGCACACGATAGGCTTCGCTCAGCGCCACGTCGATGCGCGGCACATTGCGGATACCGAAGGCGATCGTATAGGCGTCGAAGCTGTTCGGATCGAATGGCAGATCCTCAGCGTTTGCCTCGACGAAAGTCAGGTTGTCCGAAAGCTTCTTCTTGGCGGCGCGCTCGGCGCCGACCGCCAGCATGGAGCCGTTGATGTCGAGCACGGTCGCATGGGCCTGCCGGTTGGACGCCTCAACGATGCGAAATGCGATGTCGCCGGTGCCGCCGGCAACGTCGAGAACCTTGTAGCCGGGCTCCTTGCGCGGATTGAGCGCTGCAATCATCGCGTCCTTCCAGACGCGGTGCATGCCGACCGACATGACGTCGTTCATGATGTCGTAGCGTTTGGCGACCTTGTGGAAGACCTCGTTGACCAGGCCCTGCTTTTCACCATCCGCCACTTCGCGGAAGCCGTAGGATGTTTCCATGCCGCCTTCGGCGGAGGTACGGCTTTGTGACATCGAAATACTCCATCTCTCTGAAATCGGCGCGGCGACCATAGCGAACGGACGCGCGCGGCGCTATCTGTGGGCCACGCTCAAAGCCGCGGCACCTTGGCGCTATAGCGCACAACGCTCGTGGTTGAAACATGTTAGATATAGATGGGTTAAGATGCCGGAATTGCCAGAAGTCGAAACCGTCAGACGCGGGCTTGCCCCGACCATGGAAGGCGCGCGGATCGCCCGCCTGGAGCTACGTCGCAAGGACCTTCGGTTTCCCTTTCCCGACGGTTTGGAAGCGCGCGTGACAGGCCGCAGGATCGTCGCGCTCGGTCGCCGCGCTAAATATCTGCTGATCGACCTCGACGACGGCACGACGATCATCTCGCATCTCGGCATGTCCGGCTCGTTCCGCATCGAGGCGGGACCGCTTTCCGATGCCCCGGGCGAATTTAATCATCCGCGCTCGAAGGACGAAAAGCATGATCATGCGATCTTCCATCTGGAAGGGCCGAACGGTGTCAGCCGCGTCATCTATAATGACCCGCGTCGCTTCGGCTTCATGGACATGGCGCAGCGTTCCGAACTGGAGCTCAATCCGTTCCTCTTCGGCCTCGGGCCGGAGCCGACGGGCAACGAACTCAGCGCCGCCTATCTGGCAGAACGTTTCGCCGGCAAGGCGCAGCCGCTAAAGAGCGCGCTGCTGGATCAAAAGACCATTGCCGGGCTCGGCAATATATATGTCTGCGAGGCGCTGTGGCGTTCGCACCTGCGTCCCACCCGTGCTGCAGCGACGCTTATCACCAAGACAGGCAAGCCGAACAAGCAGTTGGACCTTCTGGTCGCCTCCATTCGCGACGTCATCGCCGACGCCATCAAGGCTGGCGGCTCGTCACTGCGCGACCATATCCAGGCGGATGGCTCGCTCGGTTATTTCCAGCACTCCTTCTCTGTCTATGACCGCGAAAGTCTACCTTGCCGCACCCCGGGCTGTGGCGGTACGGTCGCCCGCATTGTCCAGGCGGGGCGCTCGACCTTCTATTGCCCTGCCTGTCAAAAGTAACGGGAGGATTGTCCATGGCCTATGAAACGCTGATCGTCGAAACCCGCGGCGCGGTCGGCCTGATCACGCTGAACCGTCCACAGGCGCTGAACGCGCTGAACTCGACCGTGCTGAAGGAGCTTCTTCAGGCCTACGAAGCCTTCCAGGCCGATGATGCCGTTGGCGCGATGGTCCTGACCGGTTCCGAGCGCGCATTCGCCGCCGGTGCCGACATCAAGGAAATGCAGCCGCTGGACTATGTCGATGTCTACAGCCGCGATCTGATGAGCGGATGGGACGACGTCGCGAAGGTGCGCAAGCCCGTGATCGCGGCCGTCAGCGGCTTTGCGCTTGGCGGCGGCTGCGAGCTGGCAATGATGTGCGACGTCATCATCGCCTCGGAGACTGCCAAGTTCGGCCAGCCGGAGATCACCCTCGGCGTCATTCCTGGCATGGGCGGCTCGCAGCGACTTACGCGCGCTGTCGGCAGGTACAAGGCCATGGATCTGATCCTCACCGGCCGCATGATGGACGCTGCCGAAGCCGAGCGCGCAGGACTCGTTTCGCGTGTGGTGGCGCCCGAGCGGCTGCTGGATGAGGCATTGGAGGCAGCCGCCAAGATCGCCTCGCTATCGCGTCCTTCCGTGCTGATGGCGAAGGAGGCCGTAAACCGCGCACTGGAGACCACCTTGGAGGAAGGTCTGCGCTTCGAGCGTCGCCTTTTCCACAGCCTCTTTTCCACCGAAGACCAGAAAGAAGGGATGACGGCCTTCATCGAAAAGCGTAAGCCCGCCTTCAAGAACCGCTGAGCCTTGGAGAAAGGCGGCGTTTCCTCGAAAATGCGCGTTGACGTGGGTCGGCTTTAGGGTTATATGCCCGCCCACGGTTCGGGAAGCCACTCCGGTTTTCCGATTATGCTCCCGTATTGCTGTATGTAGTGGCCGCAAGGCCCGCGGTGATGACGGAGTTTGTTCGAATTCTTAGAGAGGCATCCATGGCCAATACAACTTCGGCGAAAAAAGCGACCCGCAAGATCGCCCGCCGTACCGACGTCAATAAGGCTCGTCGCTCGCGCGTTCGTACTTTCGTTCGCAAGGTCGAAGAGGCAATCGCATCCGGGGATGCTGCCAAGGCAAAGGAAGCATTCCTCGCCGCGCAGCCGGAACTGGCGCGCGCCGCAGGTAAGGGCGTGCTGCACGCCAACACGGCTTCCCGCAAGGTCTCGCGCCTGGCAGCTCGTGTGAAGGCTCTGTCGGTTTCTGCGACCGCATAATCTTTCATTAACAAACGCGTCGTTATGATTAGCCCGGCAACTTTGTCGGGCTTTTTCGATTCCGCCGACTGGCTTCCGTATGGTTAATTCGGCGACGATTTCATGTCGAGCGTGTGACACGAAAAATGCAATAAAAACAAGTGCTTGCTGTAGGATACTTCAGGTGGGCTCGACTCGGGGCCTACAATCTGCGGTCTGAGCTGAGTCAAGAAGCTTTTTTATTTTTTTCTTTTTATGCGTGTCAAAAATGCCGGCGGGACGAATCTCCTTGATTCAAAAGCGATTCTTTTTTGACACGGATGTGACGCCCAAAGACTGCCCCCGGAGTCAACGGCCCGCTCTTAATTTTGCGTAAAATTCATCGTTGATTCCCGCATTCGATCCTGCCTAAATGCCGATCAACAAGGGGTCCAGACATCACCTGTGAAGGCTTGGTCTGAAACTGCCACGTCGGCAGGACGATGAAGCTGTGCCACTTGTTACGGAGAGTCTAAAGCCTCCGGTTTTTCACGCACTTGAGCATTTTTGACTGCGACGTGGCTGTCGCGGAATAGTGATGTTTTGTGTGTTGGTTTGCACGCGTTGCGTGAAACCGGAATGGGGAAGAGAAGTCGTGGCAAGACGACCGGACGCCAGCTGACGAGGAGCGGCTTCCAGTCCCACAGAAGGTGGTCGAAGCCGCATGAGGCGGGCTCGCGCTTTCTTGGAAAGTCTTGTGAGTGGGGCAGTATTTGAGTGAACCGGCAGGCGAGTGGCTCATGAGGGTGCCACTTTCTGGTCATAGCGGGGAAATAGTCGGGCGACGAACAAAGTCGGCCGACGAATGGAAGGCGGCATGATGCAGATGAATACAATGACGGCGGATGCCCTGGAGAGTGGGGACAATGAACCGCAGGCGTTTGGCTCTATTTGTGCTGGAGCGGCAGGGGAAAAGGGAGACATGAAGCATGGTGTACTTTTCGAGCGTGTCAGCGCCCGCCTGAAGGCGCAAGTCGGTCCGGATGTCTATGCAAGCTGGTTTGCGCGGCTGAAATTGCATTCGGTTTCCAAGAGCGTCGTGCGCCTAACGGTGCCGACAACTTTTCTGAAGTCCTGGATCAACAACCGGTATCTTGAGCTGATCACCAGCCTGTTCCAGGCCGAAGACTCCGAAATCCTGAAAGTCGAAATTCTTGTTCGCACGGCAACGCGTGGCGTTGGCAAGCCGGCCGAAGAGCCGGTTTCCGCTGAGCCTGTTGCCACTACGCAGACGCGCCGCCCAGCGGCGCAGCATGCCGGCCAGATTGTGCAGCAGGCGGTATCGTCCGCAGCCGCTGCGCGTCCGGCCAGTGCTGGCCAGCCGCTCTTTGGTTCGCCGCTCGACTCGCGCTTCACCTTCGACACCTTCGTTGAAGGCAGCTCGAACCGCGTAGCACTTGCTGCTGCCAAGACGATTGCGGAAGCCGGGCAGGGCGCTGTCCGTTTCAATCCGCTCTTCGTCCATTCCAGCGTTGGTCTCGGCAAGTCGCATCTTTTGCAGGCGATCGCCAATGCCGCGGTTCAGAACCCGCGCGCACTGCGCGTCGTCTATCTAACGGCGGAGTATTTCATGTGGCGTTTCGCAACGGCGATCCGCGACAATGATGCTTTGACCCTGAAGGACTCGCTGCGCAACATCGACCTTCTGATCATCGATGACATGCAGTTCCTGCAGGGCAAGATGATCCAGCACGAGTTCTGCCACCTGCTGAACATGCTGCTCGACAGTGCCAAGCAGGTTGTGGTCGCTGCTGACCGCGCTCCCTGGGAGCTGGAATCGCTTGATCCACGCGTCCGCTCGCGTCTTCAGGGCGGTGTGGCCATCGAGCTCGATGCGCCGGACTACGAAATGCGCCTTGAGATCCTGAAGCGCCGCCTCGCTGCTGCCCGCGTTGAGGATCCGTCTCTGGAAATCCCGGCGGAATTGATCAACCATGTTGCCCGCAATATCACGGCAAGCGGCCGCGAGCTGGAAGGCGCCTTCAACCAGCTGCTTTTCCGCCGCTCCTTCGAGCCGAACCTGACGGTCGAGCGCGTCGATGAGCTTCTTGCTCATCTCGTTGGCTCGGGCGAGCCGCGCCGTGTCCGCATCGAGGACATCCAGCGGATCGTCGCACGGCACTACAACGTGTCGCGTCAGGAGCTGGTCTCGAACCGCCGCACCCGCGTCATCGTCAAACCGCGCCAGATCGCCATGTATCTGTCAAAGACGCTGACGCCGCGGTCCTTCCCGGAAATCGGCCGCCGCTTTGGCGGTCGCGACCATACGACCGTGCTGCATGCCGTGCGTAAGATCGAGGAGCTGATTGCGGGAGACACCAAGCTTTCGCATGAAATCGAATTGCTGAAGCGCTTGATCAACGAATAGTCGGGCAATCTTCTGTGCAAGCTTGACGGCCGGGCATTGCCCCGGCCGTTTTCTTTTGCGCACAATCTTCTGTACGCTGGAGTGGCGGAAATGTACCGTTTGGCCGCAGGGGGAGCCGATGAGTTTCGACAGGATCGCTGTTCTCGGACTGGGCAAGATCGGGCGCTTGGCCGCAACGCTTCTGCATGAGGGGGGCTTCGACGTTTTAGGCGTCGATATTCAGGCGCCGACGGAAGGCCTGCCGTTCGAATGCAGGAGTGGCGACATCTCCGACCCCGCCGTCATCGGTGACCTGTTGTCCAGCGTTGAGGCCGTACTTTCCTGTCTGCCCTATCACCTCAATATCGGTCTGTCGCGCGCCGCCCATCTCGCAGGGATCCACTACTTCGATCTGACCGAAGACGTGCCGACCACAAACTTCATCATCGAACTGTCCAGCACGGCGCGCGGTCTGATGGCGCCGCAATGTGGCCTGGCGCCCGGCTTCGTCGGCATTGTCGGATCGAGCCTTGCGGACGGATTTGACAAGTGCCGCTCCATCCGCATGCGGGTCGGCGCGCTGCCGCAGCATCCGACTGGTCTCCTCGGCTACGCCTTCAATTGGTCGCCGGAAGGCGTGGTCAACGAATATCTGAACGACTGCGAAGTGATCGAGGGCGGCGTTCGCAAGTTCGTCTCGCCGATGGAATGGCACGAGACGATCTATGTCGAGGGCGTGAAGCTCGAGGCCTTCACGACGTCAGGGGGCCTCGGAACCATGTGCGATACGCTGCTCGGCAAGGTCGAAAACCTCGACTACAAGACGATGCGCTATCCCGGACACATGGATCTGATGAACTTCTTCTTCCATGAACTCTTGATGCGCGACAAGCGCAAGCTCGCCGGTGAAATCCTGACCAACGCCAAACCGCCGGTCGAGGACGATGTCGTGTATGTCCACGTGGCAGCGGAGGGCACGGAGAACGGCAACCTGCGCCGCAAGGAATTTGTCCGCGCCTACTATCCAATCGAGATCGCCGGCGCCCGCCGCACGGCGATCGCCTGGACGACGTCGGCCTCAGTGGTTGCCGTGATCGAGATGGTGCGCGACGACCTGCTGCCGTCCACTGGTTTCCTGCATCAGGAATACATTCCATTGGACATGTTCCTGAACACGCCGACCGGCAGCCTATTCAAGACCGGCGCGCCAGGCCGTTAGCTTGTCAGGCTGGTCCAGTATGCCCCCTCGAAGGGGACAGCGGCGAAACGCTCGTTGATCTCGGCGAGGCTACTTGCCGGATCGACATCGCCGAACAGGTCGGGCCTTACCCAGGATGCGACAGCCTCCGCGGCCAGCACGTTCAGTGGCACGGCGTTGAAGAAGTTCCACATGCCGTGCACGTTCCCTTCGCGCACTGCCTTCAGCGGCGCAAGGCTCGGTGCCTTGACGGTTTCCTGCAGCGACTGCAGGGCTTCTGCAGGATCGACCCCGGGACCGATCGAGAAGACGGTGTAGGTGCCGCCCGGCGAGCCGGTGGCGATATAGACGTCAGGCTCCGCCGCGATGATGTATTCTGCCGTCACCGGCCCGCCCTGTGGCGGCAGGTTTTTGTCCGCGATGTTGCGGCCGCCGGCAAGCGTGATCAATTCGCCGAGGCCCGTCCGACCCACAGCCCAACTGCCACGTGTCGCGCTTGGGAAGGCATCCATCAGCACGAGCGGCCCATCTCCGCCTTTCCCGACCGCCCTCACCCTGATGCGCTCCACCCGCCTTTCGAAGAACTGAGCGTAGCTTTCCGCTGGCTGGTCGCATTCCAGAACGCGACCGAGGAGGCGAATGTCCCGCGGAGTGCTCTTCAGCGGATCGAGATTGAAATCGACGACGATGACGGGCACGCCGATCGATGCCAGATAGTCGATGGCACGTTTGCCCTGCTCGCCTTCTGCTTGCCACCTGCCCATGACGGCAAGGTCGGCCTCCAGGGAGAGCGCGGCTTCGAAGGACATGCCATCCGCCTGCCCATTGCTGACAAGCGGCACCTTGTCGAGGGCCGGAAATTTTTTGCGGAAGGCATCGTAGATGAACGGGTTGTCCGTCTTCATGTCGGTCGCCCAACCCGCCAGCAGGCTCACCGGATCCGGATGGATCAGCGACAGCGCGAAGAGATTGAAACCCGTTCCGAGGATGATCGACTTCGGCTTCTTGGTGATCGTCACCATTCGACCGATGGCATCGGTCACGGTCAGCGGCCAGCGCGTTTCCGCTTTCAACAGAGGCGGCGCGCAGAGCGTGGCGGACGTCGCAGCGAGAAAGCCGCGCCGTGTGATCGTGGGCGATGTCATTGCACGTTCCTTTGGCTGGGAAGAGCGCAAAGCTTGCCGCAGCTCTGGATGCCAGGCAGCATGTAGCGCAGGCAGCAAATCTTCCGACGGGCGATCCGCTCACCGTCTTCCTCGACATAGCGCACGCTGCCGCAGAGGGGGTTGACGCCGCCATCGGGCAGGCAGCCGCGGACGAAGACCGCTAGATCGGGGCCTTCGGGCGGTCGCGTCAACCGCAGCGCGTAGTCGAGATAAACTGCGGCATTGTTCCAGCACAGCTTGGCCGAAATGCCGGAGGCGGTGAGCTTCCTGACGGCTTCCGGTAGATGCTCTTCCAACAGCGGACCAATAGCTTCGAAACCGTCCTCTTCGCCACCCTCAGCATTTCGGCCCCGGTGCGGGACGCCGAATGCCCGCGGCAGGCCATTCTCCTGCAATGCGATTGTCATCCCGTCGAAGGCGACCGGAAGCTCCTGCGCGGCGAGACGACGGGCCAGCACATAGGGAATGGAGAGTGACGAGAAGTAATATAGCGACCACATCGACACGACGGCGCGCCTGTCGCTGTCGCCGCAGGCGTCGGCGTAGCGATCGATTGCCTCTCTGAAGCTATCACCGCCGAAGAACAGTGGCAGTGGTACCCCGTCCTGCAGGTCGACAGAGAGCGCCATCTTCTCGCCGCACCACGCATGTTCGCCGGCGAAGGCCGGCGAGAGGACCGAGGCGCCGTCGCCCGGATCAGCGACATGGTGCTGCGCGCTTGCCATCAACTCACCAGGTGTATCGCAGGCTGCCGATCACGGCCCGGCCCTGGTCGCGGTAGCAGAATCCAGCCGAGCAGATGGCCTCGCGGCGATCGAAGAGGTTGGTGGCGTTCACCTGGAGGCCCAGGCCCTCGTATTTCTTGTCGAGCGCCGCGAAATCATAGCTGATCGCGGCGTCGAAGAGTACGCGCGAGCCGTTCTGGGCCGTATTGTAGTCGCTGGTGTAGCTCTTGCCGAGATACCGGGAACCGAAACCGACGCCGAGACCGTAGATCGGACTACTTTCCTGGAATGTGTAATGCGCCCAGAGCGAAGCCATGTGCCTTGGAACCGACGAGACGGAATTGCCCACCGTCCCGGTCGTTCCCTCCAGGATCTCGGTGTCGGTGAAGGTATACGACGCAACCAACGACAGGCCGTTGTCGAGGCTCGTGTTCGCTTCGAGTTCAAAGCCGCGGGAGCGAATCTTGCCGCGCTGTACCTGGATGTTAGCCGGCCCGGTCGGCAGGTTCACGACCTCGTAATAGAGGCTGTTCTCCTGGTCGATATTGAACAGCGCCGCCGTGATGAGTGTATTGCTATTCGGCAGCAGGTACTTGACGCCGATCTCTTCCTGCTCGCTTTCCGTTGGCTTGAAGGGTTGGTCCGTCTCCTGGTTGACGCCGGCATTCGGCGCGAAGGCGGTGGAGTAGCTGGCATAGGGTACGACGCCGAAGTCGGTCTCGTAGCCCAGGCCGACGCGGCTGGAGAATGCCTTGTCCTTTTGCGAAATGGTGGTCAGGGCATTCGTGCTGAGGTCGGTATTGTCGGTGTCCGTGGAGACCCAGTCGTAGCGACCACCGACGGTCAGTATCCAGGCGTCATAACGGATCTGATCCTGTAGATAGGTGCCGACTTGCCATTGGTCCTGGACGGTGCGTGTGTCGAAGTCGATCGGAGCAACAAACGCGCCCGCCGTTGGATTGTTGGTGTCGAGCGGCGGCGACACGCCGCGGCCATCGAGCGAGCGCCAGCGCAGCCTGGTCAGGTCTAGACCGGCAAGCAATGTATGGTCGACCGCCCCCGTCTCGAACTGGGCTTCCAACTGATTGTCGATGACCAAGGCCGTCAGCCGCTCGTCAAACGTTCCGGCACTGCGGCTAAGCAGACTCGGATTGACCGAACTGGGCGCGTAGGCGAAGGCCCAGTCGGCGTCGATGTTGAGTGTCGAAACGCGGGCGTTCTGACGGAAGACGAAGACGTCGTTCAGTCGATGCTCGAATTCATAGCCGATGCGGGCCTGGTTTTGGATTGAATCGTTGAAGGCCGGATTGCCTGCGAAATAGTCCGTGACGTTGCCAGCTGGATCATTGTAGTACGCCGCCGTGCCGCCGGTCTTGGTTCGGGAATACTCGCCGAGAATGGTAAGCTTGGTATCTTCGTCCGGTTTCCACATGAAGGCCGGCGCAATATAGATGCGGTCGTCGGGAACGCTGATCTGCTCTGTATTGGCATCGCGGTAGAGGCCCGTCAGGCGATAATAGAAGGGATCCGTATTGTTAACCGGACCCGAGAAGTCGAACTGGGTTTGGTAGCGCTGTTCGGTACCATACTGCCGCTGAACTTCGCGAAAAGGCTCTTCCGTCGGCCGCTTGGTGATGATGTTGTGGAGACCGCCGGCGCCCGTCGCCCCATAAAGCGCCGAGGAAGGGCCACGCAGGATCGAGACTCCTTCGAGGCCGTAGGGCTCGGTCTTGAAGAGCGACGAACCTGCACCGGGCTGACGAAGGTTGTCGCGAAAGATCCCAGTATAGGTCACGTCGAAGCCGCGCACCGAGAAAGAATCAAAACGCGGATCGAAGCCGTAGGCGCCGACGCGCGTGCCCGGCGTGTAGGCAACCGTATCCAACAGGCTTTGCGGGTTGCGATCCTTGAGTTGCTGTTCGGTCACCGACGAAATCGACTGAGGGACCTCGATGAAAGGCGTGTCGGTCTTCGTGCCCGTCGCGCTGCTCTTGCCGACATAGCCGTCGGCCTGGATCACGCCGCCGCTGCCACCGTTGACGATGATATCTTCGAGAATCGTCGCGCCATCCTGCTGCTGTCCTGTGGCATCCTGTGCTGCGGCTGGCGCGAGAAGGTGGATGAGCGCCACGCCTGTCAATGCTGATGTAGAAAGGATTCGCGAGGAAAATCGAAGACTATTCATTGGCTTATCACACCGGGTATGCCTGTTGCGGGATTTTATGTGGAGTGTAATAGTCAAGAAAATTCCCGGTGAAAAGTCGTTTTTATGATTAAATTACTCAACTTTTTAATCAGCATAACAGATCGGCCACAGTCAGGTCAGGCTTGCGCCTCCGACAGCAGCCAGCGGCGGAAAGCGGCAGCGGCTGGCCGCTCCAGCGCAAGGCCCGGATAGACGAGGTGGAAGGCAAGCCGACTTGCAATGCCGAGAGGGAAGGGCGTGACCACCGTGCCTTCCTTCAGATCCCGCTCCAGAAACGAGCGTCGCACCAAGGCAAAGCCCAGCCCGGCCTTCATCGCGTCATAGGCGCCGTTGCCATGCATGAAGATCGGTCCGCGCGACGGGTCAACTCCCGTGGCGCCGGCGGCTTCCAGCCAGAGCCGCCAGTCATGGCGATAGACGTCGTGGATCAGCTGGAAACTAGCGAGCGCGCTTGGCGACGGATTGTCCCCCAGTTCAGCGGCAAGCGTTGGCGTGCAGACCGGCACGAGTTCGTCGTCGACGAGACGTTCGCTGATCAGGCGGTCATAACCGCCAAGCCCGTGGCGGATTGCGAGGTCGATGCCGTCGCGCTGAAAATCCAGCACGCGGTGCGATGCGCTGATGCGGACGTCGATTTCGGGGTGCATCGCCTCGAAGCGTCCCAGACGAGGCACCAGCCAATAGGTCGCAAAGCCCGCAGTGCAGGTAACATTGAGGATGGCGCCGTGCCCTCGCGCCGTGATCGCCGCCGTCGCTTCCCTGACGAGACGAAACGCTGCCCTGAGCGTCGAAAAATAGTCCGCACCCTCCACGGTCAGAGTCAGCGCGCGGGTCTTGCGCTCGAACAGCTTGACGCCAAGGGATGATTCCAGATCACGGATCTGCAGGCTAACGGCGCCTGGGGTGACGTTGAGCTCTTTTGCCGCGAGCGTCATGCTGAGATGCCGGGCGGCCGCCTCGAAGGCTCGAAGCGCTGAAAGAGAGGGAAGATAGTCGCTCATGGTTTAGCTCAGCTATATCATGGGTCGAGAAAGACTCGTTTGTCGGCTCATCGACATAGCAATAATATCAGCATGAAGGCCGCCACAAAAGCTGGTTAAAGCTCAGTGAGGAGCGAGATTAGATCGAAGATATTGGCGTCCGCGCCCGCGCGCAACAATCGGGTGGCGGCAGGCTGTGACGGCATGTAGGTCAGTGACAGGCCGACAAAGGAGTGAACGATGCAGCCGAAACAGATGGGCTTTGCCGAGTGGGGAATGTTGCTAGTGCTTTCCCTGCTGTGGGGCGGATCCTTCCTCTTCAACGGTATTCTGGTGAAGACCCTGCCGCCCTTTACCATCGTCACGGGTCGGGTGCTGATTGCCGCGCTGGCGCTGAACCTCATTGTACGCGCGGCCGGCCATGCCATGCCGCGTGATGGCAAGTCGTGGGCGGCGTTCTTCGGCATGGGCATCCTCAACAACATGATCCCGTTCTGCCTCATCGTCTGGGGCCAAACGCATATCGCAAGCGGCCTTGCCTCCATCCTGAATGCCACGACACCGCTCTTCGGCGTCGTTGTCGCGCATTTCCTAACCGCGGATGAAAAGATGACCGGCAACCGCCTGCTCGGCGTCCTCGTCGGCTTTGCCGGCGTTGCCTATATGATCGGCTTCGACGTGCTGCGCGATCTCGGCTCGAACGTGCTGGCCCAACTTGCCGTGCTGGGCGCTGCGCTCTCCTATTCGTTTGCCGGGATTTTCGGTCGCCGCTTCCGCCAGATGGGCATGGCGCCGCTCATTCCCGCCGCAGGACAGGTCAGCGCCTCGACCGTCCTGATGCTGCCGATCGCGCTCATCGTCGACCGGCCGTGGACACTGGCCGCCCCGTCATTCGAGACCTGGATGGCGCTGTTTGGTCTGGCCTTGCTGTCGACGGCGATCGCCTATGTGCTGTTCTTCCGCATTCTGGCAACGGCGGGAGCAACGAACCTTATGCTCGTGACTTTCCTGATCCCCGTCAGCGCCATCCTGCTCGGCGCAGCCATTCTGGGCGAGCCGATGCGGGCCAAGCACCTGATCGGCATGGCAATGATCGCGATCGGCCTTGCAGCGATCGACGGACGGTTGTTCTCTCTGGGTAGAAAACGGCCAGCTTAGCAGGCGAGATCGGCGACCACGGAATCGAGAATCAGCATGCCTGACGGCGTGCAGCGAAGCCGGGAGTTGCCGATCCGCTCGATAAAGCCGTGCTCCAGGAGGAACTCCTCCCGCTTCGGGTCGGGATCGCGGCCCGAAAGCTGTTGCCAGCGGGCGAGATCGACGCCTTCCTTCAGGCGCAGCCCCATCAAAAGCAGTTCGTCCGCCTGTTCCTCGTAGCCGAGTTGTTCCTGGTCGAGGATGCCATGGCCGTCGCACTCGACGAGGTCAAGCCAGCTTTCCGGCTTGCGCTCCGTTGCGGTCGCGATCTTCATGCCGCCGCGTGTCAGGCGGCCATGGGCGCCGGGGCCGATCCCGGCATAATCGCCATAGCGCCAGTAGGTGAGGTTATGGCGGCTCTCCGCGCCCGGACGCGCGTGGTTGGACACCTCGTAGGCCGGCAGCCCTTCGCCGGCCGTGATCTCCTGCGTCGCTTCATAGAGCAGCGCCGATTGATCGCCGTCCGGAACGATAAGCTTGCCCGCCTTGTGGAGGCCGTAGAAGGGTGTGCCTTCCTCGATCGTCAGCTGATAGAGCGAGAGGTGATCGACCGCGTAGGAAATCGCCTCTTTGAGCTCGCGTTCCCATTCGTCGACGGTCTGGTTCGGGCGGGCATAGATCAGGTCGAAGGACATGCGCGGGAAGATGTCGCGCGCCAGCTTGATCGCCTTCAGCGCGTCGGCAACATCGTGCAGCCGCCCGAGAAACTTCAGGTCGCGGTCGTTCAACGCCTGGACGCCGAGCGACACGCGGTTGACGCCGGCGGCGCGATAGCCGCGGAAGCGGTCCGCCTCGACACTGGAGGGGTTCGCTTCCATGGTGATCTCGATCCCGTCGGGTACATGCCAATGCTTGGCGATACCGTCGAGAATGGCCGACACCGTCGCAGGGTTCATCAGCGAGGGCGTGCCGCCGCCGAGGAACACGCTGGTCACCGTCTTCGGTCCGCTCATCTGGCGCACTGTCGCCATTTCCTTCAGGAAGGCTGCGGTGAAGCGCTCCTGGTCCACCGGCTGGTGGCGGACATGGCTGTTGAAATCGCAATAGGGGCACTTGGCGGCGCAGAACGGCCAATGCACGTAGACGCCGAAGCCGGGCTCGCCGGTGTCGGGCAGAAGAGCGGCATAGCGCGTCAGATCAGGCTGTTCCAAAGTGTCCACGTTTGCCCTTAGGCTTCCAAGCAAGTTTCGACGAAAATCTTGAAGGCGCGGGCGCGGTGCGACAGTGCCTCTGTGTGCTTCCAGCCGTGCTTCTCGTCCGCGCTCATCTCGCCAAAGGTAGTCTCATAGCCGTCGGGTTGAAAGACCGGATCGTAGCCGAAGCCCTGGCTGCCACGCGGCGGCCAGACGACGGTGCCTTCCACTTCTCCGCGGAAGAGCTCCCTATGGCCATCCGGCCAGGCAAGGCAGAGCACGCTGACGAAGCGCGCAGTGCGCTGTTCCGGCCTGGAAGCGCCGGCCTTTTCCAGAGCCGTCTCGACCTTTTCCATCGCCATCGCGAAGTCGCGAGTGCCGTCGGGCTTCTCAGCCCAGTTGGCGGTGTAGACGCCCGGATCGCCGCCGAGCGCATCGACGACAAGGCCGGAATCGTCCGATAGCGCCGGCAGTCCAGCGGCTTCGGCGGAGGCGAGCGCCTTGATCGTCGCGTTTTCCTCAAAGGTGGTGCCGGTTTCGTCAGGCTCCACGAAGTTCAATTCGGCCGCTGACTTTGCCGTGAAACCGAACGGACCGATCAGGTCCTGGATTTCCCGGATCTTCCCGGCATTGTGGCTGGCAACGACGATGGTCTTGGTTTCGAGCTTGCGCATGATTGTCCTATTCGATGCCCCAGATGCGGGCTTCAGCGCATTCGAGGCTGTTGCCCGCCGGATCGCGGAAATAGATCGATCGGCCGCCTTGCGGCCAGGTGACTTCGGATTCGATGGCGACACCTTTGGACTTTAGTCGGGCCGCAATCGCATCGAGATTTCCCCCGGAGACACGAAAACAGGCATGTCCTGCACCGCTTGTGCCGTGCGGTGGCACCTGCAGCGCGGTGGGTAAGGGGGGCTTGATCGTTTCCTTAGCGTTGAAGATCAGCAATACGCCGGTGCCGCAGCGAAAGAAGACATGCCGGTTGCCGCCTCGCGAGATCTTCGAAAGGCCGAGAATGCCCTCGTAGAAGGCTTCGACCTCGTCGAGATCGTCCGCATAGAGCGCCGTCTCCAGCATGCCTTCCAGCATGTCGTTCATCCAGCGATCGCCTGCTTCTGCATCGCGACGAGCTCGGCAATGCCTGTTTTGGCGAGTGTCATCAGCGAGGCGAACTCCTCGTCGGTGAAAGGCGTGCCTTCGGCGGTGCCCTGGATTTCCACAATACCGCCCGCGCCCGTCATCACGAAGTTCGCGTCGGTCTCGGCTGAGGAGTCTTCGAGATAGTCGAGGTCGATCACCGACTGGTTGGCAAAGATGCCGCAGGAGATGGCCGCGACGTGGTCTTTGAGCACGCGCTCGACCTTCAGCATGTTGCGGCTCTCCATCCACTTCAGGCAATCATAGAGCGCAACCCAAGCGCCGGTGATGGATGCTGTGCGCGTTCCGCCGTCCGCTTGGATGACGTCACAGTCGAGCGTGATCTGACGCTCACCGAGTTCTTTGAGGTCGACGACGGCGCGCAGCGAGCGGCCGATCAGGCGCTGGATTTCCTGCGTGCGCCCACCCTGCTTGCCGGATGCGGCCTCGCGCTTCATGCGCTCGCCGGTGGCGCGCGGCAGCATGCCGTATTCGGCCGTGACCCAACCCTTGCCGGTATTGCGCAGCCATGCCGGCGGCTTCTCCTCGACGCTCGCCGTGCACAACACATGCGTATCGCCAAACTTCACCAGACAGGAGCCTTCCGCGTGCTTGGAGAAATTGCGCTCGAAAGAGACCTTGCGCATCTGGTCGGTTTTTCTGCCTGAGGGCCGCATACTATTCTCCTAATCATGATGCCGAAGACGCGAGTGGTTTTCGGTTAGATCGTGCGTGCTTATGTTGTTGAGAGCTTCTACGATTGGCAGCGCCTATTTGCAATTTCCCTTTTGCCGCTGCGGGGAGATTGGCTATATTTTGTCGGATCATCGTCAGCACGGGTACGCAAGGTTTCATGGAGTTCAGATCGACGTCGGTTTCAGATGCAGTGGCTGCGCTGGATGAACGCTCCAAGGAAATCTTTCGCCGCATCGTAGAGGGCTATCTGGAGACGGGTGAACCGCTCGGCTCCCGCAACCTGTCGCGCATCCTGCCGATGTCGCTGTCGCCAGCTTCCGTGCGCAACGTGATGAGCGATCTGGAGGAACTTGGCCTCATCTACTCGCCGCATGTCAGTGCCGGCCGCCTGCCGACACAGATCGGCTTGCGCTTCTTTGTCGACGCCTTCATGCAGGTCGGCGATCTCTCGGCCGAGGATCGCGCCAACATCGATCGCCAGGTGCGTGCCGAAAGCCGCGACAACCCGATGGAATTGATGATGAATGAGGCTAGCCGCATGCTTTCGGGCATTTCGCGCGGCGCCGGCCTTGTTATCACTTCGAAGAGCGATCCTGTTCTCAAGCATGTCGAATTCATCCGGCTTGAGCCGACGAAGGCGCTTGCGGTTCTTGTCGGTGATCACGACCAGGTGGAAAACCGCATTATCGAGCTTCCGGCAGGCGTCACGTCGTCGCAGTTGACCGAGGCCGCCAATTTTCTCAACGCCCACATGACCGGCCAGACGCTGCCGGAACTGCGCAATGAATTAAGCCGGCTGAAGGACGATGTTCGCCGCGAGCTCGATACGCTGTCGCAGGATCTCGTCGAGCGCGGCATCGCCGTCTGGTCCGGCAGCGCCGACGAGGGCAAGCCGGCCCAGCTCATCATCCGCGGCCGCGCCAATCTGCTCGCCGGTCTTGCCGGAGCCGACGATCTCGACCGCCTGCGCATGCTTTTCGACGACCTCGAAAAGAAGGACAGCCTGCTGGAGCTTCTCAATCTCGCAGAAAGCGGGCCGGGCGTGCGCATTTTCATCGGCTCGGAAAACAAACTCTTCTCGCTTTCCGGCTCCTCGTTGATCGTCGCGCCCTATCGTGATGATGACGACCGTATCGTTGGCGCCGTCGGCGTGATTGGGCCCACGCGGCTCAACTACTCGCGCATCGTCCCGATGGTCGATTACACCGCTCAGCTGATGACGCGATTGTCACGCGGCGCAAAGTAGGGCAACTACTCCGGCAGCATGTCGCCCGAGCCGCCCATCTCAGCAGGCATGTCTCTGTATTTCGGCAGGCCGTCACGGATAGGCAGCACGCTTTCCTGATAGTTCATGTGCAACGCCGGAGCGTAATCGAGATCGGGCAGAAGTGCCGCGTAAACGTTGGTGACGCCCCAGGTGGGGTGGTCGGTGTAGAGATGCCCACCGCACAGCTCGCAGAATTTCCGCACGCTCGTATCGGACTTCTGGTAGCCTTCCACGTGCTCGCCACCTTTGGTGACGTGGACAGCGTGCCGTTGCCAGAGCGTAAAGGCGTTGACCGGTCCTGCCGACCAATGCCGACAGGAGGCACAGTGGCAGTAGCCCATAGCCACCGGTTCGCCGGTAGCAACAATCTCCACGGCGCCGCAGAAGCAGCGCCCGGAATAGCTTTTCTGATCGCTCATGGTAGCAGCTCCTTGACCCTGGATAAGGCCGAAGCACCAAAGATTTAGATCTGGCTAAAATAAAAGAACTTTAGCGCGAGCAAGTCAAGGCGGCCCTCTCGGTCAACCCTGCATGAGTTGTGCCTTGCATCGCGTGCTTTTCAGTCACGCAGACTTGATTTTTGCCCGTCAAAGCTCGATATCGGGCACATTCTAAAAGACACCAATCACCGGAGAACGTCATGACTGACGAAACGACGAAGAACGGACCTGACACCGCCGCGGCCGAAGCCGCGGCGGACGCCGCCGCAAACGTCGAGAACGAAGCCGCCGCTGAAGCCGCAGCACAGCCCGATCCGCTGGAACTTCTGAAGGTCGAGAATGTAGAGTTGCGCGACCGCTATCTGCGCCTTGCTGCAGAGATGGATAACCTGCGCCGCCGCACTGAGCGGGAAGTCAAGGACGCCAAGACCTATTCAGCGGCTGGCTTTGCCCGCGACATGCTGGCCGTTTCGGATAACCTGCGCCGCGCCATCGACGCGATCCCCGAGGAAGCCAAGGCTGCCGCCGACGCCGGCCTGACAACGCTGATTGAAGGCGTCGAGATGACGGAACGCTCGATGTTATCGGCGCTCGAGCGCCACGGTGTCCGCAAGTTGGAGCCAGTCGGCCAGAAGTTCGATCCGAACTTCCATCAGGCCATGTTCGAAGTGCCGAACCCCGACGTGCCGAACAACACCGTTGTTCAGGTCGTTCAGGCCGGTTACACCATTGGTGAGCGCGTTCTGCGTCCCGCCATGGTCGGCGTCGCCAAGGGAGGCCCGAAGCTCGTCGAACCCGAAACCAATTCGGTCTTCGACCAGAAGGACGCCTGATCTCTCAGGCGCCCGAAAGGCAGTCGAAATTCAGATGCGGGCGAAACGCTCGATCAGCAGATCGAAGAAGCCGTCCGCATCGACATCACGCATGACCTGCGCATTGCGCTTGCGGTCGGTGACGTGCCACCAGTCGACGACGGTCATGCCGGCCGTCAGTTGCGACTTCACCTCGATCTCGACATTGCAGGTCCGGCCCTTGAAAAGATCAGGCTTCAAGAGGTAGGCGACGACTGTCGGATCGTGCAGCGGGCCGCCGTCCGAACCATACTTCTCGACATCGAAACGTTCGAAGAATTCCAGCATCTCGACCATGGCAATGGCCGGGCGCGTGCCGAGATCGGCCATGCGCTTGACGCGGTCCTTGCGGGTCAGAAGCTTGTGCGTGACGTCGAGCGGCATCATAACGATCGGAACGCCGGAGCGGAAGACGATGTCGGCTGCCTCGGGGTCCACGTAGATGTTGAACTCGGCGGCCGGCGTAATATTCCCGCCCTCGAAGAAGCCGCCGCCCATCATCACCAGTTCGCGGATGCGCGGGATGATGTCGGGCGCCTTCTGGAAGGCCAAGCCGATGTTGGTCAGTGGCCCAAGCGTGCACAGCGTCACCGTGCCTTCAGGCTCGCTGCGCAGCGTCTGGATGATGAAATCAACGGCGTGCTGTGCCTGCAGCGGCATATCAGGCTCGTCGAGAACAGGGCCATCGAGACCGGTCTTGCCGTGCACATGTTCTGCCGTCACCAGCTTGCGCGCGATCGGCTTGTCGGCGCCGGCAAAGACCTTCGTATCGGTGCGGCCACAGAGTTCGCAGACGATGCGCGCGTTGCGGCTCGTATAGGATAGTGGCACATTGCCAGCGACCGTGGTGATCCCAAGTACTTCGAGCTCTTCCGGGCTGCCAAAGGCCAGCATGATGGCGGCTGCGTCGTCCTGACCGGGGTCGGTATCGATGATGATCTTTCTAGGGTCTGCCATTCCGATCGTTCCATCCTCGTGGTGCGCGGCTTCGTGGCATGCACCGTTTGTTTATATTCCCGTCGCAAATCGGCGCAGCCAGCACGGGCAGATTTTGATGCGAGGCGGCGCTTGCTTTGTCAAGGTCGGACGTGCGGGCTTTCCGGCAACGAGTGCGGACATCCGCCTTGCGCTCGCCTCCAGCAATTCCCATATTGACGGCATCCGGATGCTGTCTTTCAGGTCCGGCAAGGTCGCTTGAATCAAGGACTTGAAGACAATGAGCCGGATTACGCCTTTCGCGAGCCCTTTGCTCTTGGGCTTTGACGCCATGGAAAAGACGCTTGAGCGCCTTTCCAAGGCCAGCGATGGATACCCCCCCTACAATATCGAGCGCGTCGCCGCCGATCGCGCCTCCGGCGATCCCGAAAGGTTGCGCATAACCCTTGCCGTGGCCGGGTTTAGCGAAGAAGAACTAGACGTGTCGGTTGAGGAAAATCAGCTTTCGATCCGTGGTCGCCAGGTCGATCAAGGCGAGCGTGATTACCTTTATCGCGGCATCGCCGCGCGCCAGTTCCAGCGGACTTTCGTTCTGGCCGACGGGATGCAGGTTTTGGGCGCTTGCCTCAAGAACGGATTGCTCTCGGTCGATCTCATCCGCCCGGAGCCGAGCCGTATGGTGAAGAAAATTAACATTTCGGTCTCACAGTAGGACAACGGCGCAAGTTGAGCCGTTGGTCCCTTCTCTTGGAGGTACAGGAATGTTGATGAAAGAAGCCAATTCGCACCTGACCAAAACCGAACTTGCCGGCATCGGCAACGGCGAGGTCGCCTACATCCGCAAAATGCGCAACGAAGAAGTTGCCAAGTGCTTTCCGGAAGCGCCGGACATCGATCCGAGCGTTGACCTGTGGGCGCTATTCGGCGCCGACGGCACGCCGATCCTGTTGACGGACAACCGCTCCAGCACCTTCTTCAAGGCTGCCGAGGATGAACTGAAAACGGTGAGCCTGCACTAACGCAGGCTCAGACGCGCTTGAATGTCAGATAGGCGGAAGATCTGCCTTCGCGACGTGCCTTGGCCTCGTAGCGTGTGCTCGGCCAACCCTTGTAGGGCGTCAGCCAATCCGCAGCATTCTGGGCCAGCCATTCGAAGCCGCCGTGGTCGCGGCACTTGAGCAGCGTCCAGTTGATGTAAGTGTCGATATCGGATGCGAAGCAGAACAGCCCGCCCGGCTTCAATACGCGGTGGAAGCGGTCGAGATTGGTCTTCGAGACGAAGCGGCGCTTCCAGTGCTTCCGCTTCGGCCACGGATCCGGATAAAGCAGATCGATATGGTCGATCGAGGCATCGGGCAGCCAGTCCAGCAACTGCGTCGCATCGTCGTCGTAGACGCGGACGTTCTTAGCGCTCGCCTTGTCAACGCTCGTCAGCAGCTTCTGCATGGAATTGATGAAAGGCTCGACACCGATAAAGCCGGTGGACGGCATTTCCACGGCGCGATGGATCAGATGCTCGCCGCCGCCGAAGCCGATTTCCAGGCGCAGCCTGTCTGTCGGCACCGGAAAGAGGGTCTTCAGCGGCCCGGGCGGAGCCGCTGAAAGATCAATGAGGAACGCCGGAAGCAGGGTGTTCAGTCGCTCTGCCTGATGTTCGCGCAGAGCCTTTCCCTTGCGACGACCGAAGAAGGCTTCGGTCGCGCGTCCGCGGCGTTCCATGTCGGTCATGCTGCTTCCTTGACCTTGACGGCTTCCTTGAGCGCCTTGACAAGGTCGGTGCGCTCCCAGGAGAACGAGCCGTCGCGGCCAGCCTTGCGGCCGAAGTGGCCGTAGGCCGAGGTCTTGGCGTAGATCGGCTTGTTGAGGTCGAGGTGACGGCGGATGCCGGTCGGCGACAGATCCATGTTCTTGCGGATCGCGGCTTCGACCTGGTCTTCCGTCACGCCCTTGCCGGTGCCGTGCAGGTCGACATAGATCGACAGCGGCTGTGCGACGCCGATCGCATAGGAAAGCTGGATCGTGCAGCGGTCGGCAAGACCAGCAGCAACAACGTTCTTCGCGAGGTAGCGGGCGGCATAGGCGGCCGAGCGGTCGACCTTGGTCGTGTCCTTGCCGGAGAACGCACCACCGCCGTGCGGAGCAGCGCCGCCGTAGGTGTCGACGATGATCTTGCGGCCGGTGAGGCCAGCGTCGCCATCAGGGCCGCCGATCACAAACTTGCCGGTCGGATTGATATACCACACGCAATCGTCGGCAATCGGCAGATCGCCGAGAGCTTCGCGGATATAGGGCTCGACGACGGCGCGAACCTTGTTCGAATCCCAGCTTTCGTCGAGATGCTGGGTGGAGAGAACGATCGACGTGACTTCGGCGGGCTTGCCGTTGACGTAGCGCACCGTCACCTGGCTCTTCGCATCGGGACCAAGCTTTGCGACGTCGCCGTCGCCCTTCTTGCGAGCCGTGGCAAGCAGCTGCAGGATCTTGTGGGAGTAGTAGATCGGCGCCGGCATGAGGTCCGGCGTTTCCTTGCAGGCGTAGCCGAACATGATGCCCTGGTCGCCGGCACCTTCGTCACCCTGCTGGTCGGCGGCATTGTCGACGCCCTGGGCAATGTCGGCGGACTGCGAGTGCAGGAGCACGTCGATCTTCGCCGTCTTCCAGTGGAAGCCGTCCTGCTCGTAGCCGATGTCCTTGATGGCGCGGCGGGCAGCGGCCTTGAACTTTGAAGGGTTGATGACGTCGTTGCCGTTCTTGTCCTTCTTCATCAGGCTCGGCGGCAGGCGCACTTCGCCGGCGATCACGACGCGGTTGGTGGTTGCCAGTGTCTCGCAGGCAATGCGCACGCCCCAGGGGTTGACGCCGGTCTTGGCGGCTTCGCGGTACACCAGATCCACGATCTCGTCGGAGATCCGGTCACACACCTTGTCCGGGTGACCTTCGGCAACTGACTCGCTGGTAAAGAGGTAATTGGCGCGCATTTCGGGATTCCCCTCAAAGAACAAAAGCTGCGTAGTAGGTACTCAGTTCGCATGGGAAAAACAAGCGTAGAAGGACATAAATATATCTTTATATCTACGGCTAAGTGGCAAATTATGCCCAAAAAACGCCAGAAAGCGGCCGTTGCGACCGCTTTCCTGTTTTGCACCAAATTTTGAGTGGCGATTATTCGCTGTCGGCTTCGGCGGCGAGTGCCTTCACCAGTTCGACGACTTTGCGGCGAACCTTGGGATCGGTGATCTTCACGAAGGCGCGGTTGAGTTGAAGCCCTTCGGACGACGAAAGAAAGTCGACCACGTAGTTGGAGCTGGAGGCTTCCGCCATACCGGACAGGCCGGAGGATTGGTCGCCGGGCGCATCTTCGAAGAAGAAGGAAACCGGAACGTTCAAGATGCTGGAGATGTTCTGGAGGCGGCTGGCACCGACGCGGTTGGTGCCTTTTTCGTATTTCTGGATCTGCTGAAACGTGATGCCGAGGCTCTCCCCGAGTTTCTCCTGGCTCATTCCTAGCATTGTTCGACGAAGGCGAATGCGACTGCCAACATGGACGTCGATGGGGTTCGGCCTCTTCTTGTTCTCAATCATGGTCCTGCCCTAACAATAATTTTCAACCTTGTTCAAACCGGCATGCCCAAACCCACCCCAAAACGCCACGTTGCAAAGTCTTGATTAACCACCTTGAAACATACGCTAAGAACGCCGATCCCAACCACTATGCAATTTTAGGGGTTTTCGGTCAATTCTGCTTGAAAACAAAACCAAAACGCGAAACCAGCGCAATTGCAAACAGAAGTATTTCCAGCAACCAGAAGTAAGTTTGGCGTGGGTAGCCCGGATCGCGTTGCGCGCCGAAGCTCTCAATGGTTGCGTCGACGAAGCCCGTTTCATTGAGGCCGAGGCCGGCAATAACCTCGCCGCGGGCGTTCACGATGGCAGAAATACCGCTGTTGCCGTTGCGAATCAGCGGCAAACCGGTCTCCACAGCACGCAACCTGGCCTGCTGAAAGTGCTGATACGGGCCGGGGGTTGCGCCGAACCAGGCATCATTGGTGACATTGAGGATGGCATTGGCCGCGCCAAGGTCGCCTGTCATCTCGTCGGGGAAAATGATCTCGTAGCAGACGAGCGGATAGAAGTTGATCCCCGTCGGCAAGGTCAGCAGTCGGCGCGTGGCGGCGGCCGAGAAGCCGCCCGGCATCTCGACCACGTTCTGGATGCCGAAATCGTCGAGGACGCTCTCGAATGGTACGTATTCACCGAACGGCACGAGATGCACCTTGTCGGCGGCTCCGGTGATCTGGCCACGGCCGTCGATGACGTAGATCGAATTGTAGTAGCGGGGCGGATTGCCGGGACCGGTGTCTTCCGCCCGAACGGCGCCAGCGATCAGGATCTGATTGTCGTCGAAGGTGTCGGCGATCCGACTGAGCGCGTCCTGATTGTCGGTCAGGATGAAGGGAATGGCCGTTTCCGGCCAGACGATGATGTCGGGCTTCCGGCCGCCGTCCTTCGGTGGCTCGACGGAGAGCTTCAGGTGTTTCTCGAAGATTGCCGCGCGGTCGGCGTCATTGTCCATCTTCGCCGTCTGTTCGATCATCGGCTGAACGAGGCGAATGACCGGGCTGTTGGAATCCGGTGCTGGCGCAGGTTGCAGGCCATAGAGGATATAGGCGCCGTAACCGACATGCGCTGTAAAAAGCAGGGCTGCCAGTGAGAGGCCGAGCTTCGCGCCCTGGCGGGTGCCGAGGAGCGCGGGAGCGGCGAAGGTGAAGACCGAGAGCGAGGTGATGCCCATGATACCGATGACGTGCGCCGATTGCATCATGAGCGGCACGGGCGTCATACCGTAGCCGACAGCGTTCCAGGGAAAGCCGGTGAAAAGTACGCTCCTCAGCCACTCGAGCAATCCGAAGCTCGCCGCAAGCGCCGCAATCCGCCCCATGCCATCGGACCACATGGTTCGCGCCAGCGCGGCAGCAACGCCGTAGAAGATGGCGAGCACAGCAGGCAGGCCGAAGATTGCCAGCGGCAGCGCCCAGGCGAAGGCCTCGGCATCGATCATCAAAGCATGGCCGAGCCACCAGAGGCCGGCGACGAAATAGCCGAAGCCGAAGAGCCAGCCGACGGCGAAGGAAGGCCACAGTCGGCCGATGAGGCCGCTTTCGGGAGCGGCGGCCGAGCCATCGATCAGCCAGACGAGCAGTGTGAACGACACGAACATGGCGGCAAAGAAGCCGAATGGAGGTAGGGCCAGAACGCCGATGGCGCCTGCGAGGACGGCCAGTGCAACCCTCTTGAACCCCCAGGCCAGGATAACCCTGTCTGCAAGCCGCTCCATGCACACTCCCATCACGCTGCGAATCAACCCGACCGCAGTCTTTCAAAAAAGCCACCGTTTGTCGTGGTTTGCGGCAATCAGTTTGTTGTGGGAGCGTCCGTTTGCCGCTCTTCGCCATGATCCGAACCTGGTGCGCCGTCACCGTCGATCTTGACGCGGCGGCGGATCGCCTGGCGCTTGCGGGTGATCCTCACGCGCTTGATCCGGCGCGGATCGGCATCCAGAATATGGAATTCGAAGCCGGGCAGCGCCTGTACCACCTCGCCGCGCACGGGAATGCGCCCGAGTTCGGAGAAGATCAGGCCCCCCAGCGTGTCCACTTCATCCACCTGCTCGGTGATGTCGAAGTCCGGTCCGATCGCTTCTGCGATCTCTTCCAGTTCGACACGGGCGTCCGCGACGAAGACGTCTTCGGACACACGCTTGAACATGACTTCGTCGTCGTCGTGCTCGTCGTCGATGTCACCGACAACCATCTCGACGATATCCTCGTGCGATGCCAATCCATCAGTGCCGCCGTATTCGTCGATGACGAGCGCCATCTGCGTGCGGTTCACCTGCATGCGGCGAAGGAGATCCGAAGCAAGCATCGACGGCGGAACGAACAGGATCTTGCGGATGATGCCGGCCTCCGAAAGCGTCTTCTGCAGGTCGACGCGGCTGAGGTCGAAATTCGGCTTGGCGACGCGCGTCGGCTTTTGCAGGTGTTCGGGGGAAACCTCGACCAGAGGCTCTGCCGGCTTGAGCGTCTTGGTGCTGCCGCGGCGCTTGTTGCGCGCCTGCTTGGCGATGTAGGACAGGAGATCACGGATATGCACCATGCCGCGCGGGTCGTCGAGCGTATCCGCGTAGACCGGCATGCGCGAACGGCCGGATTCCTCGAACAGGATCATCAGTTCGCCGATGGTGATGTTCTGATCGACGGCCTCGATATCGGCGCGGGGCACCATGACGTCGGCGACACGCACTTCGCGGAAGCGAAGGATATTGTGCAGCATCGCCCGTTCGTCGGGCGAAAAGACGTCGCCGTCAGCTGCGTCGGTCATCAGCGCATCCGCGATGTCCTCGCGAAGGCGCGAGCCCTGTTGTGGTCTCAGGATGCGCGCCGCGCGCGACCAGAAGGATTGGGATCGTCCGGACTGCCTACTACTACTGCCACCCTCGTCAGAGGAGGATGATTGGTCGGCGTCCTTGGCCTCGGCGGCCGGTCTCGTCGTAAAGTCGCTCATGGTTCCATTTTAAGGTCTTGACCCTCGTATGGGTCAGATAGGCCGAGTACCGCCAAAATGCGAGTCTCAAGCCCCTCCATTATCTCGGCTTCAGCGTTATTATTATGATCGTAGCCGAAGAGATGCAAGAAACCATGCACCATCAGATGCGTTAGATGGTCGTCAAAGCTCTTCTCGAGCTCGATTGCCTCCCGCTCCACGGTCTCTCTTGCGATGATGATGTCGCCCAGCATCGGGCCTGGCACTTTGCCCGGCTTCACCGGGAAGGCGGGAAACGAAAGTACATTGGTCGGATTGTCCTTGCCGCGCCATTCCGCATTGATGTCCTGGATCGAGGCATCGTCGGTGAAAACCAGCGAGACTTCGGGGACCATCTTGGGAAAAGGCTGCTTCTCACTCTCGCGAAGATAGGTGGCGGCCACTTCCAGTACGCGATCCGCCAATGCATGCAACGCATCTTCGGAGGGCCAATTGTCCTCCTCGATGCTGATCTGGATATCGAGTTCCGCCATCAGCCCTGCTGACTATCCTCTTCGGTATCCGTTGCATAGGTTGAATCATACGCCCTGACGATGCGCCCCACGAGCGGATGGCGCACGACGTCCGTATCCTTGAAGCGGACAATCGAGATGCCTTCGACGCCATTCAGCAGTTGCAGCGCTTCCACGAGGCCGGATTTGACGCCCCGCGGCAAGTCGATCTGGCTTGGGTCGCCGGTGATGATCATCCGCGAATTCTCGCCAAGACGCGTCAGGAACATCTTCATCTGCATCGACGTGGTGTTCTGCGCTTCGTCGAGGATGACGGCGGCATTGGCGAGCGTACGGCCACGCATGAAGGCGAGCGGCGCAATTTCGATGACGCCGGCGGTAATGGCACGATCGACCTTGTCGGCGGGCATCATGTCATAGAGCGCGTCATAGAGCGGACGAAGATAAGGATCGACCTTTTCCTTCATGTCGCCTGGCAGGAAGCCGAGACGTTCGCCAGCTTCGACGGCTGGGCGCGAAAGAATGATCTTCTCAACGACGCCGCGTTCCAGCAGTTGAGCGGCGTGGGCGACGGCGAGATAGGTCTTGCCGGTGCCGGCCGGACCGCAGCCGAATACGAGTTCAGCGCGCTCCAGTGCCCGGAGATAGGCATCCTGCGTCGGCGTGCGGGCGATGATGGTCTTCTTGCGCGTGGAAACCTGGGCCATCGTCAGCTTGGCCTTTTTCTCCATCGTCGGCAGGCTAAGCTGATCGTCGGCGGCCACCGCCATACGGATCGCGCCCTCAACATCGGAACGTTCGACGCTGCCGCCTTTCTGGAGTTTCTCATAGAGATAGTCGAGCGTACGCCGCGCCTGGTTGGTGGCGACGATGTCTCCAGAAATAACGACGGAATTGCCCCGCGCTCGAGCGTCGATATGCAGGCGCTCTTCAAGGAGCTTGAGGTTCTGGTCGAACTGGCCGAACAGTTCACTGGCGAACCGATTGTTCTCGAACGTCAGAATAAAGTGATTGGCGTCGCTCGCAATGCGTGGGTGGCGCGGTGAAGAAGAAACCAATTCTTGTCCGTTCAAGCGGTCAGGCTCCTTGGGTTAGACCTCCAGCCTCTGCAATCTCGGCAAACAGGCTGTTGGTTCCAGTTCCGGTGATTCGCACATTAATAATGTCACCGATTTGCAATTCTTTTGCATCAACATTCACCGACTGAAGCCAGGGTGAACGCCCGATAAGTTGTTGAGACATGCGACCGGGCTTCTCAAGCAACAGTTCGATGATTTTCCCGACACAGGATTCGGCAAATTCCTGCTGCTGCTTCAGGAGAAGCGCCTGCAGGCGTTCCAGCCGTTCTGCCTTGATCTCTTCCGGCACCTGGTCCTTCAGTTCCGCACCGGGCGTGCCCGGCCGTGTCGAGTACTTGAAGGAGAAGGCCTGCGCATATCGCACCTCCTCCACCAGACGCAGTGTATCGTCAAAATCCCGGTCTGTCTCCCCCGGAAAGCCGACGATGAAGTCGCCGGAAAGCGCGATATCAGGGCGGGCAGTGCGAATGCGCTCGACCAGCGTCAGATACTCGGCAGCCGTATGGCGCCGGTTCATCGCCTTCAGGATGCGGTCGGAGCCGGCCTGCACCGGCAAATGCAGGTACGGCATCAGCGCGCGCAGATCCCGATGCGCCTCGATCAGGCGATCGTCCATGTCACGCGGATGGCTGGTGGTGTAGCGCAGACGTGCAAGCCCGGGAATTTCGGCCAGCCGATAGAGCAGATCACCGAGGGTCCATTCCTGACCATTGGCGCCGACACCATGCCAGGCGTTGACGTTCTGGCCGAGCAGCGTGATCTCGCGCACGCCGCCTTCGACGAGCTTCTGCGCTTCCTCGACGATCTGACTGACCGACCGCGACACTTCCGAACCGCGCGTATAGGGCACGACACAGAAGGTGCAGAACTTGTCGCAACCTTCCTGAACGGTGAGGAAGGAGGTTACGCCGCGCGAGCGGATTTTCTTGCTTTCGGCGATCGGCAGATGGTCGAACTTGTCTTCGAGCGCATATTCGGTATCGACGATGCGCTGCCCTTCCTTCGCCTTGCGTAGCGCTTCCGGCAGGCGATGATAAGTCTGTGGCCCGATCACGACATCGACAGCAGGCGCGCGGCGAAGGATTTCCTCGCCCTCGGCCTGCGCCACGCAGCCGGCAACCCCGATCATGAACTCCCGGCCTTCCTTGTTGCGCTCCTTCTTCATGTCGCGCAGGCGCCCGAGCGCCGAGTAGACCTTTTCGGCTGCCTTCTCGCGGATATGACAGGTATTCAAGAGAACGAGGTCGGCCTCTTCCAGAACCTCCGTCGGCTCGTATCCGTCGCGGGCGAGAGCGTCGCTCATGCGCGTCGAGTCATAGACGTTCATCTGACAGCCATAGGTCTTGATGAATACCTTGCGGCTGTTGGTGCCATCACGGAGATCGGTCTCCGGGGCCGGAAGAAGGGCGCTGTCCTGGGTCATGGCCGGCTATTTAGTGGTTTTTCATGCGCGAGAAAAGGAAATCTTGCCTCAGGCCACTTTGTGGCCGCGCAATGCGGCGCCAAGCATCGTACGGATGCGTCGGGCAATCGTCGCGCTGACTTCCTTGCGGTTGCTGTCGCCGCGATATTCGACCGCCTCGCCGAAACAAACATCCACCTCAAAGGCGCCGCATCGCAGCATGTCCTTCAGGTGCGGGAGCATCTCCACGTCGCCGGGCCAGGAGGCGAGCGGGCGATGATAACGTCCCATTGGCAGACCATAGACACCCGTATAGGCGACCGCGACTGGCTGGATCACGACAGCGCCTGTTGGCGAAGCGGGAACTGCCATGGCAGCAGCGCCGAACAGCGAGGATTTGACCTCCAGAAGTCGGTTCCCATCCGAGGTCGTGCCCTCCGGAAACAATACGACAATCTCGCCGTCCGCCATGCGAGTGGCAATCTCGTTCGCCTGATGGCCGGTTTTGCGCTTTTCCTCGCGCACCACGAAGACGCTCTTCTGCAGCTTCGCCAGCGTGCCGAAGATCGGCCACTCGCGTACCTCGATCTTGGCGATGAAGGCAACGTCGGCGACAGCCGACAACACCATGATGTCCATCCACGACGAATGGTTGGCGCAAAGCATCAAGGGCCTGTGCGTTTCCATCTTGCCATGCACGCGGATGCGGATGCCGAGGCAGAAACAGACGATCCTATGCCAGATGCGGGGCAGCCGGCGCCGCAGCTTCCAGTCGAAGCGGAGCGCCAAAAGCTGCCAGGGCATGAGCAGGATGCTGGCGAAGAGGATGACGATGCCGGCAAGGGCGACGCGCAGCCAGGCGATCAAGACGAAGACTCCGCGCCTGCGATCATGGCCTCAGCGCTCGTCCGGCTTGAGCGGGATGCCATAAAGTTCCAGCCGATGGTCGACCAGCTTGAAGCCGTGTTCGCGGGCGATGCGTTCCTGCAATGCCTCGATCTCGGGCGAGTGAAACTCGATGACGACACCCGACTTGAGGTCGATGAGGTGGTCGTGATGCTCTTCGGGCACCGTCTCGTAGCGCGAGCGGCCGTCTCGGAAGTCGTGGCGCTCGATAATGCCGGCGTCCTCGAACAGTTTCACGGTGCGATAGACCGTGGAGATCGAGATCTTGGCATCGACCTTCACCGAGCGCCGATAGAGTTCTTCCACGTCAGGGTGATCGGCGGATTCTTCGAGAATGCGCGCGATCACCCGGCGCTGCTCGGTCATGCGCATGCCGCGTTCAGCGCAAAGCTCCTCGAGGGTCTTGGCGACGTCAGTCATGGGCTGCCTTCCGATAGTCAACGTTCAAGCAACGGACTAGCGAAGAACGCGCTTCATGACAAGCGCTGTGGAAACCGCGCCGTTGGCATCCTTATAGTATCCCCTGCGTTCGCCGACTTTCTCGAAGCCGAGCTTGCGGTAGAGGCCGAGCGCCGCCGCATTGCCGTCATCGACCTCCAGAAAGATGCTCTCGGCGCCGCGCGCGTGTGCTTCGCGCATCGCGGCCTGCATCAGCCGCCAGCCGAGGCCGGCGCGTGCGACCTTCGTCTGCACGGCGACCGACAGGATTTCCGCCTCGCCAGCGACCTGACGCGCGAGCACGAAGCCCGGCAGCGGCTTCTTGAGAAACGCATTGGTCTGGCGGGCTACGAAGCCGAAGACATTGTCCTGGCTGAGCAGGCTGTAGAACTCGCCGTCGCCCCACGCACGGGCGAAACGTTCACCGTGCAGGGCCGCGACAGCGCGGCAGTCATCGGCATCCATCGCGATGATTTCGAATTCCGGCTTCAGCGTCAAATAGGATTCCAACATGATCATACTCGCGCAATGGCAAACCCGACCTGCGGCTTGGCGTCGGGTCCGCGCAGATAAAGAGGTTTAGGCTTTCCAGCAGATGGATCAGCAGCGGCGCCGAGGCGCGCCACCATGGAAATCGGGAAATGATTGGCGTAATCGCCCGTCGCGTCCGGCTTCAGGAGAGGTGTTGCCGAACCGATGACTTCGCCTTCGAATGTCGCGGCGAATGCCTCCGCTTCCTCGATGTTGACGGCGCGCGCTTCATCAAGCGGCTCGCCGTCGGCATGAAAGGCCTGCAGGTAGATCTCATTTCGCTTGGCGTCCATGGCAGCGAGCACCGGGCGGCCCGGCGTCTTCAGCCGCTGCGCTTCGGCCATCACCGCAAGGGTGGTGACGCCGACCGCCGGAACGCCGAGCGATAGCGCAAAGCCGCGGGCGGCAGCGACCCCGACGCGAATGCCGGTAAACGAGCCTGGACCGACGGTGACGGCAATGCGATCGACAGCCGAAAGCGCCACGCCGGCCTGGTCCAGCGCACGGTCGACAATCCCCATCAGATGCTCAGCATGCCCCTTGCCGATCATGTCCGATGCCTCCCCCAGCATCGTATCCCTGCCGCTGTCATAGAGAGCGGCAGCGCAATCCACACCTGCGGTGTCGAGCGCCAGTATGATCATGGCATCAATTTCCGAATAAAGCGTTCCTGAGTGTCCATACATTCACCCTGCCGCGCTTGCAAATGCTGCGCCAGGACGAGTGCCGGGACAGAGTGTCGTCGTCAGGCGGCGACGACTTCCTCGACTTCCGGAACGAAATGGCGAAGCAGGTTCTGCACGCCATGCTTCAGTGTCGCCGTCGAAGACGGGCAGCCGGAGCACGAGCCCTTCATATTGAGGTAGACCTTGCCATCCTTGAAGCCGCGGAAGGTAATGTCGCCACCATCCTGCGCAACGGCCGGGCGCACGCGGGTATCGAGCAACTCCTTGATCGTGAGAACGATCGACTCGTCGGCTTCGTCAAAGAATTCGCCGCCGGCGTCGAGGTCTTCGGAAAGAACCGATGCATCGCCCATCACAGGCTTGCCCGACATGAAATGTTCCATGATCGAGCCGAGGATTGCTGGCTTCAGATGCTGCCACTCGGCATTGTCCTTAGAGACGGAGATGAAATCGTAGCCGAAATAGACGCCGGTCACGCCCGTAATCTCGAACAGCCGAGCGGCAAGCGGCGAAGCCTGCGCTTCGTCGGCGCTACGGAATTCGGCCGTGCCGCTTTCCATCACGACGCGGCCCGGCAGAAACTTCTGCGTGGCGGGATTCGGCGTGGCTTCGGTCTGAATAAACATCTCGCTCTCCGTGCGGCGGGCAGTGGCCCCAAGCCGTCTTTAGAATTCTTCAAAAGAGAAAATAAGCCGATTGGCAACTCTATTCAAGAGACTGGTACTCAAGAAATCGCTTTATGCGAGAGCATCCAGTTCCTCGTCGGTCAATGTATCAGGCAACACGGTGACGGGGATGGGAAATGTCGCGCCACGCCCGGCGATCGACGACACCAGCGGTCCTGGACCTTCCTTGGCCGAGCTTGCGGCCAGTACCAGGATCGCGATGTCGCGGTCTTCTTCGATGACGGCGTTGATCTGCTCGGTGGCGCTTCCCTCACGGATGACGATTTCCGGGTCGATGCCGATCGTTTCGCGAACCACATGCGCCGCCTTGGCGACCACGGCCTCGGCCTCCTCGCGCGCCTCGGCCCGCATGATCTCCTCCACCCCCAGCCACTGCTGGAAGTCGCCCTCCGGAATGACGTACATCAGCACAAGGCCGCCATTCGAGTTCTTGGCGCGCCGTCCGGCATAGTGGACGGCGCGCGAGCATTCGGGCGTATCGTCAATGACCGCCATGAATTTGCGGCGATGACCTTCGAGCCGGGAGAGTCGTTTTGATACCATGGCGCGGACTCTGACACCTGAACCTGAAAATTTGCAAGCCCTCGTTTTGACCCTTGCAGGGTCCGCTATCCGGGTCTGCGTCAGGCCGGAACCAGTCCATAAAGGCGCATGATTGCCTTCACATGCTCGATATCCGGCTTGCCCTGAACGTTGATGGCCAGAGCCATCTCCTCGAAGTAGCGTCTGCCGATCAAGCCCGGTGTCATGGTGATCAAAGCCTTGGCGGTTTCACCGTGCAGGTTCTCGTGGGTGTGGACATAACCACGCGGGATAAACAGGGTGCCCCCCCGTGCGATCTCGTGTTTGCGCCCGTCCAGCGTCGTCGTCATTGTGCCGGACAATCCGTAGATCACTTCGTCGACGTCGCGGTGATAGTGAGCGGCCGGGACACGTGCCTGAGGCGGGACTGTGAATTCGAACATCACCAGGCTGCCGGCACTCTGATCCTCGTCGATCAGAAGCCGGATCTCCATGGCGCCGATCTGGATGAGGTTGCGATCTCGCATCGAAGCCTCCTGACGGACCGTTCCCAAAAGATTACGCTGCAGGTCCGGGTTCGACAAGTCCGGGGCGACAACCGCCGCCCCGGACAAGCTCGTTGGGCCGTATCTCAGTACAGGAAGCCGACGATGTCACGCACTTCCTTCATCGTCACCTCGGCGCGCGCCCTTGCGCGCTCGCCGCCATTGCGCAGAATCGCGTCGATGTGGCTGGTGTCCGACATCAGGCGGCGCATCTCGGCGGTGATCGGCGAGAGCACGTTGACGGCGAGATCGACCAGCGCCGGCTTGAAGACCGAAAACTGCTGACCGCCGAACTCGGCAAGCACGTCCGCCTTCGACTTGTCGGCTAGCGCCGCATAGATGCCGACTAGGTTGTCGGCCTCCGGGCGACCCTTGAGGCCGTCGACTTCGCAGGGCAAGCCTTCCGGATCGGTTTTGGCTTTGCGGATCTTCTTCGAGATCGCGTCCTCGTCGTCCATCAGGTTGATGCGCGAGAGATCGGACGGATCCGACTTCGACATCTTCTTGGTGCCGTCGCGAAGTGACATGACGCGTGGCGCGGGGCCATCGATCAGCGGCTCGACCATCGGGAAATAGGCATGCACCGGCTCGTCGCCGACGGTGATGTCGATGCCATAGCCCGACTTGCGGATATGCTCCGCATAGTCGAGGTTGAACTTCATGGCGATGTCGCGGGCGAGTTCAAGGTGCTGCTTCTGATCGTCGCCGACCGGGACATGCGTGCCGCGGTAAACGAGAATGTCGGCAGCCATCAGGCTCGGATAGGCGTAGAGGCCAAGCGAGGCCTGCTCACGGTCCTTGCCGGCCTTGTCCTTGAACTGCGTCATGCGGTTCATCCAACCGAGGCGCGCGACGCAATTGAAGATCCAGGCGAGCTCGGCATGCTGCGGCACGGCCGACTGGTTGAAAACGATGTGCTTTTCCGGATCGATGCCGGACGCAATAAAGGCGGCGGCGATCGAACGGATCTGGTTCGGCATGTCGTCATGGACGAGCTGCGCCGTCAGCGCATGCATATCCACGACGCAGTAGATGCAGTCGTTGCCTTCCTGCAGCGCCACGAATTTGCGGATTGCGCCGAGATAGTTGCCGAGATGGAGATTGCCGGTCGGCTGGACGCCAGAGAAAACGACTTTCTTGAATTCGCTCATTATGTCCTCGATTAGGCTGGTGGAGGGCCCCAGGGTTTGTAACCCATGTTGCTAACGGGCGCGCTTATGCACGCGGAAGACAGGGCAATCAAGGGGTTCAGCCTGTGGCATGTTCGATCAGATCGAAGGTGTTGCCGTAAGGATCCGAAAACACGGCGACCGTCCCATAAGCCTCGTGCCGCGGCCCCTCGAGAAATTGCACGCCCTTGGCCAGCATCGACGCGTGGTCGCGCGCAAAATCATCGGTCTTGAGGAAGAAGCCAACGCGCCCGCCCGTCTGGTTGCCCATTGCGGCCGTTTGCCGATCGTTGGCGGCGCGCGCGAGCAGAAATGCCGCGCCGTCGTCGCCTTTGGGCTTGACCACAACCCATCGCTTGCCGTCCGGCTGAACATCGTCCTGGAGGCAATCGAAGCCGAGCGCGCCGCAGTAGAAGTCCTTGGCGCGATCGTAGTCGTCGACGACGAGCGTTACGAGGAAAAGCGATTGGGACATTGTGGGCTCCGATCTGTGGTGTGATGTTGTCGCCAAGGATGAGTGGCCGGTCAAGGGGACGGCTGCGGCAGGCCGCCACGACGCCTTCACCTTCACGCAACCATTGCGGCCCGTGGCTTGATCCTGCATGTCACTCGAGGGCGCTGGAAATTGCCTCGCTGGAGTAAAGAACATATGGCGCTTCCCAGCGCCCCGTTCGGCGGTATGTGCCCGCAACTCCGGTCGACGCTTGCGCGCCGCCGACAGCCTTGTGTGCCACACAGGCACGTCCGGAGCGACACTCAACGCAGCATTGGCGCCGCGCTGCCGTCCCCGGCGGGAGACCATTTTCTGCGAACCCCGAATGCGGAAGCTCACGTTCTTCCTCCGCACCCGGCGCCGGTCCCGTCTCGCCGCAACGCCTTGCGGTGTATCCGTGAGGGACGATCTCGACGATCTCATTGTAGGAGGAGCCCCACCGGGCGGGGAAATTTGGTGGCGGATTTTTTTGTGAGTATTTCTCACAAATTTACGTGAAGGGAAATTTATACCTCTTTTGAGGTATAACTAATTCATCAATTAGCGGTAAATTGTGGCATTCTTCCGTTACGGAAGGTAAACAATTTCACAAAAAGGCCATTTTTGGGGAGAGCGTTCCATCCGCCAAAAGCTACGCCGGCCGCTCCGGCGTATTTCGAGGGGAGGGAACCATGCAGTCCGCATTTTCCATCGCGCTCGCCGGCCTGTTCTGTCTGTCGTGTTTCGACGGTGCCGACGCCCAGAATGTCAGAAGAGTTGCAATACCGCCGCTGAAGCACAAAGAAACGCTCGCCTATTCTCTGCAGACCGTCAGCGTCAAGGCGAACTGCTTCCCGCCGCAACTGCGCGGCGTTCTCGCCTATATCGCCGCCAAGACCGGCCGCCGTCCGATGGTAACCTCGGGGTTCCGGGCGCGCGGGCGATCACACTCTCAACATCGCCATTGCGCGGCCGCCGATATCCGCATCCCCGGCGTATCGGAGCGAACGATCATCGCGATCGCGGCGTCGGCACCAGGCATCGGCGGAATCGGCCGCTACTGCAATGGCATCGTTCACGTGGACATAGGTCCCAAACGACGTTGGACCTATTGCTGAAGCGTGCCGCCAGACCGCTAGCCGTCGACCTTTGCTGCCGGCTTGCGGTTCAGGTTGCGCCGGATCATGCCGAGGTTTGCGCCGCCGATCAGGAACGCCGTCGCGAAGTAGACGGCCATGGCGATGACGATCAGTAGGCCGAGCGTGCCGACCTTCGTCGCCAGGTGTGCGCCTGAGGCAAGCCACGGCTCCCAACGGTGCTGCAGATACATGATCACGCCGCCCATGATGGCTGCGGATACGACGAGCAGCGCCGTGCGCCGCGCCAAGGCCCATTCCCAGGTGAGGTGACCGCGACGCAGCAGCGTGGTGAAGAGAAGCACGGTACTGATCCAGCCGGCTGTCGCTTCCGCAACCGCAATGCCTGGCGCGCCGAGGAACGGGAAGAGCGTCAGCGCCGTCGCGCAGTTGACTCCAACAGCAACGGCGGAAAAGCGCATAGGCGTCTTGGTGTCCTCGCGTGCATAGAAACCGGGCTGCAGCGCCTTGATCAGCACGAAAGCAGGCAGGCCGATGCCGTAAACGGCGAGGATGGAGCCGACGATCGCGGTGTTTTCCTGATGGAAGGCACCGCGCTCATAGAGCACGCGGATAATCTCGTCGGAGAGGATCCAGAGCGCAAAAGCAGCCGGAATGGTCAGGAACAGCACGAATTCCATCGACCGGTTCTGCAAATTAGCGGCCTCGCGGAGATTGCCGCCCTTCAAGGCGCGCGCCAGTTCTGGCAGCAGCACCACGCCGACGGCAACCCCGACGACGCCGAGCGGCAGCTGGTAGATGCGGTCCGCATATTGAAGCGCGGCGATCGCGCCTTCGCGAGATGAAGCGATCGCCTGGCCGATCATCTGATTGATCTGGGTAATGCCGCCGGTAACGGCGGCCGGGACCGCAAGAATGAGCAGCCGCTTGACGTTCGGCGTGATGCGGGGGAAGCGAAGCCCGATGCTCATGCCAGCATGCAGAACACCGACATACACGACCACGAGCTGCAGGATACCCGCAACGAGCACGCCCCAGGAGAGATACCAGGCGGTCTGAAGCGGCTCCGCGCCGGTGTAGAGCGCATAAAACAGCGCCCCGATCATCACCACGTTGAGGAAAACGGGTGCGATGGCCGCCGCGAAGAAATGATGCAGCGAATTCAGCATCCCGCTCATCATCGCCGTCAGCGACATGCACATGAGATAGGGAAACATCACCGCCGCCATGCGCACGGTGATCGAGAATTTTTCCGCATCGTCGGCAAAGCCCGGCGCGATGACGAAGCGCACCAGCAGCGGCATGCCGAGCTCCATCACGATGGTGATGAGCAGCAGCACCGAAAACAGCACGCCGAACACTTCCTCGGAGAAGCGTTTGGCGCCATCCGTGCCGTTCGCCTCGATCTCCTTGGCAAACAGCGGCACGAAGGCGGCGTTGAACGCACCTTCGGCAAACAGCCGGCGGAAGAGGTTCGGAAAGCGGAAGGCGGCGTAGAAGACGTCGGCCATCGGGCCGGTGCCAAGGGCCGCTGCCATCAGCGTTTCACGGGCAAAGCCGAAGATGCGGCTGCCGAGGGTGGCGCCGCCGACGGTGGCGAATTTTCTGACGAGGCTCATGCGTTTTGGCTCATGCGGGCGAATCCGCCTTCTTTTCCGTCTGCGTCGCGGCCCGGACCGGAGTCGGTTGCGCGATGATGCCGGAGGGCATGCGTTCGCGAAGCTCGTCCTGTTCTTCGGCCATCACGGCCTTGAGGCGCGCGGTGATATTCGAGCGCTTGCTGTCGCCCGAGATCTTCTGGCCGACAAGGTCGGTCACGTAGAAGGTATCGATGACCTTCTCGCCGAACGTGGTGATGCGGGCCGATTGAATGTCGAGCGAAAGATCCGAGAGAACCGCCGTGATTTCCGACAGCAGGCCCGGCCGGTCGAGGCATTCGACCTCGATTACCGTGAACTTGTTCGACAGGCTGTTGGAGATATTGACCGACGGCGGGATGACGAAGGCCTTGCTCTTCTTGCGGTTCTTGGCGCGCGTCGCAATCACTTCCGGCAGCCGCTTGCGGCCGGAAAGCACGTCCTCGATCATCCGCCCGATGGTGCCGGCACGGCGCAGCTCGTCGGCATCGTCCTTGAACTCGCGACTGACATGGATGGTGTCGAGCGCGCGGCCATCCGAGGTCGTGAAGATCTGCGCATCGACGATGTTGGCGCCGGCCGCTGCGCACGCGCCGGCGATAACGGCCAGGAGGCGCGGATGGTCCGGCGACAACACGGTGATTTCGGTGATCGCGTGGAAACTGTCGGTCCGCACCATCGTTGCCAGCGCCTGGCCGGCCTTGTCCGCCTGGCGGATGAAGCCGGCATGTCGAACCTGGTCTTCCAGCGGAACGGAGAGCAGATAGGGCTGATAGTGCAGCTTGCTGTAGATCTTGCGGTCCTTCTGGCTCCAATCGGAGAGCGCATTGTAGAGCGCTTCGGCCGCGAAATTGGCGCGCTCCTTGCGCGAAACCTCCGAGAAGCCGCCGGCAAGCAGCAGTTCCGTTTCATAGTAGAGCGTACGCAGCAGCTGGCCCTTCCAGCCGTTCCAGACCCCGGGCCCGACAGCGCGGATGTCGCAGATCGTCAGGATCAGCAGCATCTTCAGCCGGTCGAGCGATTGCACGACATCGGCGAAGTCGGTGATCGTCTTGCGGTCGGTGAGGTCTCGGGTTTGGGCGACCATCGACATCGCCAGATGTTCCTGGATCAGCCAGACGACCATCTCCGTCTGTTTCTGCGACAGACCGAAACGGGCGCAGAGCTTGCGGGCGACGCGGGCGCCGGCGATCGAGTGGTCCTCCTGGCGGCCCTTGGCGATGTCGTGCAGCAGGACTGAGACGTAAAGCGCCTCGCGGTCCTCGATGCCGGGCATCAGCTTGTTGGCGAGCGGATGCAGATCGTCGGCCTTGCCCTTGTCGATCTCCGATAGCACGTCGACGGTGCGGATGAGATGCTCGTCCACCGTATAGTGGTGATACATGTTGAACTGCATCATCGCGACGATCTTGCCGAATTCCGGGATGAAGCGGCCGAGCACGCCGGCCTCGTTCATGCGCCGCAGGATGAGCGCCGGATCGCGCTTCGAGGTCAGGATCGACATGAAGAGACGATTTGCCTCGTCGTTCTCGCGCAGATTGTTGTCGATCAGGCTGAGCGAGCGGGTGACGCGCTTCAGCGCGTCCGGATGGAATTCCAGCCCATTGATATCGGCGACGTGGAAGAGCCGGATGATGCTGATCGGGTCGCTCTTAAAAACATCCGGGCTTGCGAGCGCGATACGACCACGATCCTCGACGAACTCCGTGCTGCCGGCGATCTTGCGGCTGCGATGCGCAAAGCGGCTAATGACGCCGGTCAGACCTGGCGTCGACTTCGCCTGCTGATCTTCGAGCGCCGCGCAGAGAATACGCGTCAGGTCGCCGACATCCTTGGCGACAAGGAAGTAGTGTTTCATGAAGCGCTCGACGGCGGAAAGGCCGGGTCGCGAATGATATCCGAGTGCCTCGGCGATCTCGCGCTGAATATCGAAGGACAGTCGTTCCTCGGCCTTTCCGGTCAGGAAATGCATGTGGCAGCGCACCGCCCAGAGGAAGTCGTCCGCTTTCTGGAAAAGATGATATTCGTGCTTCGAGAGAACGCCGAGCGGCACGAGTTCGGCCGTGTCGCGGACGTGGTAGTAATATTTCGAGATCCAGTAGAGCGTGTGCAGGTCGCGCAGGCCGCCCTTGCCCTCCTTGACGTTGGGCTCGACGAGATAGCGCGTGTCGCCGGCCTTGCGGTGCCGTTCGTCACGCTCGGCAAGCTTGGCGGCGATGAACTCGGGGCCGGTGCCGGTCACGATTTCCTTGTCGAAGCGGGTCTCGAGCTGGGTTTCGAGCGAGCGCAGGCCGCAGATGTACCGCATCTCGAGGATCGCGGTACGGATCGTCATGTCGGATTTCGAGAGCGCGATGCACTCTTCTAGAGTACGCGTGGCGTGGCCGACCTTGAAGCCCATGTCCCAGAGGACGTAGAGCATGAATTCGACTGCTTTATGTGTCTCTTCCGCCGGCTTCGGCTGGAAGAGGAACAGCAGGTCGATGTCGGAGCCCGGCGCCAGCGTGTCGCGGCCATAGCCGCCGACGGCGGTGACGGCGAACTTGTCCTTCTGCTGCGGGAAGACGTGGGCGCAGACGAATTCGTAGAGAACCGCGATGATTTGGTCCTGCAGCCAGGAGATACGGCGGGCGCAATTGATGCCGCTGCCGTCGGCCGAGAGCAGCGCGCGCGCCTTCTGGCGTCCCTCGCTACTCGCCTTCTTGAGGATTGCTAGCAGATCGGACCGCATGACGTCAGGCCGCGTCTTGTTGGCCTCGGCAACGGCGTCACACATCTTCAAGAGACAGTCGGTGTCGAGGATATCGGAGAAATCGATGTCGTTCGTCGTCGCCATGCGCGGGGCGGCTTCCTGTTCGCGCGGCGCAGCCGCTTCCTGCTGTGCCTCTCGTTTCGTCTGCATGCGCTATAGCCTCTTTGCCCGCCGATGACACGGGCTTTCATACTGCAGAACCTTTAATTTTGGCGAAAAGGTGTTGCCATGCCCGAAACCGCCCGCGTGCGGCAATCAGGCTGCCACCTGCGCCTGTACGGAATAGAGCACCTGACGGGTCTCGCCGGTGATCGCCTCCAGCGTCTCGCGGTCGCATTCGCGGTACCCGGCTTTGGCAACGCACGAGGAGAGTTCCAGAATCCTGGCGCAGCAGCGGATGATCTGGAGCAACCCAAAGGGCGAGGCCCAGCCGCGCGGAGTGCCCCGCTCGTCGGCAAGTCGCAATGCTTCGATCGCGCTGAAGATCGCCGCAAGCCTCTGAGTCTCGTTGAACAGCCGGTCCATGAACATCGGCTAGCCCCGCTTCAGCTTCTTCTTGAGTTCGTAAAGCGCGTCCATCGCTTCGCGCGGGGTCATGTCGTCGAGGCTCATGCCCTTCAGCGCTTCCTCCACCTTCGAGGGGCCGCGGTTGGCATCCTCGCGGCGCACCGCCACCTGAAACAGCGGTAGATCGTCAATCAGCTGGCTTGCCGGGTTCTTGCGATCGGCGTCCTCGAGGCGCGTCAGCACGTCACGCGCGCGCCCCACCACAGAGGCCGGCAGGCCGGCAAGTCGGGCGACCTGGATGCCATAGGAGCGGTCGGCAGCGCCGGGGCCGACCTCGTGCAGGAAGATCACGTCGCCGTCCCATTCCTTCACCCGCATCGTCGCATTCGATAGCCGCGCAAGCTTTTCGGACAGCACGGTCAGTTCGTGGAAGTGGGTCGCGAAGAGACCACGGCAGCGGTTCGCCTCGTGCAGGTGCTCGACAGCGGCCCAGGCGATCGACAGGCCGTCGAAGGTGGCCGTACCGCGGCCGATTTCGTCGAGAATGACCAGTGAGCGGTCGGTCGCCTGGTTGAGAATCGCCGCCGTCTCGACCATTTCGACCATGAACGTCGAGCGGCCGCGCGCGAGATCGTCGGAGGCACCGACGCGCGAGAACAGCCGGTCGACGATGCCGATATGGGCGGACGTCGCCGGCACGAAGGAGCCCATCTGCGCGAGGATCGCGATCAGCGCGTTCTGGCGCAGGAAGGTCGATTTACCGCCCATGTTCGGACCGGTCAGCAGCCAGATCGCGCCATCCTTGCCGTCGGCAACCGGCGACAGGTCGCAATTGTTGGCGACGAACGGGCCCGACGATTGCCGCCGCAGTGCCTGCTCGACGACCGGATGGCGTCCGCCCTCGATTGCAAACCTCTTCGAGGCATCGACTAGCGGCCGGCAATAGGCCTGTTCATCGGCAAGAAGTGCGAGGCCCGCCGCGACGTCGATGACGGCGAGAGCGCGGGCGCCTGCCTTGATTGCTTCCGCCTCGGCAACGACGGCTTCCGTCATGTGGTCGAAGGCCGCGAGTTCGATGGCAAGCGCCTTGTCGGCGGCGTTGGCAATCCGACTTTCGAGGTCGGCAAGCTCGGTCGTGGTGAACCGCATCGCGTTTGCCATCGTCTGGCGGTGGATGAAACGGCCTTTCGCCTCCGGCGTATCGGTCATCGGCCCGGCATTGCCGGCGGTAACCTCGATGAAGTAGCCGAGGATATTGTTGTGTTTTATCTTCAGCGACTTGATGCCGGTTTCCTCGGCATATTGCAGCTGCAGCCCGGCGATGACGCGGCGCGACTGGTCGCGTAGCGCCCGGACCTCGTCGAGTTCGGCATTGGCGCCGTCGCGCAGGAAGCCGCCGTCGCGCTTCAGCAGCGGCAACTCGTCGCCAAGCGTCTCGGAAAGCAGCGCTGCGAGAGCGGCGGGGAGGGCCTGGAGGCTCGAAAGCGCAAGCTTCAGCTCTTCCGGCAGCAGCGCTTCGGCCAGCAATCGGGCGAGATCGCCCGCAGCACTCAAGCCCTGTCGGATGGCGGCAAGGTCGCGCGGCCCGCCGCGGTCGAGCGCAAGGCGCGAGAGCGCACGCGGCATATCGGGTACATGCTTGAGGTGGTGCCGCAGGTCGCCACAGAGCGACGGCTCCTCCATCAGGAAGCCGATCGAATCCAGCCGCTCATTGATGCGCGCGGGGTCGGTCAGCGGCGACATCAGCCGCTCGGCGAGCAGCCGCGCTCCGCCGCCGGTTACGGTACGGTCGATTGCCTTTAACAGCGAGCCATGGCGGTCGCCGGAGAGCGTGCGGGCAAGTTCGAGATTGGCGCGGGTCGCGGGATCGATGAAGAGCGTTGAAGCGGCGCTCTCGCGTTCCGGGCGCCCGAGTGGCGGCCGTTCGGCGATCTGCGTCTTCTCGACATAGGCCACGGCTGCAGCTGCTGCGGCGAGCTCGGCGCGCGAGAAAGTGCCGAAGCCATCGAGCGTCGAAACGTTGAAATAACGTGCGATCCGCCCTTCGGCAGTGGCGCTGTCGAACAGGACAGCCGGCTGCGGAACGGCCGTGCGACCGAGCACATCGAAGACCGGCTTCAGCTCGGGATCGTGAAAGATCGTGTCCGGCACGATCAGTTCGCGTGGATCGATGCGCAGGATATCGGCAAGCAGCCGCGAGCTTTCGGTCTCGGCCAGCCGGAAAATCCCGGTCGAGATGTCGATCCAGGCAAGTGCCAGCACGGGCTCGGATGCGCCGCGAATCCGGGTAAGCGCCATCAGATAGTTCGATTCCGACGGCGAAAGCAGCTTTTCCTCGGTGATCGTACCCGGCGTCACAAGCCGGATGACGTCGCGTTTCACCACCGATTTGGAGCCACGCTTCTTGGCTTCGGCCGGATCTTCAACCTGCTCGCAGACGGCGACACGAAAGCCGAGCCCGATCAGCTTCTGCAGGTAGTCGTCGGCCGCATGCACCGGCACGCCGCACATTGGAATATCCTGCCCCATATGCTGGCCGCGCTTGGTCAGCGTGATGCCGAGCGCGCGGGAGGCTTCCAGCGCATCCTCGAAGAACAGTTCGTAGAAATCGCCCATGCGATAGAACAGCAGCGAGTCAGGGTTGTTGGCCTTGATCTCGATGAATTGCTCCATCATCGGCGTTGCCGAGGCACGGCTTTCTTCCGTGGCGAGCTCGGCAGCCGAAAAGGCTTCTATTCCAGTGTCTATTCGTTCGTTCACGGAGATGCATTTTTTCCAAAAAAGAGGTGCCAACCCTAGCCGCCCGCCGCTATAGATGACAACCGCGATTGAGGAAGAGCAAGGCGTCACCCACAAGACGTTGGAGGAAAAATGCCCGATACCGAGAAGAAGCAGCGGCCGGTTACATCAGTGACCGACAACGAGGCCCTTGAGTTCCACGCCATGGGGCGGCCCGGAAAGCTGGAGATCAACGCCACGAAGCCGATGGCAACGCAGCGCGATCTGTCGCTCGCCTATTCGCCCGGCGTTGCCGTACCAGTGAAGGCAATCGCCGCCGATCCCGCTACCGCCTACGACTACACGACGCGTGGCAACATGGTCGCGGTGATCTCCAACGGTACGGCAATCCTCGGTCTTGGCAATCTCGGCGCGCTGGCCTCGAAGCCGGTGATGGAGGGCAAATCGGTGCTCTTCAAGCGCTTCGCCGACGTCGATTCCATCGACCTGGAAGTCGACACCGAGAACGTCGACGAGTTCATCAACTGCGTCCGTTTTCTCGGGCCTTCGTTCGGCGGCATCAACCTTGAAGACATCAAGGCGCCCGACTGTTTCATCATCGAGCAGCGCCTGCGCGAGCTGATGGACATTCCGGTCTTTCACGACGACCAGCACGGCACGGCGATCATTGCCGCCGCCGGTCTCATCAACGCGCTGGAATTGACCGGTCGCGACCTGAAGACGACGAAGCTCGTCTGCAACGGCGCGGGTGCAGCAGCGATCGCCTGCGTCGAGCTGATCAAGGCCATGGGCTTCGCGCCCGAAAATATCGTCCTTTGTGACACCAAGGGCGTGATCTACCAGGGCCGCACCGAAGGCATGAATCAGTGGAAGTCGGCGCATGCGGTCAAGACCAAGGCGCGCACGCTCGAGGAAGCGATGAAGGGCGCGGATGTCGTCTTCGGCCTCTCGCAGAAGGGCGCCTTCTCCGACAAGATGATCCGCTCGATGGCCGACCGCCCGATCATTTTCGCCATGGCCAACCCCGATCCTGAGATCACCCCGGAAGAGGTCGCCCGCGTCCGCGACGACGCCATCATGGCAACCGGCCGGTCCGACTATCCGAACCAGGTCAACAACGTCCTGGGCTTCCCCTATATCTTCCGAGGGGCGCTGGACGTTCGCGCCACCACTATCAACGACGCCATGAAGATCGCCGCCGTGCAGGCGCTGGCAAACCTCGCGCGCGAGGACGTGCCGGATGATGTTGTTGCCGCCTATCAGGGCAACCGTCCGCGTTTCGGCGCGCAGTACATCATTCCGGTGCCGTTCGATCCGCGGCTAATTTCGGCGATCCCGGTCGCCGTGGCGCAGGCCGCAATTGATAGCGGCGTCGCCCGCAAGCCGATTACCGACATGGCGGCCTATTCCCGCGAGCTTTCTGCCCGCCGCGATCCCATCGCCTCAACGCTGGCGAGCCTCTACGAGCGCGTTCGTCGCCGTCCGAAACGGGTGGTCTTTGCCGAGGCTGAAGAAGAGCAGGTCATGCGTGCGGCAATGTCCTATGCCAACCAGCAGCTCGGTACGGCGATCCTGCTTGGCCGTGAGGACCTGATTCACGCGACCGCCGAACGCGCCGGCATCGATCTCAATCGGCCGGGACTGGAAATCGTCAATGCACGCATTTCAACCCGTGTCGAAGCCTATATCGACTACCTCTATGCGCGTCTGCAGCGCAAAGGTTACCTGCACCGCGATGCCCAGCGCCTGATCCATCAGGACCGCAACCACTTCGCCGCATGCATGGTGGCGCTGGGCGACGCCGACGGGATGGTTACCGGCATCACGCGCAACTATTCGACGGCGCTCGAAGATGTGCGCCGCTGCATCGACATGAAGCCCGGCCACCGCGTCATCGGTGTATCCATCGCGCTCTGCCGCGGCCGCACCGTTTTCGTCGCCGATACGGCGGTTCACGACATGCCGAATGCCGAGGAACTGGCGGATATCGCTGTGGAAGCCGCAGGCTTCGCACGCCGCATGGGCTATCAGCCGCGTGTCGCGATGCTTGCTTATTCGACCTTCGGCCATCCCTCGGGTGAGCGCTCCGAGCGCGTGCGCGAGGCTGTGAAGATCCTCGACAAGCGACGTGTCGATTTCGAGTATGACGGCGAGATGGCGGCCGACGTGGCGCTGAATCGCAAGGTGATGGAGCAATACCCGTTCTGCCGTTTGTCGGGACCCGCCAACGTGCTGGTCATGCCAGCCTTCCACTCGGCCTCGATCTCCACGAAGATGCTGCAGGAACTTGGCGGCTCGACCGTCATCGGTCCGATTCTCGTCGGCCTCGACAAGGCAGTTCAGATCACCTCGATGGGCGCGAAGGATTCCGACATCGTCAATATGGCCGCAATCGCGGCCTACGCTGGATCGTGAAATAGAAACGGAGCGGGAGGCATTCTCCCGCTCCGTCGTTATATCGGTGGAAAATCAGCTCGCGAACCGTCCGGCGTCGGCGCCGTAGTAGTTCAGGTAGCGATCGGAAATGCTGGCAATCGGCAAAACGATCAAAACATCCGTCGTGTTGAAGGCCTTGTCGACGACGGCGGTCGAGCCGACCATGGCGCCGAGGCGGAGATATCCCTTGATCAACGGCGGCAGGGCCATCAGCGCCCGCTTCGGGTTGACTGCTTCAACCGGCATCAGATCCATGTCGCGTGCCAGGTGCGGAAGGGCGCTGACGGCCCACTCGTCCTTGGCGGCGACGTTGTGATGCAGGAAGGACAGCGCCAGAGCATGGCTTTCCGGGTGGATGCCCGGGAAGGAGGCGCAGCCGAACATGGCGCTCATGCCATGCTTCAGCGCATAGGCCCAGTTGCCCTGCCACAGAAGCTCGACCGTGCGCTTGGTGCGGTAGTCGGGCAGCACGCAGGAGCGGCCGAGCTCCATGAACCGCTTATCCGGGTGGCGGGCAAGCAGCTCGTCGATCGCGAATTCCGAAGCCGAGTAAAAGCCACCATTCGCCATGGCGACTTCCTGTCGCAGCAGGCGATAGGTGCCGACGATCTGATCCTCGCTGTCGCCCTCGATCGAGCGATCGAGCACGAGCAGATGGTCGCAGAATGCGTCGTAGGAATCGAAATCGCGCCTGCGGCGCATGGCCTCCGGCGAAAGCTGTGCACCCATTTCGTCGACGAAGACGCGGAAGCGGACGGCCTGGGCAGCATCGATCTCGCTGGCCGTGCGGGCAAGGCGGGTCTCAAGACTGCCGATGCGGCCAAGAATATCGCCTTCCTTCGGTGCAAGCGTGCTAGACGGCCGATGGATCTCGGCGACGGCGTCACAGTTGAGGGCGTCTACTGGCATGGTGATTCTCCCGTTGCCGGCTTTTGACACGCCATAAAACACTTATATGCGACAGGAAAGTGACATCATACAGCCGCCACAGGCAAGAAGCGTGCCGGTTGTTTGATGGCTTACCGCGCTTCCGCGCGGCGGGCCGAAAGCGCAGCAACAGCTTGGACTTCCGTCAGCAACCTTATCGGGTCAACCGGCTTTACCATGACGCGGTTTGCACCATTCAGCAAGACTTGTCTACGGGATTCGTCGCGCTTGTCGGCGGTCAGCACAATGATCGGGACGGGCGGAACATCAAGCCGGCGCTCATGGCCGCGTAGCCGGCCAAGCATATCGATGCCGTCGCCGCCGGGCATGGAAAGATCGCTGATGACGATATCGGGGCGCACGCTTCCCTCTGACAGCGCACGGTCGAGAAGCATCTCGAAATGTTCGACGTGCTCGACGGCATGGCCGGCCTTTTCGAGCATGGCACGGATGAGCATCGCGTTGATTGGATCGTCTTCCGCCAGCAGAATCCGCAAGCCGCTCTGGATTCCTGCTTCGGGGATGGAGACGCTAAACCCGGGCTGGTTGTCGTTGAGCGCATCGCGCTTCTCCATGCCGCGCATTCGGCCACGCAGCACGTCGATCAGCGATTGCTCTCGCAGCGGCCGTATCAGCCAGGCGTCGAACAGGTCGAGTGCATGGGCGTTTCGCTGTTCCGGGTTGACCAAGAAGATCTTGCGCAGTCCCAATGCCGCGATCTCGGCTCGGTCGGCCAGGTGCTCGGCAAACTCCGCCGACATGCGGTGGTCGACGATGATGTCGGTTGGCCGGCGACCGAGAGAGGCCATCGAAAGCAACATCGCATGTGCACTCGCGCCGTCGGTGACAAGGTGACAATCGCCGCCGAGTGTTGCGATCGTCTCTGATATCGCCATGCGTGCCGCGCCGGCAGGCGCCAGCAGCAGCACGACGCTGCCGGCAAGCACGCCGTTGCGGCGGCCGCGGCTTTCCTCTGGAATGTCGATCGGAAAGCGGATGCTGAACTCGCTGCCGGTTCCTCTCTCGCTGGCGACCGTAAGCGAGCCGCCGAACTCGCGCATGATGCGGGCGGAAATCGAGAGGCCGAGACCTGTCCCGGCGCTCTTCTCGATCGGCGTTCCGCCCTGCTCGAACTCACCAAAGATGCGGTTCTGTTCCTCCTCGGTCATGCCAGGCCCGGTGTCGGTGACGCTGATCAGCACATCGTTGCCCTGCAGCGATGCCCGCACGAAAACGCCGCCTGCCTGCGTGAATTTCACGGCGTTGCCGATGACGTTGAACAACACCTGACGCAGGCGCGCTGGATCGAAGCTCATCAATTCGGGCAGGTCGGAGGAAACAGTGGCGCCGATCTCGATACCTTTTTCATGGGCGCGATGGGCGAGCATTTCGACGACGCTCTCGAGCAGCTTGCGCAGCGATTCGGCTCGCGGCCGCAGTTGAAAGCGACCGACTTCGATGGTCGAGAAGTCGAGCAGGTCCTCGACGAGCTGCGTTAAAGCAAAGCCGGATTGGCGGATGCCTGTAAGATAGTTCTGCTGTTCCTGCGTCAGTCGGGTTTCGGTCAGCAGATGCGTCATGCCGAGGATGCCTGAAAGCGGCGTGCGGATTTCATGGCTGACGGTGGCAAGCAGGCGCGACTTGGCAGCGCTGTTGTATTCGGCCTTCTGCCGGGCCTCCTCGCGGGCTTGCGCGGTCAGTCGCTCTTCGGTCACGTCGCGGGCGATGCTCTGCAGCAGCAATCGTCCATCGCCAGGGTCGCGGGTAACGACGTCACGCCAGAAGTAGATACGCTGGCCTTCGGGCGTCGAGATCTCCACTTCGAAGCGATGCGGTGCCGGGCCGGGACGAAAGGCGATCCCGATCTCCTCACAGGTCAGTCCCTCTGGATTGAGCCTGCCGGTCAGCCGGCGAAACGCCTCGTTGGCGCCGACGATACGCCGGTCCATGTTGCGCGTGACGGTAATGTCTCCAAGCGCATCATGGATATCGGCGAAGAGCGCCGCACCCTGGCTCCATATGGATGAGACGCAGGTGGGGTGCTTGCGCGCGGTTCTCTGCCTGGCAGTCGAAAGAATTGCGAGAAGGACCATAGCGGAAAGCGCAGCGGCGCCGAGGCTGATCGAAAGCAGCAGTGGACCGCCCGCCTGTGCCGCGACGACAACGGCGGAGCCGGCAATAGTTCCAAGGCCGCCCAACCACCATGACAGCAGCTTGCGGCCCACGCGTTCACGTTGGAGTGGTGGAGAAACGACCTCGGTTTGATAAGCAACAGCGTCCGAAATCCGCTCGCCGTCGCGATGAGCGGTAAGCCGCCGGAACGCGGCGGCAAGTCTTTCGTGCAATTGACCGAGACCGTGCATGGTGCCGGGATAGCATAACGGCGGTTCTAAATGCCTTCAGCAAACCGCTAAGATTTTAGCGGTTTGCGTTTTTAGGTTGTATCAGCTCGTCTAGAATCACGCATCCCGCGCCGATCGTGATGAAACTGTCGGCCAGGTTGAAGACGGCGAACGACCATGTCTTGGTATGAAACAGGATGTAGTCGATCACGTGGCCGTAGAGGAAGCGATCGATCAGGTTGCCGAGCGCGCCGGCAATGATCAGCGCATAACCGAGATGGGCGAAGGTGCGTTGCTTGTCGGTGCGGTTCCAGAGCCAGATGACGAAAGCGACGATGATCAGGCGCATGCCGACGATAAACCAGCCGTTCATGCCCGACAGCATCGAGAAGGCGACTCCGAGGTTGTAGGTCCGGTAGAGGGCCAGCATCGGGATGAGATGCACCGGCTCCTGCAGCGGCAGCGTATGGTCGACGACGATCTTGACGATCTGGTCGAGCACGACGGCGATGATGATGAAGATCAGGATCGGCAGGGGCCGGGCAAACAGGGTCCGTCGTTCTAGCGTCTGTTCGGTCATTTGGCCTCGTCGAGTGAGAGGAGATGGCGGCGTGCCTCGAACAGCATGACGGCGCTCGCGACGGCAAGATTAAGCGAGTCGGCGCGGCCCTGCTGCGGAATACGGGCAAGCGCGTCGGCTTCCTTGGCAAGATGCTCCGGCAGACCGGATTGCTCGTTGCCCATCAGGATCACCACCGGCTTCATCTTGTAGTCGATCGTGCGGTAATCGACCGACCCGGCGAGGTGCGTCGCGACGACGGAAACGCCGGCGTGCTTCTTCCAGACAATGAATTCTTCAGGCGTGGCACGCGCAACGGGAACGGCAAACACCGAGCCCATGGTGGCGCGCACCGTTTCGAGCGAGAAGGGATCGGTCGTCTCGCCGACGAGGATGACGCCGGAGGCGCCGGCGGCGTCGGCGGTGCGGATGATCGTGCCGAGATTGCCGGGATCGCGGACGCGATCGAGGGCGATCCAGGTTTCACCCCGCTTCGGGTGGATCTCGCGCAATGCTTTCCAGCGGATTTCGAAGATGCCGACGACCATCTGCGGATTGTCGCGGCGGGTGATTGACGAGATCACCTTTTCGCTGACCTCGAGCACTAGTCCCCCGGAAGCGACAGTCTTTGCAGCCATCTGCTCGACCAGCGGCTTGCCTTTGGCAGCCTTCGCATAGACCAGCGTGCGGATCGTCCAACCGAGGTCGATCGCATCGATCACCAGCTTCAGCCCTTCAGCCATGAAGGTGCCGCTCTGCTCGCGCGTCTTCTTGTCGCTGAGCGCCTTGATATCCTTGATGATGGGATTGGCGAGTGAGGTGACCTCTTTCACGTGCCCGACTTTATGCGGGCCGTGGCCCTTGTGTTCATGGCTCATTTCGGCACCCAGCGGGAGAAAAGGGAGGTGGAGAGCGCGCGTCCCGGCGCCTTGCCGTCCAGCCCGGCCTCGCGAATGACGAGCTCGCCTGACTCGACCACGCCGCCGGCACCGCGCATCGTCTCGCGCATCAGCTCATGGATCGAATAGAAGCTGGCGCGGATCGAATAGGCGGTCAGCACCAGCCCGACCGCCTTGGGCGACAGGATTTCGCGGCAGATGTCGAGCATGACAGGCAAATGCTCGAACAGATGCCAGACTTCGCCATTCGGCCCACGGCCGAATTTCGGCGGGTCGGTGAGGATGATGTCGTAGCTGTTGCCGCGGCGTTCTTCGCGCTGGATGAACTTCATCGCGTCTTCGCAGATCCAGCGGATCGGCGCCTTCTCCAGCCGGCTCAGCGCCTGGTTTTCGCGCGCCCAGCCGATTGCCTTCTTCGACGCATCGACATGGGTAACCTCTGCGCCCGCTGCCGCCGCAACCAGCGAGGCGACGCCAGTGTAGCCGAAGAGGTTCAGCACCTTTAGCGGTCGTCCGGCGGCTTCGACCTGCTGCTTCATCCAGGTCCAGTGGACGATCTGCTCCGGAAAGACGCCAACATGCCGGAAGGAGGTGAAGCGGCCGAGGAAGTCTACGCCGAGCAGGTTGAGTGGCCAGGTCTCGCCGAGCGCTTCCTTGGGAAAGCGCCAGCGCCCGGTGCCTTCCTCGTCGGTATCGCCGGTGAAGACGGCATCGACCTTTTCCCAGGCCTGCTTTGGCAAGGACGGCTGCCACAGCGCCTGGCCTTCAGGGCGTACGATCCGGTAGGGGCCGTATTGCTCCAGCTTCTCGCCATTGCCGCTGTCGATGAGATGAAAGTCGCCTGCGCCAAGGGATTCGAGAATGACGGGCACGCGTTCGGCCGGACGCTCGCCGGTGCGCTCCATCAGCGGTCGCTCGATTGCCGTCGGCACCGAGGCCGGTTCACGCACCTTTTCGCGCGCTGGCGCAGGCTTGGCAGCGGGTTTTGTCGGTCGCTGGCCACGATCGTCGGCGCGGCGCCCGCCGGAGGGGCCGGCGGCGAATTTCTGGCCCGGCCGGCGTTCTTTCTGTCTCAACGTGATCTTCCGCGTGATTCAATTCGATAGAGCTCGTGCAAATAGCATTCCGTTTCACCTTGGCAAAGCGCTTTCCGGCTGTGATAAATTGAGGCAGGTCGAAATGGGAGGATTTCGGATGGACTTGACCGGCGAAGAACGGATCACCGCACCCCGGGATGTCGTATGGGCAGCGCTCAACGACCCTGAGATATTGAAGCAGTGCATTCCGGGCTGTCAGAGCCTGGAGATGAAATCTCCGACCGAGCTGACAACGGTGGTGAAGGTCAAAATCGGTCCGGTTTCGGCAACGTTTAACGGCGAGGTCTTGCTATCCAACATCAAGGCGCCGGAAAGCTATACGATCTCGGGCGAGGGCAAAGGCGGTATTGCCGGTTTCGCCAAGGGCGGAGCCGACGTCGTGCTGAAGGACGACGGTGGCGAAACAATCCTGCAGTACGAAGCAAAAGCCCAGGTCGGTGGCAAGATCGCGCAGCTAGGCGCGCGATTGATCGATTCGACATCGACGAAGCTGGCGCAGCAGTTCTTTTCCAGTTTCAACGCTGCCGTCAGCGCCAAGGCCGCAGAGTAAGGGTCCAAATTGACAGATTTCTCCATTCAGACGCAGCCGCAATCCGTAAAGTGGACCATCAGATCGCCACGCCAGTCGGACTTGGAAACACTGGCCAGCATTTATCTGGCCGTACGTCGTGAAACCTTCGTGTGGGTCGATCCCTCAAGCTTCCGCCACGAAGATTTCCAAGCCCACACGCAAGGCGAAGATCTATGGCTTGCGGAGGCCCCGAATGGGGAGACCGCAGGCTTCATGACGCTATGGCCGCCGGACGATTTCATTCACATGCTCTATGTCAGCAAATCCTGGCAGGGGCAGGGTGCTGGTGCCGCGCTGCTCACGGCGCTGCCGGATTGGCCGCACAACAGGTATCGATTGAAGTGCTTGGTGAAGAACGGCCGCGCGAAGGCCTTCTATCGTTCCAAGGGGTTCGTCGTTACGGGATCAGGCACATCAGCGGAAGGCGACTACGAGGAGATGAGCTTTTATCCGGGCGCGTAGAATCGGCATTCGCCGACCCTACTGCAACTGCGGCTTCTTGAGGAACGCGTTGCGATCGGCGGACCTGATGCGCAGCCACGCCTCGCGGCCATCGCGCAGAACTCGCATTGGGATTTCCGCGCCCGCGGGTCCGCTGCTCCAGACTTTGCGATAGAAATCGGCGAGTCCATCAACTTCGCCATCGCGGATCTCGGAAATGATGTCGCCCCGCCGCAAGCCGGCGTCAGCCGCCGGGCTTCCCTCGGCCACGCTCATCACGACAACATCGCCATTGCTTTCCGCGGAGAAGGCTCCGAGCCATGGCCGCGGCGGCTTGTTCACGCGGCCGCGGGTCATCAGATCGTCGAGAATTGGCGGAAGCAGGTTGATCGGCACGATCATGTTGATATCGGCGACCTCGTCGTTCTGGCTCATCTGCAGGCGCAATGAACCGATCCCAAGCAATTTGCCCTCGGCGTCAATGAGTGCCGCGCCTCCCCAGGAGGGATGCGCGGGTGTCGTGAAGATCGCCTCCTCAAGCAGATATTCCCAATAGCCGGCGAACTCCTGCTTTGCCACAATCCTGGCTTCCACGAACTGGCCGATGCCGTCCGCCAGCACAACGGGGTCGCCGAGGCTGGCTCCGGTGCCATCGCCGAATTCCAATGCCGGCAGGCCGAGATCGCCCAGCGCCTGAAGCAGCCCGAACCCGGTCTCTTGGTCATAGGCGAGCGGATGGGCTGCGATGACACGCCCGTCAAGCGCGGTCAGCCACACTTCCTCGGCCTCGGTGATCAGGTAGCCGATGGTGAGGACCAGTCCGGGCTCCCTGATGACGACGCCGCTGCCTTCCCGGCGTGTGCCGAGCGTGCCGGCGGTAAAGGCATCTTCCGGAATTGAGGAGCGAACGGCCACAACTGACCGCAGGACTTCGTCGATATTCATAGTCTCATCCTCGCAAGGCGCGGCGCGTGTGTCGCGAAACGACTGTGCCTGGCAGATGTGCAGTGGGGCCTATTTTATATAGCTATGGAGGTGGGTCTGCGGCTGCAAGTGTTTGCGCCCCGGAATTTCAGCCTGCGCTCTAGCCTTCGGCCCTGTCGAGCGCGTCACCGCGACGGCAGCTGCCCGACAATTTCCTCGGCGCGGTTTTTGTGGCGATCCGCCTCTGCCTGCCAGCGAACGGCTTCCTTGGCCTCGGTGCGAGCACGCTTGCGGTATTTGCCCTGGTTCAGCCAGGTGGCCGCCGAGCCGACGACGATGCCGATGATCAGCGCGATGAAGATGAACACGAAGAATGGCGCCGACAGCGAGAGAACTCGGTCTTCCGGCAGGAAGGGATTGAAGGCGAGTGTCACGACCTGTCTGTTGGCGACGCAAAAGACGATCAGAATGATTCCAAATGGCAGAAAAATCAATAGGTTAGTGATCTTTTTCGCCATGCTCGGCCTCCGTATTTCAACGCGCGCCGTCTTTGGCGCGGCGCTTTGCTCTGATCAGCAGGATAGTGGGCCGAGAGCCAAGTTCAAGTGCGGGGTTGCCGCAGGCAGCCATATAGCAGCCATGTCTAAGAGGGATCAATCCTCTTCGTCGGCCTGTCCCGGATTGAGGCGCTCGCGAAGCTCCTTGCCGGTTTTGAAGAAGGGAACCCACTTCTCCTCGACGAAAACGGTATCACCGGTGCGCGGGTTGCGGCCGGAGCGGGACGGGCGATTTTTTACCGAGAACGCACCGAATCCGCGCAGCTCGACGCGGTTACCCGCGGCGAGCGCGTCGGTGATCTCATCGAGCACCGCGTTGACGATATTCTCGACGTCGCGATGGTAAAGATGGGGGTTGCGGGCTGCAACTATCTGCACCAGTTCGGACTTGATCACTTTCGCCCCCTTAAATTATTGATTTCTTATCAGTCATGGCCAACCTGCCAAACTGAAAGGAGCCCGTCAAGGAGCAACTTTTGAGGCAGGATTCCGCCGAGATCGCGAGCCTTGGCAAGATCGTCGTAGCCAAGCAGCGCCAGGATCCGAGACGCGCTGTCTGCGAGCAGGAAGGGTGTGCTGCTCTTCTTGTCCCAATCGACCTCAGGCAGGCTCTTGCTGACCTTGCGTGTCTCAAGATAGGCCCTGATCTCGTCATCCCCGCCAATCTGATCGATCAGCTTTGCCTTGAGCGCCTGACGGCCGGTGAAAATCGTGCCGTCCGCGAGCTTCTGCACCTCGTCGCGTGGCAGTTTGCGCCGCTCGGCGACGAGATCGACGAACCAGCCATAGCTATCGATGATCATGTTGTTAATCATCGCCTTGGCCTCTTCGCTTGCCGGATGGAATGGCGAGGGTTCGGCCTTCAACGGTGACGATTTGATTTCTTCCAGCGAAACGCCGATCTTGTCGAGCAGCGGCTTAACCTGCGGATATTGGAAGATCACCCCGATCGAACCGGTGATCGAACTGTCTCCCGCAATAATCATGTCGCCGGCGGTCGCGATCATATAGCCGGCGGAAGCAGCCAGTGTGCGCACGTCGGATACGACAGGCTTCTTGGCGGCAACGGCGCGGATTGCCTTGAAGACCCGCTCGCCGCCATAAGTGGTGCCGCCGGGCGAGGAAATCGAGACGACGACGGCCTTCACCGCGTCGTTCTTTTCAATCTTCTTCAGCCGCTCCAGGAGTTCGTTATCATCGGTGATCAGCCCGGAAATGGTCACATGGGCGACGTGTGGCCGGCGGGTTGCGATGTCGCCGACGAATGCCCGATAGGCGGCAAAACCCAGTGCTACAAGCAACAATACCGCAACGACGCGCCAGAAACCGACCTTTCGGCGAAGCCTGCGGCGATCGGCGATCATCGAACTGTCCATTCATTCCTCCAGGGGCGGCGAGCACGCGCAATCCCGTAAATCTAGGGCCCGAGCGCCGTTCGGACACGTTGATTTACCACGCGTCGGCGCCTTTCTTGCTTGTTGCAGAAAAAAATCCATATTGGCAAGTCAGTGTAATAATGCGAAACGAACTGTGATCGAGCGCGACAATGCCTATATACGTCGCCTGATCACCGACACGGACCTTGTTTATGCTCAACACTTTGAACACCAGCGGAAAGGCTGACTATGTGAAGCCGGAGCGAAGCGCCTATGGTGCTGCGCGCTTCCATTCCGCGCGCGTGCGCCGCCTGAAGATCATCCTTCCGATCGCTGCCGTTGTGGTGTCGTTGGTCTTTATTGGTGTTTCCGTGGTCCGCACCTATCTGCCGGAGAACATCAAGATCGAGGGTGCAAAGATCGAGAACGGCAAGGTGGTGATGGAGAAGCCCGCAATCTCCGGCCGCAATTCGAATGGGGTCAACTATTCGATGCTGGCCGAACGGGCGCTTCAGGATATCAAGAATCCCAACCTGATGACGCTGGAGAACATCAAGGCTGCGGTACCGATGAAGGACGATCTCATTGCCCGCGTCGAAGCGACGGCTGCAGATTACGACCGTTCGACCGATAATCTCGATGTCAAATCACCCTTTGCCATCCTTTTGAGCAACGGGCTGACAGCCAACTTCCAGAGCGCCAAGGTCGACATTAAGGGCGGGAAGCTCACGAGCGAGGATCCCGTAAGTATTCAGAAAGATGGCGCGTCTATTGTTGCACGCTCGATCAAGATGACGGATAAGGGGCAGACGATCACATTCGAGGGGAATGTACGCATGAATGTCGATCCGTCCGCTATTCACAAACAGGGCACTTAACAGCCGGGTCACCATGACAAACGATTGTCGCATTTCTACCCGCAAGGCGGGAGCAGTATTTCTCAGTGGCGCGGTGGCGCTGCTGCTGTTGGCCGGGGGCGCCCTGGCGCAGGCAACGACCAGCCAGATGGACGGTTTGAAGCTGAACAGTGACGAGCCGATCCAGATCGAGAGCGACAAGCTGGAGATCCACGATCAGGAGCACACGGCCGATTTCACGGGCAATGTGAAGGTGGTGCAGGGTAAGACGACACTGCAGGCCGGACATATGACGGTCTATTACAAGCCGAAGGGCGGCGACGCGAATGCGGCCCCGGCGGATGGCGCCAAGGCCGCTTCGGCCTCGATTTCATCGGGCAACGCCGATATCGATCACATCATCGTGACGGACAAGGTGTTCCTGAACTCAGGCACGCAGACAGCCACGGCCGATAATGGTTCCTTCGACATGACCAAGCAACTTTTCATCCTCAAGGGCGATAAGGTGATCCTTACCGATGGACCGAACGTATTCACGGGTTGCCAGTTGACGGTGCACATGGAGACGGGACAGGCACAGTTGGACAGCTGCGGGGGGCGCGTCCAGATTCAGCTTGATCCGAAGTCACAGAAACAGAACTGACCCCGGCCTTACCACGTGAACTTATTCTCGTTATCGACCATGTTCGGCAGGTCCGGGCACCAAGTGGCTGCAGAGACCCCCGCCGGTGACAAGAGCCGTTACCAGGGCACGCTGATTGCGCGCGGTCTGACCAAGACCTATAGCACCCGGCGTGTCGTGAACGGCGTGTCGCTGGTCGTTCGACGCGGCGAGGCCGTTGGCCTGCTGGGTCCGAACGGCGCCGGCAAGACGACCTGCTTCTATATGATCACCGGGCTTGTGCCCGTTGACGAGGGCACGATCGAGATCGACGGCAATGAGGTTACGACGATGCCGATGTATCGCCGCTCACGGCTGGGCGTCGGCTACCTGCCGCAGGAAGCGTCGATCTTCCGGGGATTGACCGTCGAAGAGAATATTCGCGCCGTTCTGGAAGTGCATATCAACGACAAGGCTGCGCGCGAAAAGAAGCTCGACGAGTTGCTCGATGAGTTTCACATTCGTAAGCTGCGCAAGAGCGCGGCCGTATCGCTTTCCGGCGGCGAGCGTCGCCGCCTCGAGATCGCCCGCGCGCTGGCGACCGATCCTACCTTCATGCTCCTCGACGAGCCGTTCGCGGGCGTCGATCCGATCTCCGTCGCCGACATCCAGCATCTCGTTCATCATCTGACGGCGCGCGGTATCGGCGTGCTGATCACCGACCACAATGTGCGCGAGACGCTGGGGCTGATCGACCGCGCTTATATCATCCATGCCGGCGAAGTCCTGACGCATGGTCGTGCCAACGACATCGTCAACAATCCGGAAGTGCGCCGCCTGTACCTGGGCGACAATTTCAGCCTTTGACGCGCTCCGGCGCCGCGGAAATTCACCTTCTGTGACAGTTCCGCTTGACCAAATAGAATAAAAAAGCAATTTTTGGGCCAACTTGGATTTCCGTGGCCTGAGCCCGTGACAGGACGCGGTTTCCCGGAGGAGACGAACGGGAGTTTCGCGTCCGCTATGGCACTGTCGGCCAATCTTTTCCTGCGCCAGAACCAGTCGCTGGTCATGACACCGCAACTGATGCAGTCCATTCAGTTGCTGCAGATGACGCATTTCGAGCTGACGCAGTTCATTGCCCAGGAAGTCGAAAAGAACCCACTGCTGGAGCTTCCGTCAAATGATGCGGACGTAGGCACCGAGCGCAGTGGAGCGGAAGACGAGGCCTATCCACATCAAGCGGAAGAGTCCTCCGATGACGGTTACGACAGCCGCACCGAGGTTTTGTCGGGCGACTGGTACGAGAGTGGCAACGGCGCCGGTGCAAGCCGCCTCAATGATGAGCTCGACGCCAACTATGCGAACGTCTTTCCCGATGATGGCGCCCCGCAGCGTGCCGATGCTCCCGAGCTGATCAGCCAGTGGAAGTCGATGCCCGGCAACGGCGAAGGGGCAGAGAGCTACGATCTTGATGATTTCGTCGCCGGTCAGATCTCGCTGCGCGATCACCTTGCCCAACAATTGCCCTTTATCCTGCCCGACATGTCCGATCGCCTGATCGCCCAGTACCTCGTCGATCAGCTGGACGAGGCAGGCTATCTCCAGGGCGATGCGACGGAAGCTGCCGATAGGCTGGGCGCGAGCGTTGACGATGTCGAGCGCGTGATCGCCGCCTTGCATACGCTCGATCCGCCCGGTGTTTTCGCCCGCAACCTGGCCGAATGCCTGGCGATCCAGCTTCGGCAGAAGGACCGCTTTGACCCCGCGATGCAGGCGTTGGTCTGCAATCTCGAGTTTCTGGCTCGGCGCGACTTCGCGACGCTGAAGCGGCTTTGCGGCGTGGACGAAGAAGATCTGCTCGATATGCTGGGCGAGATCCGCCAGCTCAATCCGAAGCCGGGCGCCGGCTTCGAAGCCGGAATGTCGGAGGCGATCATGCCCGACGTCGTCGTGCGCGCGGGCTCCGATGGCGGCTGGCTGGTGGAGCTCAATCCGGACACGCTGCCGCGCGTTCTGGTCAATCAAACGTATTTTTCCAAAGTCACGAAGAGTGGTGACGATCACGCCTTTCTGTCGGAATGCCTGCAGACCGCCAATTGGCTGACCCGGAGCCTCGACCAGCGGGCCAAGACGATCATGAAGGTCGCAAGCGAGATCGTTCGACAGCAGGATGCCTTCCTGATGCATGGTGTTGATCACCTGCGGCCGCTCAACCTTAAGACGGTAGCCGACGCCATCAAGATGCACGAATCCACCGTCAGCCGCGTGACGTCAAACAAGTACATGCTGACACCGCGGGGGCTCTTCGAGCTCAAGTATTTCTTCAGCGTCTCGATCAGTGCCGTCGAGGGCGGTGACAGCCATTCGGCCGAGGCCGTGCGCCACAAGATCCGGACGCTGATCTTGCAGGAAAGCCCGGATGCCGTGCTTTCTGATGACGATATCGTCGGTATCCTGAAGCAAGGCGGCGTCGACCTTGCCCGCCGTACAGTGGCCAAGTATCGCGAGGCGATGAGTATTGCTTCGTCCGTCCAGCGCAGGCGGGAGAAGCGGGCTTTGGCGAAGGTCGCCGGCTTTTGACTGTTGCCTGAGGCGACCACCGCGTGTATTCCAACGTTCTAATGCATGTGTCTGTTGACATTTTGGTAACTTCTGGCTAGAAGCGCGCCGCAATTGGCGCTGTGGACAGCGTTGGAAGTTATCCCCATCATCCTCAGGGCGCCTGAAGCCGGGAACTTCGGCCGATCTTGCTTGGGGTCGCGCGAAGTGCTTGGATGAGGGTGAGCCTTGGCGTAGACTGGTACTCGCAAACCATCATAAGAAGGGAAACTCCATGAGTGTGCGTGTATCCGGTAAACATATGGAAATTGGTGACTCGTTCCGTCAGCGGATCGAGGACCAAATCGGTGTCGCCGTCACGAAATACTTCGACGGAGGGTATTCCGGTCAAGTGATCGTGCAGAAGGCCAACGCCCGGTTTTCCGCCGACTGCAAGCTTCATCTCGATAGCGGAGTTGTATTGCATGCCGCCGGGGAGGCGATGGATCCGCAGCTGGCCTTCGATGCAGCGTCCGAACGGATTGAGAAGCGTCTTCGCCGCTACAAGCGCAAACTGAAGGATCACCACTCCGGAAATCACCAGAATGGTTCTGCGGAAGTCGCGTATACCGTGATGGGTGGGATGTCGGACCACGACGACGAGATTCCGGATGATTTCGCGCCGGCGATTGTCGCCGAAAGCACCAAGCAACTGAAAACAATGTCCGTAGCGACCGCCGTGATGGCGCTCGACATGACGGACGAGCCGCTGCTGCTTTTTCGCAGCCCCGGCAAGGAACAACTAAACATCGTTTATCGTCGGCACGACGGTAACATTGGCTGGATCGATGCAGCCAGCATCAAAAGCTGAGATCGGGGCGAAGGGCGGCAGTTAGGCTGCCGCTCTCCCTTTCTTGGCGCAGAAGGAAAATAAAATGGCATTGGCAGATTTGCTGCAGCAAAATGCGATCATTCCCGCCCTCAGGGTAAATTCCAAGAAACAGCTCCTCCAGGAATTGGCTGCAAAGGCGTCAAAAGTCACAGGGCTTTCGGAGCGGGAAATTTTCGATGTTGTCCTGCAGCGCGAGCGCCTCGGCTCGACCGGCGTCGGAAACGGCATCGCCATCCCGCACGGCAAGCTCGCAAGCGTCCACTCCATCGTCGGCATCTTCGCACGTCTCGATCAGCCGGTGGATTTTGAGGCTCTGGACGATCAGCCCGTGGATCTGGTGTTTCTGCTGCTGGCGCCCGAAGGCGCGGGCGCCGATCACCTCAAGGCTCTGTCGCGCATCGCCCGCGTGCTGCGCGATCATGATCTCGTCGCCAAGCTGCGTGCGACCGACTCCGCTTCGGCGATCTATGCGTTCCTCAATGAGGAGCAGACCTCGAACGCAGCCTAAGCATTCATATTCCAGCAAAAGGCGCCTGATGCTCAGGCGCTTTTTTTCGTTGTGCGCGAGGCATGGCGCGTCGTGGGAGGGCACCGTTTGACCTGGATGGTATCCGGACTGCGACTGATCCGTCGCTACCTGCAGGCTGGGTTGATGACGGGTGGGATGGAAACGGCACGCCGTGAAGGGACCCCGCAAGGGGGTCCCCTTTCGCCG